>NC_013170.1:1032500-1332500 GCF_000023845.1 Cryptobacterium curtum DSM 15641 | reverse complement strand
TCAAGCTGCAGAAGATGCAGAATGGGAAGCGGAATGGGCCGAGCGCCAAGAGCGGCGCAAGCTGGAAAAGGAATCGAAGGAATAATCCATGCACGAACTAGGCATGATGACAAGTGTAATGGACGCGGTGACGCGTGCAGCGCATGATGCCGGTGCAGACAAGGTGTTACAGGTTACTCTTTCGGTCGGTGAAATGACTGAGGCTATCGAAGATTGCCTGGTGTTTGCCTACGAGGCACTCACCGAAGACAACGAGCTTTTCAAAGGCTCGAAACTAACCATCAATATGGTGTCGCCGCGCAGTCGCTGTCTTGAATGCGGGCATGAATTCGATCACGATCGTTTTCATATGACATGCCCCAACTGTGACAGTTTTGCGACTGAGCTTATTGCCGGGCGCGATCTTGCAATTGAGTCTATCGAGGTTGATATTCCCGACGGCAAAGAGGAGTGATTTTGATGCAGATTGATATGAAGCAGCCGATTCTCGATAAAAACGACCGTCTTGCCGCAGAGAACCGAGCGCTGTTTGCCGAAAAGAAAGTGTTCGTTCTCAATATTCTCGCAAGTCCTGGATCAGGGAAGACATCAACTATCCTAGCAACTATTGAAGCGCTTCGTGATGAATTCAATATTGCCGTTATTGAAGGCGACATTGCTTCAAGTGTCGATTCCGAAAAAATTAAGGCGCAGGGTATTGCGGCAGTGCAGATCAATACGGGCGGTGCCTGCCATCTTGAAAGCGATATGATCAAGCGGGCCATAAGCGTGCTCGATTTGGATAACCTCGATTTGATTCTGCTGGAAAACGTGGGTAACCTAGTGTGTCCCACTGATTTTGATTTAGGGGAAAACGCTAAGGTTATGATCTTGTCGGTGCCTGAGGGCGATGACAAGCCACTGAAGTACCCTGGTATTTTCCAAGTTGCACAGGCTATTGTGCTGAATAAAATCGACACGATGCCCGTGTTCGACTTTGACCAAGATGCCTTTACCGAGCATGTGAAGCAGCTCAATCCAACAGCCCCCATTTTCCCCCTGTCGGCGACGAATGGCGCAGGTGTTGAGGCGTGGGCTTCGTGGCTTGCCGAGCGTGTTCGCGCACTGCGGTAGCCGAGCTCCTACTGTTTAACAAGAAGCCAGAGGTTTCTTATGGACGCATTCGAGAAATATGATACGTGCGTTGCGGCTCTTCGCACGTTTGCTCATCAGGCGGGATTCACGGAATGCGTCATTGGCCTTTCAGGGGGCATTGATTCTGCACTCTGCGCTGTGCTGTGCGTTGATGCGTTTGGTGCTTCATCAGTTCATGGCGTGTTGTTGCCTGGCCCGTATTCGAGTGCCCATTCGGTTGAGGATGCCGAAGACGAAGCGCGTACGCTTGGCATCGACTATCAAGTACTTTCTATTGTCGAGCCGTATCAGGCATTTGCCGAACTGCTTGCTGAGCCGTGTGGGAAAGCATGGGATAACCTACCCAGTCAGAATACGCAAGCTCGCTGCCGGATGGTCTGTCTGATGGCTCTTTCGAATGCTCATGGGTGGATGCTCGTCAACACGGGCAATAAAAGTGAAGCTATGATGGGCTATTCGACGCTTTATGGTGATACTGCTGGGGCGTTTGCGCCCATTGGTGGCCTGTATAAGACTGATGTCTATACCCTATCTCGGGCGCGCAACGAACGCGCACGAGCAGCCGGTCTGCCAGAACCTATTCCTACGCGCGTGCTGGTAAAGCCGCCCAGTGCCGAACTAGCACCGGGTCAAGAGGATGAATCAAGTTTGGGCATTGATTACGCAACACTCGATGCCATTCTTATCCGTTATTTCGAATGGGGATGGGAAGTAGAGCGCATCGTCTCTGAGGGACTTTCTGGATCGAAAAATGTCTCAGAAGTGCGTCAGATTATTGAGCGGGCGCAGCGCTTTGCCTTCAAACGAGCGCTTGAGCCGCCCTATCCATCTGCGCGATTCTACGATTAACGCTACCAGCACACATTCATAGTACGTATCGCACATCTCGGGAGCAGGCGTGTCTCATAGTGCAGCGCAGACTGCATGAGTACGAAAGTACGCACAGAGTAGGTACACGCATAATAGGCACACGAAGTACAGGGCCGCTTAAACGATTAAACTGGCTTCCATACGCGTACTTTGCACGTGCGTTGCGATGTGTCAGAAGTAGAAGGGCTTACCTGAGCTGCGGTAACAATTGTTCCATGTTGGCCACTGCTCACCAAATAATCTCCCCAGCTCGCTGCTCCAGAAGGAACATCGAAGGCGCAGTATGTCTTTTCCGCTACGTTTACCGCGCAGACCGATTGCGTGGACTTTACGGCCAGCCAGCTATCGGTGCACCAGGCGGGTGCGGCAAGCGGCGTGCGTCCGAAGCGGAACCATGGCACCTGGTTGTAATCGCTACTGGTACGAGCAGGTACATAGGTGCCCAGGTTGGCGATACCATCGCCAAAGTTGTAGATACTTTCAAAGCAGAAGGACATACCCGAAGGACCCCAACCAACTTCAGTCGGTTTCATGCCAGCAGGAAGTGTTAGTGCGTCATCTGTTCGTGCTCCTTGTTCGTCGAAGCAAACAATCTGATAGTACCGCGATGAATCGGGATGGTGCGGTGCAGCAGCTATTCCCTTGTCGGAAGCATAGATTTCGCACGCGGGCTGTCCATTTGATTCGTGGATAACTTCAGCATCACCCGCAGAAAATGCAGCGCGTTTGATTTGGGTTTTTCCTGTACGGCTTGATTTTTCTTTGGTCGTGACAGCTGGTGCTACTTGCCAAAATGCCGACGACCCGACAGCTGCCAGAGAGGGAATATCGGTTGCGTTTGTTCCTTCGTCAACAAGACGAGCAGTCCCCAGGGAAAACCCACTTGAAAGAGGGGCGCAGTACAAGCGCCACTGCCCATCAAATATGTTTTCTTCAATCCAGACAACGCCGGATTCCGTTGCACGCAGATCGTATACTTCAAACCCTTCTTGAGCACTTTGAGCGGCCTTTAAGACAACGGTGTGATTGCCACTCGAAAGATTAAGAAGGGCGCCTTGTACAAGTGGACTTGCCGATTCGGTAGGGATTAAACAGCCTGCTACATTGGTATCGTTTACCCAGATAAGCGATCCAAAGGGAAGGGTGAAATTGCCCACTTGCTCAAATGCTTCAGATGAGTCTACTTGCGTGCAATCATCCAGCGTGAAGACCGATGAAGTAGGCACCGACAGCGTACTGATAGAAGAAGTGTTGCGTCGCTGTTCTAAGGCGACAACGCTCCCGCCGACAACTGCGGCTGTTGCAGCCGTAATGCCGGCGCCGATCAAAAAGCGCCGCCGCGTGATCGGCCGGGCTGTCACGCGATTTTCTAATCCATTCTTTTCTAATCTGCCCGATCCGGTGTTTCCCGCCGACTGAAATCCCGCAGACCGCTGCCGCTGGGACGCCACTGAAGGGCGCCCACTAGCATTCGTGCGCCGTGGGGACGCTTGACTGCGAAACGGTTGTTGTGGTGATGCCGACAAAAGACTTCTTTCAAATGGGATTTGTGACGGACAGAAAAATATTTTGTCATCCTGGCTGCAATTTCAGGTCGACTTCAGCTTAATTGATACAATAATTGCAGACGCCCTGAAAAGACGTTTCTCACATCGTGTGATTACAACATGAAGGGCGCTCATTAGTATCCTATGGATTGGATCGAAGGAGACGTCATCGTATGAATAATGAAACACGGCGAATTCTTCTCGTCGAAGACGAAAAGGCCATTCGCGACGCAGTTGCTGCGTACCTCGAACGCGAGAACTACTGGGTAACAGCTGTTGGTGATGGCCAGGAAGCACTAGAAGAGTTCAGTAAGCATCATTTTGACCTGGTTATTCTCGATTTGATGCTGCCACGTGTTCCGGGTGAGCGGGTATGCCGCGCTATCCGTGACAACTCCGATGTGCCCATTATTATGCTAACAGCCAAGGGTGAGGTTGAAGACCGCATTATTGGCTTAGAGCTGGGTGCTGACGATTATTTGGTTAAGCCGTTTAGTCCGCGCGAGCTGGTGGCGCGCGTGCGTGCTCTGCTGCGCCGCGTGCATTCCGACGTTGAGCCGCAGCGCGAAGTACTTGAATTTGGCGAGCTCACCATTGACGTAAGTGGACATAAGGTGCTTGTTTCTGGTAAAGAAGTTGACCTAACGGCTAGTGAATTCAAACTTCTGACCACCCTTTCACGGTATCCGGGACGTGTGTATTCCCGTATGGAACTGGTGGAAAAGGTACTCGGCTACGACTTTGAAGGCTATGAGCGCACAATAGATAGTCATGTGAAGAACCTGCGCGCAAAGATTGGCGACAATCCGCGTAATCCCACGTGGCTGCACACAGTTCATGGTGTGGGCTATCGATTTGAGGACCCAACGAAGCAAGGTCAGTAACGCACAGAAACGTGAAGGCGCGGTCGTGGGAGCGGCCGCGCTTTGCTTTGGTGTAACGCATACGGCAAGGGGGCAAACGGGTGCGCAACGGTGCATCTCAAAAGCAGCGCCAGAAGCAAGGCGATAAGAAGCGGGGACACAACTGGTCCTATACCACCAAGGTGTCTGGTGCCTTCGTGTTGATTGCTGGCATGACAGCACTCGTGGCATTCGGGGTGCTGTCGTTCGTATGGGAACAGCACTTTCAAACGTATACACGCGAGAACATGCAGCGTATTGCGCAGACGACAGCTGGAGCAATCGGATCGAAGTATGCTCAAAGTGGTGAATGGCATAGTGGCGCTTTATCGCCTGCTCAGTCGGCAAGCGATATATCTGATGGTGTGGGCGTGCAGGTGATTGATGCCGATGGTAATACACTGTTCGACAATTCACTGACTACTGCGAGCAGCGCACAAATATCCCTAGCCCCAACAAACAGGGAATCCCTTGCGAGTGCGCCTATTTATTCCAATGGTGAAAATATTGGTACCGTGCGGGTGTGGGTCTATGGATCAAGCACGCTGCTTACACAAGCCGACCAGGCATTCCGTAATAAAAGCTATCAGGCTATGGTGTTTTCCACTACCTTAGCGGTTGTGCTTGCCTTGATTATTGGTTTTGTGTTTGCGCGCGCTTTGGTGGAGCCTATTAATCGCATTTCACGGGCGGCCAAGCAGATTGGTGAAGGCGACCTGTCGGTGCGCACCAATATGGTGGGCGACGACGAAATAGCTCGTTTAGGTAAGACATTCGATTCGATGGCCGAATCGGTGGAAAAAGATCGTCGCCTTGAACGGCGGCTGACCACCGACGTGGCGCATGAATTGCGTACTCCGCTGATGGCTATTCAGTCGACGGTTGAAGCGATGGTCGATGGCGTATTCGAAGCTGATGCGGTGCGTCTTGAGACGGTCAATTCTGAAGTGCGGCGCCTCAGCCGGTTGGTGGATGCCATTCTGAAACTATCGCGCCTAGAAAACCGCTCGACACCCTTAGATATGCGGGTGCTTAATGTGGGCGACTTGATTTCAGGCATCATTGCAACGCATGAGGCACTGGTGCATGATTCGGGGCTTGAATTGCACTATCGTGCTGAAGACGATGTGTACGTTTATGGCGATGCCGACATGATTCGGCAGGCGACGGCCAATCTTATTTCTAATGCGGTGCGCTACACCCTTGAAGGCGGCAGCATTACGGTTACCGTGCGCGGTGGGGAAGAGATGGCTCAGATTTCGGTGGCTGATACGGGCATCGGTCTTTCTCCCGAAGAAGCCAAGATGGTGTTTTCTCGTTTCTGGCGAGCCGATTCGGGCCGCACGCGTGAACAGGGCGGTCTTGGTGTGGGTCTTTCTTTAGTCAAAGAGATTGTCGATCAACACGAAGGCTGGGTGCGCGTTGAAGGTAAGAAGGGCGAGGGTGCTGTTTTTACTATTTACATCCCGCTATTCAGTGAAGAGCGCGTCAAATTGGCGAAGGAGCGGGCAAAGCGTGCCCGTATGTCCCATAATGAAACGGCTGGCGAATAGCGCTTTATTGTACGGATTGATGCGCGTGGCCCACTGAAGGGTTGATGCGAGTAACTTTACCGTGTGCTACGAGTGATAGTTACAGCGTTTAGAAAGTGCTTGCTTGATAGTATGGCTGCGCGGCATTAATGTCTGTGTGTATATTGGTTGCTGGGGTAGAAGTGCTCTCGGGCAGCCGGAAGGGGATGAACACAATGTCTGGTATAGAACTGAAACCCGACGCTCAGGGTAAAGTGCGCGATCTCTATGATTTGGGCGATAAGCTGTTGCTGGTGGCTACCGATCGCATATCAGCATTCGATTACGTTCTTGAAGATGAGATTCCCTATAAAGGCAAAGTTCTCACGCAGCTTTCTCGCTTTTGGTTTGACCTGCTGGCAGATATTGTTGACAACCATGTAATCAGCACGGATGTTGCTGATCTTCCAGATGAATTCAAGCCGTATGAAGAATATCTCGATGGGCGGTTCATGTTGGTGCGCAAGGCCCAGATGTATCCAGTGGAGTGTATTGTGCGTGGGTACCTTACCGGAAGTGGTCTTGCGTCGTATCGTAAGAATGGCACAGTGTGCGGCATTCAGCTGCCCGAGGGGCTGACTGAATCATCCAAGCTTCCCACCGCGCTCTTTACTCCATCTACCAAGGCTGAAATTGGTGGGCACGACGAAAACATCAGCTTCGATACGACTGTTGATCTTGTGGGGGAACAAGCTGCGACTACCTTGCGTGACTTGACGCTTGCGGTGTATGAGAAAGCGGCTGATCATGCAGCTCAACAAGGTATTATCATTGCCGATACCAAATTTGAGTTTGGTGTTGTTGACGGTAAGGTTATTCTGGCCGATGAAGTGCTCACACCTGATAGCAGCCGCTTCTGGGCAGCTGCCACCTATCGTGAAGGCGAGGTACAGCCGAGCTTTGATAAGCAGTTTGTGCGCAATTGGCTCAATGCTAATTGGGATCGCAGTGGTAATCCACCGCATTTGCCTGAAGACGTTGTTCAAAAGACAAGCGAGAAATACATTCAGGCATACGAGCTTATTACGGGCACATCGTTTCAAAAGTAGCAGTACCAAGTAAGAGGTAACAGCTACTACACCAACAACTAAGAGCAAACAACAATACGTATCTATCCAATACGTATTCATCATTGAGGAGCAAACCGCCTTATGACCCAACGCAATCCTATGAACGAACGCTATCAAAGCGACGATCGCACTGGCAAAACAAGAAAAAGCGCCGCATCGGCTAAGCCGGTGTCAAAGGCGGGTGCCAGTGTGCGTGTGGCAAGCGGCAAGAAACAAGCTGCTTCACGAGGGTTCTTATCGCGCCTTTCTGGTGGTGGTAATGCAGCTGCTTCAAAAAAGCAACAGGAACGCGAAGCGCGGGCGCGGTATTACAACCCTGATACGCCTGAATATCATCGGTGGCGGCGTTATTGGTGGGTTTCGATTGTACTTGCACTTTCTTTAACGGCGCTGTCCTTTGTGGTGCAGATAGCCATTCCTGATTCTGCGGTAGCAAGCTATGTGCTTTTGGGTGTCGGCTATGCTCTACTGATCTTCGCTATCTGGGTTGATATGGGCAAGGTGCGCAAAATTCGTCGTGCTTATGCCGACCGGATGATGGCCGGACGTTCAAAGGCAGCAACGCGTGCGCGCAAGGCTGAAAAGGCTGCTGCCCAGAAGGAAGCTGCTGAAGCTCGTAAATTGGGTGAGGCCGAAGCAGCCAAGCGTGATGCAAAGGCGCAGGCTCAGGCGCACGGGAACTTTTTTACACACCTGTTCAGCAAAGGGAAGTCTGCGGCTGCTGGGGTATCTGGTACTGACACGTCTACAAAAGCTTCTGCCGGAGCTAACACAAGTGACACCATGGCGGCTTCTTCTACTCGCAAGCATTAATAGTTTGCATATTTGTTTCTTCTCATGGTAATTGCTATTATTCCGCTAACAAAATAATAAAAAGAGCTTTAATCAGCCTAAACAGTGGTAAAGTATAAGATGTTGGTGTCGGTTATCCAAAGGGCAGTTGCTTGAAAGTGTGCTTTCACTTCTGTGTGCGGATAATGACAGAGAGGGGAAAGATGAGTAACCAACAAATCGTATCAGGCACAGGTGTATCACGCCGTGTATTCCTTGCAGGTGCTGCAGGCGCTGCTGCACTCGGCGCTCTCGGAGTGGCAGGCTGCTCTCAGCCGAAAGGAAGCGGTTCGTCTTCTTCTGAAGGTAAGGAACAGTCTCACGATATCATTATTATTGGTGCTGGTGGCGCAGGTATGTCTGCAGCTATTGCTGCGTACGATGCAGGTGTGCAAGATGTTATTCTGCTTGAAAAGGCCGAAGCAGTTGGTGGAAATACCAGCTTCAGCTCAAGCGGTATGAATGCTTCTGAAACAAAGTTCCAAAAAGAACAGGGTATTGAAGACAGCAACGAACTGTTTGCTCAGGAAACACTTGATGGTGGTCACAACACCGGTGATCCGGTGCTGGTGCATTTCATGTGCGATCATTCAGCCGCTACGATCGACTGGCTTGATGAACTGGGTATCGTGCTTGACAACATCACGTCAACGGGTGGCATGTCAGTAAAGCGCTGCCATCGTCCGACCGATGGATCGGCCGTTGGTGCCACGTTGGTGCCGGGTCTGGAATCACAGGTAAACAATCGCCGCATCGAAGTTGAAAAGAGCATGACTGCAACCGAATTGGTGCTTGATGATTCAGGCGCAGTGGTCGGCGTGAAGGCTCAGGATAGCAAGGGCCGTGAAACCACCTATAAAGCTAAGGCCGTCATTATGGCGTCGGGTGGCTTGGGTTCCAATAAAGAACTTATTTCGAAGTATCGTCCTGACCTTGCCGATTACAGCTCGACAAACCAGCCAAGTGCAACTGGCGATGGCTATACCATGGCCGAAGCAGTTGGTGCTGAACTAGTGCAGATGGATCAAATCCAGATCCATCCGACAGTTGGCGTGGTCGAGGGTGGCAATTCGGGTCAGCCCGCTCCCCTGATCGCAGAGGCTGTTCGTGGTAGCGGCGCCATTCTGGTTAACCAAGATGGCAAGCGCTTCTTTGATGAAATGAGTACGCGCGATAAGGTGTCGGCAGCCGAACTTGAACAACCCGGTAAGTACGCCTGGGAGGTATTCGACCAGACCGTGTACGATGCCAACAAGGCAATCAAGAACAGCTATGAAAAGAAGGGCTTGGTCGTCACCGGGTCCAGCTTGGATGATCTGGCAAGCAAGATCGGTGTCGATGCTGCAACGTTGCAGGCAACGGTCGATGCATACAACGCGATTACCACCAGTGGGGCTACCGACGAATTCGGTCGCACGAAGAGCTGCATTGCTTTTGTTGATGGTAACTACTATGCCATCAAGGTTACGCCAGGCATTCATCATGAAATGGGTGGCATTAAGATCAACGACAATAACGAAGCTCTCAAGGCAGATGGCTCAAAGATTCCTGGTCTGTATGCTGCTGGTGAAGTAACGGGTGGCATCCACGGCAACAACCGTATTGGTGGCAATGCCGTGTGCGACATCACGACGTTCGGACGCAATGTGGGCGAAGTTGTTGCAGCTGCTATTAAGTAGATAGTTATCAAGTAGGTATCTATCACGTTTAACGGTTGCGACAGCTATCTGTTTCCGCCGTTTTCGTAAGGACGTCCTCGTGCAGTCGCGCGGGGGCGTCCTTTTGTATCCTACTCGTATACACTGATATCAGATATCGTACATCAGACATCAGCACTGGTTTAAGGCATCAGTTGGCAACCAGTACAGAAAGGATATTCATGCGTTTGGTCTCGTGGAATGTCAATGGGCTTCGTGCTGCCGAGAAAAAAGGCTTCTCTGATATATTCACTTCGCTTAAGGCCGATGTGTTTGCTCTGCAGGAAACAAAATTGCAAGAAGGTCAGATTGACCTAGAGTTTCCCGATTATGAAAGTCACTGGAGCTACGCGGAGCGCAAAGGCTATTCGGGTACGGCAGTCTACGCACGACAAAAGCCACTACAGGTTCTTCATGGTCTGGGCGTACCGCATCTTGATACCGAAGGCCGTATTTGTGCACTGGAATTTCCTGAATTTTGGTTCGTCGATGTGTATACGCCCAACGCGCAAAACGAACTCGCGCGTATCGACCATCGCATGGAATGGGATGATGCGTTCCGCGATTTCTGCAAGGGGCTTGAAAAGGGCACAACGCCCTTAGGGCCTGATACCGCGCAGCCGAAGCCAGTTATCATGTGCGGCGATTTTAATGTTGCCCATGAAGAAATCGATTTGAAGAATCCGAAGTCGAATCGTGGTAATGCAGGTTTTTCCGACGAAGAGCGCGAAAAGTTCACCAAGCTTCTTGATGCGGGCTTTGTTGATACCTTTCGCCTATTAAACCCTACTGAAGTGGGTGCTTATTCCTGGTGGAGTTATCGTTTCAATGCGCGGGCAAATAACGCTGGGTGGCGCATTGACTATTTTCTTGTCAGCAAGAGTCTCGCCGACCGCGTGCGTGCAGCGCGTATACACGCCGATTTATTTGGAAGCGACCACTGTCCGGTGTCGCTTGATATCGACCTATAAAGGAAAAGAGATCATCGTATGAGCAACGATTTGGATATCACGGGCACTCGAATGGACTTGGACAAGGTGGCACAAGGCGTTCGCCTTATCTTAGAAGGGGTAGGGGAAGACCCTAACCGCGAAGGCTTGCGCAAGACACCTGAGCGTGTCGCGAAGATGTATGCGGAATGCTTTGCGGGTTTGTATGCAGATCCAGCATCGTATTTCGAAACGACCTTCGATGAGAACCACGAAGAAATGGTTCTTGTGCGTGATATCCCGTTTTATTCGATGTGCGAACATCATCTGGCACCCTTTTTTGGTCGCGCTCATGTGGCGTATGTGCCGGCTGAAGATGGGCGTATTTGTGGTATATCCAAGCTGGCACGGCTGGTGGATGCGTTTGCACGGCGCCCGCAGGTGCAAGAGCGCCTAACAAGTCAGATAGCCGATACGCTGGTTGAACAGCTGCATCCGCAAGGGGTTATTGTGGTGATGGAAGCAGAACACTTGTGCATGAGCATGCGCGGAGTAAAAAAGCCGGGCAGCAAAACGACAACAAGTGCCGTACGGGGTTTGTTCAGACGCAATCCTGCGACACGTGCCGAGGCACTTTCACTTATCTTTCAGCGCTAGTTACTTCGTACAGAAAAATTGGCGCGGTACTTCACACAGAGAAATCGGTGAGAGATCAGCTATTGGATGACACTGAGCGAATGCTGAGCAGGCGGGGGTAGTGCGTTGAGTGACAGGTACATGAGCTCTCTGGATTTATCTGGGCTATACCGTTGCTTTTAGTTGTGCGGTTAGTCGTACTGTTGTCTTAGTTGTACAGCTTCTCACATCGTATCGGTACAATGGTGGGGCAGTAAGGAAAGGATCAAATATGAAGTGCGTAATCTCCGTTCTTGGTAAAGACCGCAGCGGCATTGTAGCGGCAGTTGCTGTGGCGCTCGCCGAATGCCAAGCTAATATTGACGATATCTCTCAGACGATTCTTGAAGGCGTATTCAGCATGACGATGTTAGTAACGCTCGACACTGATTGCGCTGATTTCAACGAAGTGCAAGAAAAGCTTGCCGAGGTAGCCGAAACGCTTGGTGTTCAATTAACCTTGCAGCGTCAGGATGTATTCGACTACATGTTCTCCATTTAAAAAAGCAGGGTATTTCTGCAGTTCAAACGCTTATAAGGCGAGGTAGGAAGAAAGAAATCTCAGTATTGTTATATTATTCTTTACTAAGAATAATATAACTCTTATAGTGAAGTCACTCTTCCGAAAGCTTTATGCTTTCCTCGTCTGACGCGGATGTCACCCTCCTCCAACGGTGGCATCCGCATTTCTGTAATAGAGCGGTCTTAAAGGCTTTATGACTAAGCCTGAAATCCTTAAACCACAACCCGTTTTATCCCGATTTGAGAGTTCTTGCGATCTATATCACTCCTTCGCGATGTAGCACGATGTCGGCAAGGGGAAGATCTTGCGGGTTGCGGCCGTCATCGTGAGCAATCGTGTACTCGATCTTAAAGTTCTTATCGTTTTGCCGAGTTTTCAATCCCAGAGAATGTTGGCAGTGTTTTCAAGAGCGCCCAGGCGTGCTGCTTACCTGCTTCGGTTGTCACCAGGGTATTGAAATCGTCGAATACCCGTGTCTCGCGTCCTGCAATTCGTCCGCTGTAACTGATGGCTTTCGTCTGTGAAGAAACATTCGTGTCGTATGCTGCACCGATACTGTTAGCGGCTCGTACATCTGTCGCTATAAGACAGAGTGGATCAAGGCCTTCAATAATTCGCTGTACGTTTTGATGGTCAGTTTGATTGGTTTGACTGGGCGTTTCTTCATTTGGTGAGGCAGGAAGCGTAAGGAATGTAGCACCATTGTTTCCATAGCCAAGCGCATCGGCTGTTTTCTGTAATGCATCATGCGCGATAGCAGAAATTTCTTGGGTACTCACTACCAGAAAGAGCGATTCGAGGCTTCCCGACAGATGATCATCCAACTCACGCGTCATCAGCGCACGTGAGTAGGCGTACGGATTGTGATTCTGGTTACTCATACACCCATTGTAGAGGAATTAACGGGCGGTGGGGCGTTAGAGCATGCGCGCAGGATTTTCTCTGGGAACTAGAATCAGGTTTAGAGCCGTTTAGCATTACGACACGTGTATGGAGACTTCCTTGGCATTTGGATACTTATTTGGCGTCCTTAGCCACAAAGCGGGAAGATTTTGGGATATCTAATACACAGGCAGCTTTCTCATAGTATTTGTCGCTGTTGATATGTGTCACACATGAACATCTTGTGCAATGCAAATCGCCTGTGTAGGGTTATGGGAAAATACCGCTATTCGATTAAAACGAAGGATGGTTTACATGAGATCTCATCGCATTATGCGTCTAGTGGTAACGGGCGCTCTTTCGGCAGCATGCATGCTTGGCATAGTGGCTTGCTCATCTTCTTCGTCCACTGCTTCTTCTGGAGTGGCTGCTACCGTCAATGGGACGGAAATATCCGAACAGACCGTTACCGATTTTGTTCAGAATTTCCGTGAAACACAGGGTCTCACCGATGAAGATACTTGGGGTAAATGGATGGCAAAATCGTCAATGACCCCCTCTCAGGTGCGCGATCAGATTATTGATTATTTTGTTGGCATCGACCTAACTCGTCAGGCTGCCGAAGAAAACGGCGTGTCGGTGAGCGATGAAGACGTCGATGCCCAAGTTGCTTCTATGAAGGCAAACTATTCCGACGATGATGCCTGGCAAAGCGCTCTCAAACAGGCGGGCACAACCGAAGAAGGTTATCGTGATAGCGTGCACAATGCGATGCTTGAGAATGCTCTGAAAGAAAAGGTAACTGCGGAAAGCACAGCTGGTGCAAGCGATGAAGAATTGCTTACGTATGCGCAGCAGTATGCGCGCTCGTTTAGCGGGGCGAAGAAATCTTCGCACATCTTATTCGCAAGTGACGACTCTGATACTGCCCAGAAGGTACTCGACCAGATTAACTCGGGACAGATTTCCTTCGAGGATGCCGCTAAAGAATATTCAATCGATACTGTCTCTGCTCAAGATGGCGGTAACGTGGGTTGGGATTTGCTGAATCGCTTTGTTCAGCCGTATACCGATGCGCTTACCAATCTTGATAAGGGCCAGGTAAGCGGCTTAGTAATGAGCGATTATGGCATTCACATTATCAAGTGCACCGATGTATATGAGGCGCCTGACGAGGTCACCGAAATCGATCAGGTTCCCGTTGAATTGATTGATTATATTCGTAAGATGGTTGAGTCGAACAACGAGACTCAGGCGTATAAGCAGTGGATGGCAGATTATAAAGAAAAGGCCACTATCGAAAAGACAGACATGCCGAGCGGTCTGCCGTACGATGTAGATATGTCCAAGTATCCCGCTTCTGATAGCACCACGTTGATGCCAGGCAATGGAACTTCCAGCTCTGGTGATCAGTCGTCGAGCCAATCAACCGATGGCGCTTCTTCTACTGACGATACAACGGGTACACAGGGTGAAGCTTCGAGCAGTTCATCTTCATCTGCGGATGCGAGTACGTCTAGCACTAACTAGCACTAACGAATCTTCGTTAGAGGATTTTTGTCCAGGTGCTGCCTTGTCGTTGCTCCCGTTGAGGACTTCTGATCAAACCCGGATAACGGGTAGCTTAGGCGTATTCGTTCCGTGGCGGTCAGAGGTTGACTGAGGCTGAAACGTACGAGGGCTTTTAGGTTGGAAACCCAAGGTGTGCTTCCCGTAAGGTAAGTTGCGTGCGTGGCGGCGAATGGAGTATACTGCCGTTTCGCTGCCACGCTTCTGCGCAGCATTTGGCTTGATGGAGAGATGTCCGAGCTGGTCGAAGGAGCACGATTGGAAATCGTGTATGCCCCAAAAGGGTATCTGGGGTTCGAATCCCCATCTCTCCGCCAGATCTTTTCCGCTTGCGTGCGGTTCAAAAGCAAAGCTTTGGTTTTGCGTTATAGAAGCCAGTAATCCGGCAATGCGACTACCGATGGGTGGTCGCCCACCCACGGAGGGGTGGCAGAGTGGTTGAATGCGGCGGTCTCGAAAACCGTTTTGCCCGTAATCCGGGTAACGAGGGTTCGAATCCCTCCTCCTCCGCCAGATAGTAACAAGCCGTTAATCTGTTTTTGCAGGTCAACGGCTTGTATTGATTTTATCTATTAGACGTGGTGTCTAACATCTCTATATGTCTTGATATATTTTTATATGAATTTGGACACAAATTGGACACCCGAATTAATGAGAGTTCGAGAAGCGAAACGGATTCGAACCCTGAGAAGGACGAACAAGCCACACGGCTTGTTCGTCGCGAGCAATGCGAGCGGGAGTTCTGCGAAGCAGAACGCGAATCTTACGACTCGAAGACATACCCCGTCATTGTCATAAAACATAGGCAGTATACTCTTTTTGAAGGATATTGCCGGACGAAGCTCCGGATGAATGAAAGGAACCACTATGGTTGATCGTGTTGTTGAAGGCGATCTGAACGACATTCCTGATATCGATGAACGCCTGCAAGCGGTGCTTCTGACCGCGCTAAAAGAAGCGAAGCAAAAACTTGAAGCGGGTGAGGAAGTTGTTCCTTTTACGGCATTGGCTGTGAAAGATAATCTGTTTTTAGAAACGCACCCAGGTGATAGTTCAGAAGAATACTATGCCGCTGCCCGTCATACCGTGCAGCATGTGCGCGGTGCTGATGCCTATGCGTTTTGCTACGACGGCTATGTCGAAACCGACGAGGGTACCGAAGATGTACTTATCGCTGAAGGCGGTTTGTCTGGGGAAGACGAAGGTGTTGCTATCGGTTTCTTCTATCAGATGCCCGAAGACGAAGCGGGTATTCCCGTGGTTAACGACGAACCCATCTATATCGGGCCGGCGCCGAATTTCATGGCATTTTTAGTCGATAGCAATGAGGATGACACGGGTGAAGATGACCCAGATACCTTTGACGACTTCGATGATGAAGTTGAATCGAGTAGGGAATAGTTTGGTCGGCAAATAGTCATCTTTTCGCCAGATTGAGACCAACTTTTTAGTTGTTTTGCGCCAGCTGTGATATCCATAATGGACAAGAGAATGGATGGGAACAGCAACTAGGGCGCAGCTTGCGCGTTTTATGGAACAGGGCAGGTTGTCTTGTTGCCAAGGCGTGCGTTTGCTAAGCTAGCTCACGCTATTCCTGCTTCGGGATTCGCTTTCATCTCCCGAAGCCGTCAGTCCAAAGGAGGTGACTTGATGAAGGCTTATGAGTTGCTGTATTTCGTCGCTCCGTCGATCGACGAGGAAACCCGTACCGCTGTCTCCACACGCATCAACACGGTTATTACTGATGACAAAGGTGTTGTCGATAATGTTGAGCAATGGGGTAAGCGCAAGCTGGCGTACGAGATCGAAGGCCTGAACGAAGGCGATTACACGCTCGTCGACTTCCATGCTGATCCCAATTCCATCGCTGAGCTCGATCGCGTTCTGCGTATTACTGACGCGGTCAAGCGTCATATGATCGTTCGTCGCACCGACCGCGACTAAACGATTGCTGGGAATCGGGTGCTTTATGTAAGATGCCCGATACGGAAGACAAGGAAGAGACCATGAGCATTAACCGAGTTGTTATTACCGGTAACCTCACACGCGAACCTGAACTGCGTCAGACTGCGGGCGGCCTGCCCGTGCTGGGATTCGGCGTGGCGGTTAACGACCGTCGCCGCAATCAGCAGACAGGTGAATGGGAGGATTATCCTAACTTCATCGACTGCACCATGTTCGGCGCTCGCGCTCAGAGCGTGGCAAATTTTCTGCACAAGGGCAGCAAAGTGGCCATTGAGGGTAAACTTCGCTGGAGCCAGTGGGAACGTGACGGACAGAAGCGCAGCAAGATCGAGGTCATCGTTGACGAGATAGAGTTCCTGTCTCCACGCGATGGCGGTGCCACTGGTAACGGCGGTTACAATTCGGCTCCGCAAATGCAGGCGGCTCAGTCGCAGCCTGCCCCAGCGGTGAATGCCTCGGTCTATGACGAAGACATCCCATTCTAGGGATTTGAAAGAGGTTTTCATGTCTGAATACGTAAAGCAGCCTCGTCGTAAGTACTGCCAATTCTGCAAAGAAGGCACCGAGTACATCGACTACAAAGACACTCAGATGCTGCGCAAGTATGTAACCGATCGAGGCAAAATCAAGCCTCGTCGCGTAACCGGTGCGTGTACTCAGCACCAGCGCGATATTGCCAACGCCGTAAAACGTGCCCGCGAGATGGCTCTTATGCCGTACTCCGTGCCGTCTATCAGCGGCCGTGGCGACCGCCGCAATCGCGGTTAGTTGAAAGGATTGCCACATGAAGATTATTTTGCTTCAAGAAGTGAAGGGGAAGGGCGTTGAAGGCGACGTTATCGACGTAGCTGATGGATTCGCTAACAATTATCTGCTTCCTCAGAAGATGGCCGTTAAGGCCACAGCGGGCAACCTCAAGCAGCTCGAGCAGCGTCGTCATATTA
This sequence comes from Cryptobacterium curtum DSM 15641, assembly GCF_000023845.1. Lineage (NCBI taxonomy): Bacteria > Bacillati > Actinomycetota > Coriobacteriia > Eggerthellales > Eggerthellaceae > Cryptobacterium > Cryptobacterium curtum. The sequence goes on along the minus strand of NC_013170.1, from coordinate 1,315,391 downwards.
TCGAAAAGCGCGAAGCTGATCGTACGGCTGCTGCAGCTGAGATGAAGAGCAAGCTTGATGGCTTGCGGCTTACTATCGACGCTCGTGTTGGCGAAGGTGGTCAGCTGTTCGGCTCGGTTACTTCTCAGATGATTGTTGATGCCCTGCGTGAGCAGGCTGGCATCGAGGTTGACCGTCGCCTCGTTGAGGTGCACAAGGCTATTAAGACCGTGGGCGAGCATCATGCTGTTGTATCGCTCCATGGCGATGCCAAGGCCGATTTGGTTTTGCTGGTTGGCGATGCTGAAGCTGTCGTAGAAGAGACTGCTGAAGAAGCTGCTGCAGAACCGCAGGGTGCAACTGAAGTTGCAGAAGAATCTACCGAGGCTGAGGTCTCAGGCGAAGATTCTGCTGACGACAATGAGTCTGCTGAGTAGCGAACACTGCTAAAATTATGAGCGCAGGTTTGTCTGCGCAGAACAGCCTCCGTAGCGGTATGCTGCGGAGGCTGATTTCGTCCCAAGGGAGTTCTGATAATGCCGCAGTTCAACACAGGGGAAAACGGGAATACGCTGCGCGACCCGAAGACGTCTGCTCAAGCGTCGAACAAACAGATACCTCATAACATCGAGGCAGAGCGGTCAGTTCTTGCTGCCTGTATGCTTAATCAGGATGCCATTGACGAAGTAGCAGCGAAGCTGGTTCCTGAGAACTTCTTTCGTCCGGCACATCAGATTATTTTTAGGAGCATGCTCGATTTGCATGCACGCAGTTTGCCTATCGATCAGATTTCGTTGGCTGAAAATCTGCGAGCAGTTGGACAGCTTGAAGCTATTGGCGACAAATCTTATTTGGTAGAACTTGCCGACAATACCTTTGCCCTGACCAACTGGATAACTCATGCCGATATTGTCAAGCGCACCTCTATTCTGCGCGATCTTATTTATGCTTCAGCGCAGATTACTGCCTTGGCGTACGATGCGCCCGATAGCTTAGCTGAAGTGGTGGAGACTGCCGAAAAAACCCTGTTTAGAGTAACTGAACAGCGTGTCTCTGCATCGTTTACCTCCATTACTGATCTATTAACTAATGCATTTGACGAAATCACAAAGCTGGCAGAGCAAAAGAATCACATGGCGGGTGTGCCCACTGGTTTTGCTGATGTCGATAACTTATTCCATGGTCTGCGTCCAGGTGACTTGGTAATTCTTGCCGCACGTCCTGGTGTCGGTAAGACATCGTTCGCTTTGAACTTAGCCGTAAATGCAGCGAAGGCGGGGTATCCCACAACCTTTTTCTCACTGGAAATGAGTTCGCTGCAACTGGTGCAACGTATCCTTTGCTCCGAAGCGCGCATTAGCCTTGAAAAGGTGCGTGGCGGCTTTTTGGGTGAAGCAGATTGGCAGGCTTTGGCAGATGCTATTACCAACTTGGCCAATACCGAACTTTTTATCGATGATACGCCGTCGCTTTCCATTCTTGAGGCGCGCGCTAAAGCACGTCGTGAATTGCGTGGTAGAGAAAACGGCCTGATCATCGTTGACTATTTACAGCTTATGCAGCCGGCACAAACACGCCGAGACGGTAATCGTGCGGTAGAAGTTGGCGAAATATCCCGTGGATTGAAGGTGCTCGCCAAAGAAATGGGCATGCCGGTTATCGCCCTATCGCAGTTGTCTCGTGCGATTGAGCAGCGCGGCAAAAGCAAGCGCCCGATGCTTTCTGACCTGCGTGAGTCTGGGTCTATCGAGCAAGACGCTGACATTGTCATGTTTATTGATCGCAGCATGGATGAACTTGAGGCTGAAAGCGACGAACGTCCCGACTTGGGTACCGCCAATCTTATTGTTGCGAAACACCGTAATGGCGCGACACGTGACATTACGCTGTCGTGGACACCTGAAAATACGACCTTCGGGGATTACTTTGATGATTCCCGCTATGCCGGCGCTTTTTAACTGATACCGACAAGTGGGTCATAAGGAAGTCATTTCGATTCTCTTTCTTATGCAGGATATGTTCAGCTGCATAGGCAGCGGGGCACTGTAATATAATTGGTTGTTCACGGGCGCGCTGCAGGCCTTTGGGCTGTAATGGTAGCCGCCAGATGCATTCGAAAGGAAGGCAGCGCATGCCAAGCACTGTGCTTGTCGGTGCCCAATGGGGCGATGAAGGCAAAGGAAAAATTACCGATCTGATTGCGCGTGACTACGATTACGTTGTGCGCTATCAAGGTGGTAACAATGCAGGTCACACTGTTATTCATGGAGATAAGAAGCTCGCGCTTCATTTAATTCCCTCGGGCGTGATGTACGAAACCATCACTCCTGTTATCGGAAACGGTGTCGTGGTCGATCCACGGGTGCTTGTTGATGAAATGGCCAAGCTTGAAGCGCAGGGTATCTCGTGTGAGCGACTGGTCATCAGCTGCGATGCGCATGTGATTATGCCCTATCACATCGATTTGGATGGGGCGAGCGAACGCCGCTTGGGTAGTAATGAAATTGGAACGACTCGGCGTGGTATCGGGCCAGCCTATCAGGATAAAGCGGCACGTATCGGCATTCGTATTCAGGATTTGCTCGACGAGCATATTTTCCGCCAGAAGCTTCAAACGGCACTCGAAACAAAAAATCAGATCCTCGAAAAGGTATATGGCCTTGCGCCCTATACGGTCGACCAGATTTGCGAGGAATATCTGCCTTACGCCGACATCATTCGTCCTCATATGGATGAAACGGCCAATGTGCTAAACACTGCTTTGCGTGCGGGAAGGAACATTCTGTTCGAAGGGGCACAGGCCACGCTTCTCGACATCGACCATGGTACGTATCCCTTCGTTACCAGTTCGTCGTGCTGCGCTGGTGGTGCGTGCATTGGTACAGGTGTGGGGCCGAAGGCAATCGATAAGGTCATTGGCATCTCGAAAGCGTATATAACGCGCGTGGGATCAGGACCGTTTCCCACCGAGCTATTCGATGAAGATGGTGACAAACTCTGCGAAATCGGCGGAGAGTTTGGCGTGACCACTGGACGCCGTCGCCGCTGTGGTTGGTTTGATGCTGTTATCGCGCGCTATGCAACCGATTGCAATAGCCTTACCGACATGGCATTAACCAAGCTTGACGTGCTGTCCTCTTTCGAGCGTATTAAAGTGTGCGTAGGTTATCGCGCTGACGGGAAAGTCTATGAGTATTTCCCGATGCAGCAAAGCGCGCTCTATCCTAAGCATGTTGAGCCTATTTACGAAGAACTGCCTGGTTGGCAAGGGCGCGATATTACTGGTTGTCGTTCGTTTGAAGAGCTTCCAGCAAACGCGCAGCGTTATGTTACCTACCTGGAAGAACTTTGTGGCGTTGCGATGAGCATCATTGCAGTTGGTCCCGATCGCGATCAGACGATTTTTCGCGGATGGGAATCGCCTACGGCGCAGTAACGAGAAGAGTAAGCCGAAGAAGTCAGACGTGGTAAGAAAGCAGGAAGCATGAATATTGCCGTATTGGGTTCAGGAGGTCGCGAGCACGCCATAGTTTGGGCACTTGCTGCTTCTGCCCGGTGCAATTCGTTGTATGCCATCCCCGGCAATGGGGGAAGTGAAGACGTCGCAGAAAATGTTTCTGGTCTTGATATTTGCGATGCGACCGCATTGGTTGGGTTTTGCCGTGACCATGCCATTGATCTAGTTGTTATTGGTCCAGAGGCGCCACTTGTTGCGGGTGTCGCTGATGTTTTGCGCGATGCGGGCGTGTTGGTGTTTGGACCCGACGCCTATGGTGCCCAGCTCGAAGGCAGCAAAGCTTTTAGCAAACGCTTTATGGAAGACAACAACATTCCAACAGCGGCTTATCGATCGTTTGATAACAAGAACGAAGCGCTTGCGTACGTACGCGAAATGGGCGCTCCCATCGTGGTAAAAGCCGACGGTCTCGCTGCTGGCAAGGGCGTTATCGTGGCTGACGATATCAAGACTGCCGAAGATGCGGTGGAAGAATGTTTCGCGGGGGCTTTTGGCGAAGCCGGCCAGCGGGTGGTTATTGAAGAGTGCTTATCTGGCCCTGAATGTTCGCTGCTTGCGTTTGTCTGTGGTGGACAGGCGCATTGCATGGTCACCGCGCAAGATCATAAGCGCGCCTTCGATGGCGATATGGGTCCTAATACGGGTGGTATGGGTGTGTATTCTCCCGTGCCATTTGTGACAGCCGACGACATGGCCGCAATGCGCCAGTCGATGGAGTTGGCTGCGGCAGCGTGTGCGCGTCCACCGTTTCCTCTGGATTATCGTGGCGTGCTGTATGGCGGATTTATGCTGACTGCTGCCGGTCCACGAATGCTTGAGTTTAATGCGCGCTTTGGTGATCCTGAAACGCAGGTTATCTTGCCGCGGCTTGAAACCGATCTTGTAGACATCATGGAAGCGGTGGCGAAGGGTAACCCCCACGCGATTGATCTTACCTGGTCGAATCAGCCGGCCGTGTGCGTGGTTCTGGCAAGCGAAGGTTATCCTGGCTCGTATGAAACGGGCAAGGTTATTCTTGGTGTCGACGACGCTGAAGCGCTTGAGGGCGTTCGCGTATTTCATGCTGGCACCAAGCGTAATACCGATGGGGAATTATTGACGGCAGGCGGTCGCGTACTCGACGTGGTGGCCTTAGGCGATACCCTTGAGGAAGCTCGTGCTCGTGCCTATGAAGCCTGTGAGCTTATCAATTTTGAGGGCAAACAATATCGCACTGATATCGGGGCTCAACTGACCGCCGATTGCATGCAATACAAGTAGCAATCAGAAAAGAAGCAACTAACTTATGTTTTCCGAACGTTTACTGTCACGGGTCGTTGGGGCCTGCACCGACAGTTATCTCAAACTTGAAACCTGTAACGACCAGCTTATGCCGCCGCCTGAGCCGGGTAAACATTACATGCTGTATATGCATGTTCCGTTTTGCGAGCGTCTGTGCCCCTACTGTTCGTTTAATCGCTTTCCGTTTTCTGAAGATCGTGCTCGTCCGTACTTCGATAGCTTGCGTCGCGAAATGCTCATGCTTGCCGAACTCGGATACGACTTCGATAGCCTCTATATTGGCGGTGGTACGCCGACGATTATGATTGACGAGTTGGTTCGTACCATCGATTTGGCGCGTAAGACATTTTCTATTAAAGAGGTTTCGAGCGAAACGAATCCGAACCACCTCATCGAACCGTATTTGGAACAGCTTGATGGTCGAGTGCAGCGCCTATCGGTTGGTGTGCAGAGCTTCGATAATGGCTTGCTTGACCAGATGGGCCGCCTGCAAAAATACGGCGATGCGGAAACAATCTTCGAACGCATTCGTACAGCTTCGCCCCATTTTTTGTCGATGAATGTGGACATGATCTTCAATTTCCCTGCTCAGACTGAAGACATACTGATTAACGATCTTGCTTGGGTGCTTGAAAGCGGGGCAACTCAGACAACGTTTTACCCGCTGATGGCTTCACCAGCGGTGGAATGCTCGCTGGCTGCGACGGTGGGGAAGGTTGACTACGCGCGCGAGGCCCATTTTTATGACATCATCTGGCGTACATTGCTTGATAACGGATTCACCCTTTCGAGTGCCTGGACGTTTGATAAATCAGCAAGTGGCATGATCGATGAATACGTGGTGGATTACGAGGAATACCCTGCTATCGGGTCGGGTGGCATTACCTATTTGGGGCACACGCTGTATGTGAATACCTTTTCGGTTAAGGAATATAACGAACGCATCGCGTCGGGTCGTATGTCTATGAGCGCGGCAACCCATTTTGATTTTCACCAGCGTATGCGTTATCGCTTCATGATGCAGTTATTTGGTTTGCGGCTCGATAAGCAACAGTTCAAGCGTGATTTTGGATGCTCGGTTGAGCGTGGCTTGCCGGGTGAGATGGCGTTTATGATCGCTGCGGGCGCTTTTGCAACAAACAATAGCGACGAGCTTACTCTTACTCCGAAAGGGCGCTATCTCATGGTTGCCATGATGCGTCAATTCTTTATTGGGGTGAATAACCTGCGTGACCAAGCACGTGCGGCACTGGTTGGTGAAGAGCACGAACTGCTCTTTGGCGAGGGTGGTGTCTACGCAGGTCGTAAATAGTGTCTGCAGATGAGTATTTACCAATTTGCTTGAGCGGAGTATGTCTACGCCGGCCGTAAGTAGGTTATGTGTTGGCGGTTCGCTAATCATGATTCACCAATCGTGACCGATCGTTGAAGTATTCAATCTGGCGCGTACTGCCTGCATTCACAACCAACTCGTTGAACATCTGCGGTTTAGCTTAAATCTAACTGGCGTCGGCCTCCTTCTGCTATTGCACGATATATTTCCTCTTGCAATAAAGATTTATACCTATGCGTGTAGGTTACATTTATCTGAGATATTACGCATAAAATATAGATATCATAGATCGGGTTGTTCAACAGCCCGATTTTTTGTTGACGCACTGAACTCTAATTGCTACATTGCTAGTATCAATTAAAGGGCGCAGGGGTGACCACGAGAAGGATGGCTCAAGGGGCGCACCTTTAATGCAATAGGGATATCAATACAAAGAGATGGGAGAAGGCATGCTCGATGTGGCAGTGTTGTCACGGTTTCAGTTTGCATTTACCGTGGCATATCACTTCTTGTTTGTGCCTCTGTCGATCGGCCTCGGCCTTATTATGGCGCTTGCGCAGACGCGCGCCTGGCGGTCGAAGTCGCCCGAAGATGAGGCTGCAGCACACTTTTGGGTGAAAGTTTTCACCGTTACATTTGCGGTAGGTGTCGCAACAGGCATCACGATGGAATTCGCCTTTGGTACCAACTGGGCTGATTATTCGCGCTTTGTAGGCGATATTTTTGGCGCTCCTTTAGCAGCCGAAGCGCTGTTTGCCTTCTTCTTGGAAAGCTCATTTTTGGGCGTGCTGTTGTTTGCGCGTAAGAAGGTTTCGCCTCGTTTTTACATGATAGCCTCGTGGTTGGTATGGGGTGGCTCGTGCTTAAGCGCGCTCTGGATTCTTATCGCCAATTCTTGGATGCAGACGCCTGCTGGCTATGAGATAGCTTCTGATGGGTCAAAGGCTCTACTGACCGATTTCTGGGCTGCCGCACTCAATCCCTCTATTGCAGCTCGATATACCCACACCGTTATTGCGCTCGTTATTATGGGTGCGTTTGTGGCTATTGCCATTGGTGCGTATCACGTGCGCAACAAAAATAAAGATTTCGGTAAAAAGACGATTGCTACGGCAACGGTGGTGGCTATTGTCGCGTGTGTTCTCATGATTCCTGCTATGCATCAACAAGCCGTGGTGGTGGCTGAACATCAGCCCGAAAAGCTGGCCGCTATGGAAGGCCAGTACGAAACAGGCGCTGCTGATATGTGGGTGTTCGGCTATGTTGATGAAGCCAACCAGACTGTTGTTGGCATTCAGGTGCCGATTAAAGGTGCAACATCGCTGTTGGCGTCGGGCGATACGTCCACGCCCTATATTGGTCTACATGAAGTTCAGCAGAAATACGGACAAACCGCACCTGTTCAAATAGTGTTTCAGTCCTATCACCTGATGGTGGCTATGTTTGGTGCTATTGCACTGTGGATTGTCTTTTCAGTTATTGTTACACGGCGCTTGCGAGCTGGACGGCCCGCAGGTCGGGGCTTAACAAAGGCTCTTATGTGGGGTCCCATTTTCCCGTTAATTGCTATTCAAGCAGGTTGGATTGTTACTGAGGTCGGTCGTCAGCCCTGGATTGTCTGGGAAGAACTGCGTACGGCTGATGCTATTTCGCAATCGGTTGATGCCGTACAGCTGCTAATTACTATTGCGCTGTTTGTCTTGGTATATGCGTTCATTCTGGTTATGTATTTGCGCATTGCCTTGCGCTTGATAAAGCAAGGACCTGCAGTAGATCAAACAGAGGATCAAGCGGCAGGGCACGCGGCGGAACAAACGACAGAACATGCGAAGATAGGGGAGGCGAAATAGCCATGACATTCCTGCAAATTCTTTGGTTCATTCTTATCTTCGTGCTAATCGCTGGCTATTTCGTGCTTGATGGGTTCGACTTGGGCGTGGGCAGCTTATACCCAGTGCTTGCAAAAAATAACAAGGAGCGGGCAGTCTTGCGTCGCGCTGTCGGACCAGTATGGGACGGCAACGAAGTGTGGCTGCTGACGGCTGGTGGTGCCTTATTTGCCGCCTTCGCTCCGGCGTACGCCACAACCTTTTCAGGGTTCTACCTTGCCATCATGCTTGTTTTATTTGGCCTAATTCTGCGTGCCGTATCGCTGGAAATGCATGCACACGACCCTGAATATGCTGAGGTATGGGACAAGGTATTTTTTGTTGGCAGTATTCTTCCGGCGCTTCTGTTTGGTGTCGCGGTTGGCAATGTGCTTGAAGGCATCCAGCTTAATACTCATGGAGATTATATTGGGGGCTTTTTCGCACTGTTGAACCCGTTTGCGCTGGTGTTTGGCTTGTTGGGTTTGGCCCAGTGTATGCTTCAAGGAGCCAGCTGGACGGCGGTCAAGGCGCTTCCTGGTGAATTACATGATCGCGCCGTTGTATTTCGTGGATGGCTGCAACGTATCGTGGCGGTACTCTTTGTTTTGGCGAGCGTTCTGTATTTTGTCTTGGTTGCTCCTACGGATCAGAGCACTATTCCCTTTGTCGTGCGAGCCGTGTTTGCGTTTGTCGTGGTAGCGGGTCTGGTAGCTTCCTTCCTTTTTGGCAAGAAGGAAGAAGAGGGAGATCTTCCCTCGTTTTTAGCGGTTAGTTGTGTTTGCCTTGGACTGGTGGGGCTTGCTGCAACAGGGTTATTCCCCAATATTGTGGCAGCTAGCGATCCAGCGCTGTCTATTTCGGTTGCAGCAGCGGCTTCAAGTGAGTATTCGCTTGCAGCCATGACGATTATTACCTGTATCGGTCTACCCTTGGTGCTTATGTATCATGTGGTGGTGTATCGCACGTTTGCTGGGAAGATTCGCGACGAAGATCTGGGTGAGTATTAGCGTTCTGTTCGATCTGGTTGAGCACAGCCTGATGTAGTGCTTCGACATCGCCGGCCATATCAAGCGAAAATTCAAAAAGCTTGCGTTCATCGCTGTATACCGAAATATCAGTACGGCGAAAGATTTTGAGGTAGGTGGCGTCTGAAAGGCTGCAGAGATGGCGTGCTCGACCAGAGATTCCGGTTCGATACACTTCGCCGTCGTCAACATCGAGTTGCCAGCGGGCATTATGAAGCAAAAACAGAAGCGAGGCAGCAAAGCAAGCAAGAATAAAAATAAGCCCAGCGACCTCGATACCAATACCGAGTTGCTGCATGAATGACGGCTGAGCGATAAGCGCTGCACTGTACGCAACAAGCAGCAGCGCATACACACCTGCGAGCAGCTTTTCCCGCATACAGGGCAAATCCCGCTCTTTCAGGTGTATATGGTAGGTCGGCGTTTTGGGCATCCGGAGTGCATCCAATTTCTTTTCGAGCTGCTGTGCGATGGCATGTCGTACACTGCATTGTACGAAACAGATACGGATTGGGCGGTGGCATGGCACAAATTCAACGGAACGCACCCCTTCTCGAGCTTGAAAATGCCACGGTGCGGCGCAGCGGGCGTGACATCCTTTCAATTGAAAAGTTGACGATTGAGCGTGGTGAACAGGTCGTGGTGCTCGGTCCGAATGGCGCCGGCAAGTCAACGCTCGTCAAATTGTTAACGCACGAGATACATCCGCTTTTTCGTGAAAAGCCACCCGTGCGGTTTTGTGGGAATCCGCGGCCGGTGACAGCCGATATTCGTCGCCTGGTTGGCGTGGTGTCTATGACAGCGCAGAGCCAGATAACGGTGCATTTGCCGGTTATCGAGATTGTGCTCGGCGGTCTATTTGGCAGTTTGGGGATTCCTGCGCGGTTTAAGCCAACGGAAGGTCAACGTGCAAAGGCGCACGAGTGTTTGTGCGAACTAGGCATTGAACAGCTCGAACAGCACGATATTCTCACCCTATCGACGGGGCAGGCGCGCCGCGTTTTAATTGCCCGCGCATTGGTGGGTGATCCATCGATTATGGTTCTCGATGAGCCTTCGTCGGGTCTCGACCCCGAAGGCGCCTGGCACGTGCGTCAATCGCTTGCAGCCATGGCACGTGCGGGACGTAGCATCATGCTGGTGACGCATTTGGTGGAAGATATACAGCCCGAAATGAATCGTGTCCTGTTGGTGAAGGATGGGCGACTTGTCGGCGATGGTGCGAAGGTTGACATGATTACCCAAGAATCACTTCAAACGCTCTTTGACGTTCCTTTGCAGGTGTTACGTACTGAAGATGGTATCTATCACGCCTGGTAGAGACGTTTACGTGCCAAGCAACGTTGATCAAAGTGCCACCTGTTTATTGGTTGTCTATGAGTCTGATGAATCCTTATAGAGAATAGCCGTTATAAGGGGCACCTTCTATAAGGCAGAGGTGTAAGCGCCTCTGCGCGGTTTACTTGTGATAGTAGCGGCGCTGTTCGTATTTTGGTTCGCAACACGCGTTAATGCCGAGTTTCTGATACAGGCGCGCATCGGTGTCAGAAATGATCACGCTAAAGAACGCATCGCATCCTTGCAGGTCGGGAATATGCTTAATAAGCTCGGCGGCCGTTGGATCGCTTGCGCTTGTTACCGAAAGAGCAAGTAGCGTTTCATCGGAATGCAAGCGCGGATTGCGGCTGTGGAGCGAATCGACTTTTAGATGACAGATGGGTGTGATGACATCGTCATTAATCACGTTAATATCCGGAATACCCGCTGCATACTTTAAGGCGTTCATTAAAAGTGATGAAGCGCAGCCAAGCAGGGTAGAAGTCTTGCCGGTAATAACAGTACCGTCAGGCATTTCAATAGCAGCAGCCGGCGCACCCGTTGTTTCTTCCTTAAGCAGGGCAGCACTGCGACACGGGGATTGCGACTGCGTGACCCCCACCTGGTTCATAAGCAGTTCCAGCTTGGCAATCTGTTCTTTTCCAACACCCGTTTTCTTTACTTCCACTGCTGTACGGAAGTAACGACGGATGATCTCCTGTTTGGCGGCTTCCTGGCACGCTTCATCATCGATAATCGCCTTGCCAGCCATATTGACGCCCATGTCGGTGGGGCTGGCGTACGGGCTTTCGCCAAGAATCTTGTCGAGCATGGCTTTAAGCACGGGGAATACTTCGATATCACGGTTGTAATTCACTGTGGTTTCGCCATGTGCTTCCAAATGGAATGGGTCGATGGCATTTGCATCGTCAAGGTCAACAGTGGCAGCCTCGTAAGCAATATTAACCGGATGGCGCAGTGGCAAATTCCACACCGGGAACGTCTCGTATTTAGCGTAGCCGGCCTTAATACCGCGCATGTTGTCTTGATAGAGCTGCGAAAGACAGGTAGCCATCTTGCCGCTGCCGGGTCCTGGAGCAGTTACTACTACAAGGGGGCGAGTGGTTTCGATGTAGTCGTTTTTGCCAAAGCCGTCTTCGGAAGCAATATGTTCGATATCAAAGGGGTATCCGGCAATTGGGTAGTGCAAATACGACGGAATACCGAGCTCTTTGAGGCGCTCATGGAAGATCGTTGCGTCAGGTTGGCCAGTAAAACGGGTGATAACCGCGCCCGACACGAGAAATCCCATGCCCCGAAAGATGTCCATCAGGCGTAGCAGATCTTCATCGTATGTGATGCCCAGATCGCTGCGGATTTTGCCCTTCTGAATATCGTTTGCGTTGATCGCAAGGATGATTTCAACATCGTCCTTCAAGCTTTGGAGCATGCGTATCTTGCTGTCGGGCGCAAACCCCGGGAGGACACGACTGGCATGATAGTCGTCGAACAATTTGCCGCCGAACTCGAGATACAATTTGCCGCCGAACTGATCGATACGCTCGCGGATATGCGAAGCTTGCAGGGCAATGTACTTCTCGTTGTCGAATCCGATACGCATGAAGCGCGCGACCTCCTTCAAAACGGTGCAACACCGCGCCGCGAACAGTAAGGGCTCTTCTTACTTTTAGGATGCCCTTGGAAACCGACAGCGATTATACCCGAGCACTCCTTGCCAATGCAGTCGGGGAATTGGTGTTTTGAGAAACCTTCAAAGGAACGGTCTGACCCTCAAGTTCCACCCTCAGCTGACTCTCAAACTTCAACTGCAGCTGGCTATAAAGCTGCGGCCTGAGTTGACACTTCCAGCATGTATCAATACAGGCTGCATTCAGTGCGGAATTATCGCTCACTCGTCATTTTGCTGCATCTTTTGAATGTTTTGCAATTTCCACTGAGCTTCGGGATTTACGAGCGCAGCGTGAGCCATTGATGTCTTACTGAAGAGCAAGGATGGATCAAACTGGCCGTGTGCAAAATACGTGAGATATTCGACTTCACTATCGTTTTTTGGCAGTACGTAAGCGGTTATGAACTCACGTGCTACGGTGACTAATTCCTCAAGGGTAGGCACCACTCCATCGCGTCTAAGCATGGGATAAAGCTGCCCTTTAAGCTCGATATACTTATCGGCAAAACGATCTGTTCGATTGCCGAATCCGTATGGGAATGTTGCAGACATCGATGCGTAGAACAGAATGATTTTATGTGCGATGACACGTTCTTTCTTACTGCGTTCGTCAAGTACGTGCTTAAGGTTAGCGATATCATAGAGATCTCGTACTTTCACACGGTCGAAGAATGCTTTGACCTTCCCACCGATTAATTCATTATCAGAGAAGACAGGCACAGTAAGTTCCGGTCTGATTTGAGAAACCTTATGCTCGATTGGAGTCAAAGGGGATCTGTTCATATAGATGCAGTCGATCTTGATATGATCTGCGCCCCATTGGGACCTGTAGTTAAGTATGAATGTCCTGCCAGCATGGCCGCCTTTCGCACCGGAAACGGTGTAGCCCTGTGATCTGGCAACTTCGTTGATGGATTGTTCAATAGTCGGTCTGTCAGCGAGCATTACATCTTTTTCTACCGAACCGATATATGAGAGATCAATGTCGACGGAAAGTCGAGGAATGTTGAGCATGAATAAGTTGATGGCAGTTCCGCCGTGGAGCGCAAGTTTATCTTTGAGCATCGAGTGTTCGTCAATTTCGGCAAGGAGATCAAGAAGTCGCTCGACTTTATCGAGCGTGCGTGGTGGGAACTTCCCTACAAGTGCGTTATCCATGATTCAACCTCCTCTTTATCTTCAGGCAATATGAGCTTCCATCGAGTGACCCATCCTGTTGACGACCTCTTAGTCATAGGCCCCAGACGATAAGGTCCCGACCCAAGCTTGCTTTCAAGTTGAGCGAGACTATTTTCACTTACGTGCCATTCATTTTTCTTTTCTGACAGTAGCCATCCAACTCGGGAGATTGCTGATACGCCTGCACTGACAGCAAGGTCAATTAGTTTTTCTACATCGAGGTATACAAAGGTAGTCAAGCTGCGTACTGCTTCCTCGACTCCTCCTGCCAAGATAGGTTTTTCCAGACAGTCAATAACTGTCTGCTGCTTGGTTGTGGCAAGATATGTGCTCGCAGATGACCGTATGATTTTTGATCTTGCATTTCCCACAGGACCACAGGGGCGGTAGGCGATACCACGGAAGTCGAATGGGGTCTTTACCGTGTTCGAACGAAAGTGACATACGAAGCCCTCGTTATGCGCAATGCCATGTGCTTCGAGAGCGGAATGATACGAAATAACTGCGCCAGCATCGAGCGCTGTGACTACCTCGAATTGGTCTATAGGAGCATCCTTGAATCGTCCATGGTTGGAGACAAGGAGTCCGCGGCGTACACGTTCTACCGTTTTGGATTTTACGGCAAGACGCAGCTGTTCTTCAGCCGCGGTCTTAGAATCCATAGCCTCAAGAAGGGTGGCAGTGGTGAACACATGGTGGCTATCTATGTAGTCAGAGAATTTCATACTGCTAATAATATCATAAAACCCCAATTTATAATTGGGGTATCCATTAATGATTAGCAGTAAATCCTATGGAAAAGTCTATAGAGTAGAGGGCACTGTATGTGCTTCGGTAATCTTTTAAGACAGTTGTTGCCCCGCGAATAGATCGAGGCGTAGTTAATTTCTTGACGGCGACGTAACGTCATCAGATAGGGTAGGAGCGTTTTGTTTATCAAAGCAAGGTGAGAGGGAATAATCTTGGAAGGATTAATGGCATGAACAGGTACCTGTCTTTTTCTGTGTCGTCGCGTACGGGCAATACGCGCAAAGTAGCCGAAGGGGTACGCGCGCAAGCTGAAGCGATGGGCTGGGGCATCCATGAAATTGCAAAAGGTGAAGATCCGGCTGACGAGGTCGTGATTATGTGTTTCTGGTGCTTCAAAAGCACCTTTGATCCATTGAGCTTGAAACGACTTGCGTCTTGTCAGGGCAAACGCATTCTTGCTATTGGTACGTTCGGCGGGTATCCGCAGAGTAATTACGGCGACAAAGTGCGTCGCAATGTCACAGCTGCTATAGAGCAGGAAAATGAATGCCTCGGCGTGTTTCTGTGTCAGGGCAAGGTTTCTATGGAAAACGTGGAAAAGCGGCGACAGTTGCCAGTCGACGATCCGCATTATCTTAATGATTGGGGTGTTGCTCGGCTGGTGGAAAGTCAGAAGCATCCCGATGAAACGGATGTTGTTTATGCAGCAGCTTACACGCACGACCATCTGCCGGCATAATCGTATTGATATGCAAATACTTCGGATGTATATCGGATGAAATTACCTACCGGGCAAAACTGTTCTAAAACCTGTACGAAAGTTTACGCCGAATTTGCGTCAGACGAATATCGGGTAAAACTGCGCGTCGGGTAAAACTGCCCACTCATTCAAAAGACAATTGGCGGAGACGTGTGCGAATCGAACACACCCAAGGCATTCTGCGTACCTCGCAACGGCTTTGAAGGCCGCGGGATCCACCAGGACTCCATCCGTCTCCGTATGTCAGTATCATCACGCTGCAAAAGCAGCCGTGATGACAACCCGTCAAAAGTACCACTTCACCGGCGAGGGCGCAATGAGCGCTTATCGCCTTCACGCACTGTGATACCTTGTGCGTCAAGATGTTCAAGCAAGGGAACCGCATATTTGCGGCTTGTTCCCAACGGTTCTTTTAATTCGGCTACCGTTCCTGCTCCGTGTTGAGAAATCCATTGCTGTACCAACGCAATCCGCTCGTCGAGGGTTGCGGCATCAAAGTAGAGATCGCGTGCGATGCGTATCGCCTTGCCGTTTGATTCAAGATGTGCCAAGGCCCGATGGGCAAGGGAAGCATCAAGATCGCAGCTTTCAAGAATGCGTTCAATAGGACGGGGAGTCATTCCTTCAGCGATGAGTGCTTGATGAATCTGTTCAGCCGCCCTCTCTTCAGCAGCGGCTGCACCTTGTTGTGAGGACGGATGTCCTACGACATTGCCAGTAATAACGGCGCTTTTTGCTTTGACCGCCCAGTTCAGAAGTGCCTCAAACCCTTCGTCTGAAATATGAGGTGCTATCTGTGCATGAAGAGCTTCTTTTGTGATGCCGCGCTCGTGTGGATGGTCGGCACAAAAGGCGATGAGTTCACGCTCGATAGCCGCTATTGCCTGCTGCTTTTTATTCTTTGCAATAAAGAGGGCGTCATCGGCCGGAAGCGGTACAGAAGAAGTTGGTGACTTGGTCGGCGCTGATGATTGCGAAGCTGCTGATCCACTATGCGAAGAAGTAAGGGCTCCTGCCTGTGTCAAATCAGCAAGATATTCAGCAGCCTGTGCGGGGGAAATACCAATAAGGCGTGCGACTTCGCTGGTATGGAGTGGGCCGGCAGCAAGAGAACATACGCGCTCAACCATTTGGCGTATATCACCAGTCTCTGATGCCTCGATCAGTTTCATTTCCTCGGCATCAAGCGTACTGCGCCTATGCGGATGAGCCAGAAGTACCTGGCCACCACCAGCAACGGAAACGGGGGAATACGTACGCAGTATGAAGCGATCACCCCAACTAATAGGGAGATCTTCTTCAAGGCGTATTTGTGCAAGTGCGCTTTGCCCACTGGCAATCTGTTCGATATCGTTACACAGAAGAACACGGGCCAAAACTTCACGGGTGCCATGGGCTAGATGCATGCGCGTCCCCGTTTTGAGCGGTTTTCCCGTTTTTGCAACGTCAAGGTAGGTGATGCGCGCATCGAAGCGATCGGTCATATGCAGGCAGCCCGGTGCAGCAAGAAAGTCGCCCAGATTGATTTCATCTTTTTTTATATTGCTGAGGTTTAAGGCCAGGCGCATACCGGCCGAAGCTTCGTCGCAGGTTTGTCCATGTACCTGCACCGATCGCACACGTGCAAGCTTTCCTGAAGGAAGTATCTCTAACGTGTCTTCAGGAGATACCGTTCCATCCCAGAGCGTACCGGTAATAACGGTGCCGGCACCTTTGATGGTAAACACACGATCGACAGGCAGTCGTGTGGTACTCCCTTGGTGCACCCGTTGGGTTTTTTCAGCTGCCTTCTGAAGAGCTGCACGGAGCTCGTCGAGTCCTTCACCGGTCTTGCTTGACACGGGTACGATAGGGCATCCGGCATACGAAGTACTTGCCAGCCAGGATTCGACTTCACCTTTCATGAAAGTGACCCATTCGGCATCAACCATATCGATTTTAGTTAACGCAACTATGCAGGTCCGCACACCAAGCGTTTGAAGTACGGCGACATGTTCAATGGTTTGCGGCATGATGCCATCATCGGCGGCAATAACAAGGAGTGCCACATCGATTCCGGATGCACCAGCAATCATCTGCTTGACAAAGCGCTCGTGACCAGGCACGTCAACCACACCCATCGATCGGCCGTCAGGCAAATCGATACGGGCAAACCCCAGCGTAATCGTGATGCCGCGGCGCTTTTCTTCGCTGAGGCGGTCGGGGTCGGTGCCGGTAAGGGCCTTGATCAGCGATGACTTACCATGGTCGATGTGCCCTGCCGTCCCCAGCACAAGATCATAAGAACCAGAGGCTTTAGTATGAGAGTCGGTGTTCGAGGTATCGGAGGTGGTGTGAGACATAGTGTGCTCCTAGAGCTGCTTGAAATACGACGTAAAGCCCTGTGCAATTTCACTGATTTCATCGTTAGTAAGAATAGTGCGAGCATCACAGAGCACTGCTTCTTTACTGATGCGCGTAATGATGGGCGTTGGGCAGTTCTTAACGAGGTGTTCCTGACAATCTTGAGCATTGCCCTTCAAAAAGTTCACCTCAACAGCAGTGGTGGGAATATCGCACATAGGCAGCGCGCCTCCGCCGGCACGGGAGATCTCAGAGACAACAGTGATACGGGCACACTCTTTATCAAGGGCTGCTTCGAGTGTCTTATGTAACGCTTCCGCACGCGGACGTACGTCATCGGCCGTTTCGGTGAGCATGCGCAGAGTAGGGATCTTCGCGGGAGCTTCATCTGGTTGTAGGTAAAGACGCAAGGTAGCCTCAAGAGCGGCTAGCGTCATTTTATCGAGGCGCAGCGCACGGGCAAGCGGGTTCTTCTTTAGACGATCGATAAGCTGTTTATTGCCTACAATAATGCCTGCTTGGGGCCCGCCGAGCAGCTTGTCGCCTGAGAATGAAACGAGGTCAGCGCCGTTTTCGATAGACTTTGCTACCGTGGGTTCCGCATAGGATCCAAATGCAGCAAGGTACGAGAAGGCACCTGATCCCTGGTCTTCGTAAACGAGCACCTGGGTGTTTGAGCTGGTCGCGTCGGAGGATAGCTGAGCCGTACTCGATAAGGGATCCATCGCGTTAGGTGTGTCGGTGCCTTGCTTGGCTTTTCGCCGTTTATTTTCGGCATCAGCGATCGTTCGCAAGCGAGCAACATCGACCTGTTCGGTGAAACCAATCAGGCGATAGTTTGATGGATGTACCTTCAGCAGCATGGCGGTATTGGGGGTGAGCGCCCGTTCGTAATCGGCCGGATGTGTCTTGTTGGTTGTGCCAACTTCAACCATGCGCGCATGCGAGAGGTTCATGATGTCGGGGATGCGGAAGCTTCCGCCAATTTCGATAAGTTCTCCTCTGCTGACTATGGCTTCATGTTCTGCAGCGAATTCAGAGAGTACCATCATAACGGCAGCGGCATTGTTGTTCACAGCGAGAGCAGCTTCAGCGCCTGTTAAGGCGCAGATAAGCGCCTCACAATGAGCATGACGGCTGCCGCGTGTCATGGCGGTCGTGTCATATTCAAGGGTGGAATATCCGCCGATGACTTCATTGACTGCAGCTACTGCTTCAGGAGCCAGCGGGCTGCGCCCAAGGTTAGTGTGAACGATGACACCGGTTGCATTAATAACGCGCCGCAGGGAAGGTTGCGTGAGTGCATGCGCCCGCAAAACAGCTCCCTGAGCAATGCGATCCGAATCGACGGTGTTTGCTGATCCGTCTAAGAGCCGTTTTCGCCAGGCATCCACTTCTGCGCGTGCGATATCAGCAAGCGCATGATGGGGTATGCGTTCGGCGAGCTTTTGGAGCGCCGGATGATTAAGAACCTCTTCGATTTGCGGAAGGTTCTTAAGAAGCTCGATACGACCATCTGCCGGCTTACTATTCATTAATCCATCCAATCAGCGTGCATTCCGCCCAACCTTGTTTCAGGGCGTCCGTTGATACCGTATCATTATCAGCACATTTGCCAAGCAGACAAGACGAAATGAAGGAGAGGGAATGAAGATTCTTCATGTGACAGCACAAAAACCTGATAGTACTGGCAGTGGTGTCTATCTGGCTGAAACAGTGGCCGCCTTCGCTCGTCTTGGGGTTGATCAAGCAGTTATTGCTGGTATTGCGCCGACTGATGAGGTTCACCTTCCCGCTGGTGTGTTATTCCGTCCGGTGATATTCGAGAGTTCTGAAGTTCCGTTCCCGGTGGTGGGAATGTCTGATGAAATGCCATATCGGGCAACACGATACCGCGATATGACAGCATCTATGGTTGCGCAATTTAAAACAGCATTCGATCGTGCCTTTGATGACGTGCTCTCTCAATTTAAGCCTGACTTGGTGATTTGCCATCATTTATATCTTGTGTGCGCCGTTGTGGCACAGCATCCATGGCAAGCGCCGATAACCGCAATAAGCCATAGTACGGATATTCGCCAGATGAAACAGATCCCCTTAGAACGAGATTTTATTCGGGCCGGTGTGCAGCGTCTTGATGTGATATTTGCCTTACACGGCGCACAGGCTGATGAAATCGTTTCGGTATATGGGGTGCCGCGTGAGCGCATTGCGGTGATAGGCACTGGTTACAATGCTGCGATCTTTAACCGTCGGGCAGGAAAATTCCTGCGAGAGACAACAAGACGGACTCCTTCTACCAATAGTGTGCTTGCCAGCAGTGAACCGATAAGCAATGCATCGCCAAGAAAAGCCTTGTCTATCAACAGGGAGCTTACGAGCAGTGAGCCTAGTAGTGGTGAGTCTACTAGCAGTGAGCCTACCAACGGTGAACTAGCGAACAGTACGCCGTCGAATATCATTCCGTTTTCCCGCGTTACCAATCGCGTATCTGCCATAAACGAAGCAGAGCGGGGCATGACAATCGCCTATGCGGGCAAGATTTGGGAGAAAAAGGGCGTCCGAAGTCTTCTGCGGGCGGTCGATTTGTTGCCAGAGATGTTGTCGGAGGATCCAGCGCATATTCATCTGAACCTTGCGGGTGGGTATAGTGACCGCACCGAATACGACAGCATTGTTAAGCAAGCACGTGATTGTGCGGTTG
Source organism: Cryptobacterium curtum DSM 15641 (assembly GCF_000023845.1). NCBI lineage: Bacteria > Bacillati > Actinomycetota > Coriobacteriia > Eggerthellales > Eggerthellaceae > Cryptobacterium > Cryptobacterium curtum. Next base: position 1,295,642 of record NC_013170.1, on the reverse strand, counting down.
ATGTTCATTTTGAAGGAAGGCTTTCGCAGCAAAATGTGGCGCGTCTCTATCGTCGTGCGCACGTCTTCGTGCTCCCTTCGTTTTTTGAAGGGTTACCGCTTGTGATTATTGAAGCGCTTGCGTGTGGATGTACGGTGGTTGCCACCGATCTGCCAGGCATTCGCGAATGGATTGAGGGAAATCTGCCGGATGCACCCATTATCTATGTGAAACCGCCACGCCTCGCGGACACCGATTCTGCGTTGCCTGAAGACCTTCCGGCATTCGAACGCCGCCTTGCCAAAGCACTTGCAGAAGCGCTGAAGATGCCGCCCACACAAATAGACACATCTGCCCTTTCATGGGATGGTCTTGTGCAGCGTCTGCTTGCTTCGGTTACGCGCTAATCGTCAACGTGTTATTATCAACTTCAATAGAAGTATCGGCTTTGGCGCACGTTTTTTCTGCATGGGTGCGCTTCTGCAAAAGCCTCTTCTGATATGGGATTTTGCTATTCTGCTTGCACGCAATCCCCATTTCATCCCTGAGTATCAGGGTATCTTTTTCGCATGCGTCCGCAGCGAAAACTATTGATTTCTGCATTATCAAAAGAGCGCTCCAGCGTCAGTACACCCGACAGGTAAGAGAAGCAGCACTGTCGGATGGCGATGCTGGAGGTGCGTAGGGTTAAGCGGCACGCGCGACCCACGCAGGTCCCAAGGAGGTAGGGATAATGGCAGAGGATCGTCATGCAATGTGGCAGGATTTGGGCATGGATTTGGCGACACACGATCAGTTGTGTGCCGTTTTGCCTCAGGCGTTTGGCGACGTCTTTCTTTCGCAGAAAAACCGTCCAGAGGGAATGGCATTTTGGGACATGGTAGTTGCCGACATTCACGGCATTCGTCCCGCCGAGCTAGTGGAAGCTCAGAAGAAAGGGCAGAAAGTATTCGGCACCTTTTGCACGTATGTGCCCGATGAAGTGGTTATTGCTTGCAATGGTATCGTGACGGGCTTGTGCGGCGGATCGCAATTCTGGGTGCCCGAAGGCGAGAAGTATCTTCCCGCTGATGTTTGTCCACTGATTAAAGCGTCGCTGGGCGCGCGTTTAGGAAAGACCTGTCCTTTCTTCCGTATAGCTGATGAATTTGTCGGGGAAACAACCTGCGACGGCAAAAAGAAGATGTATGAAATTCTCGCATCTGACGCACCGACGTATGTCATGCAAACACCCCAGATGAAACGCCCAAAGGACATTGACAGTTGGGCGGATGAAATTGCCTTGCTCGCTCGGAATGTCGAAGAAGTTACCGGCAATACACTCACGGCAGAAAAGCTCGCAACAGCGATAACAACCATTAACGCGCGGCGCCGTGCCCTGGCTCGGGTATACGAGACACGCAAGAATCCCGATATCATTCCCATTTCGGGCACCGACGCGCTGCTTATGATGCAAATTGCATTCTTTGATGACCCCATTCGCTGTACGGAAATGGCAAATAATCTTGCTGGCGAACTCGAACAACGACTGGCGGATGGCGTGAGCGTATTCCCTGCTGGCACAAAGCGTATTTTGCTTACTGGTACGCCGCTGGCCATTCCCAATTGGAAGCTGCATCATATTATTGAAACAAGTGGTGCTGCTATTGTGTGTGAAGAAAATTGCACGGGCACAAAGTTCTTTACCAATTTGGTTGATGAAAGTGCTTCCGATTTGCCGGGTCAGTTCCACGCACTTGCCGAGCGCTACATGAAAATCAACTGTGCTTGCTTTACACCAAACACAGCGCGCATTGAAGAAGTGCTTGACCTGGCGCGCGCCTATCAAGTGGATGGGGTTATCAACACGAATCTCAAGTTCTGTACAACGTTCAAGGTGGAAGCGCCCGCGCTTGAGTCGGCGCTTGAGGCGCAGGGCATCCCGGTGCTCGACATCGAAACCGATTACACCGATAACGATGTTGAACAGCTGCGTACGCGCGTACAGGCTTTTGTTGAAATGCTAGGGGAATAGACGGTATGGGGCAATCTGGCGAATGCGAACCTATGGCACACGCACCGGCTGTGCGGAGTACTGCGGCTGCGATTGAGCAGGTGCAGAAAAGCTACCCGGATTGCCCCGTAGATTGCTATCTTTTGTTTACGAGCAATTCTGATGCGATGAGTTTGTATGAATTGGCGCGCGAAAAGAAGATTGGTGTACGGGTGTCGCCAACTCCTCGTGCAGCGCGTGCGACCTGCGGTGTTTCCCTGTTGATTTCATGCGATGATGCCAGCACAATGGAAGAACTTGCTGCTGCGGCTGGCATTGTTCTTGAAGGAGTAGTGCCCCTACCACGGCAGATCGATGCCCATCGAGATCGGTATTGTTGACGCGGGTCGGTGTCGGCTTTTATTGACCAGCCGATAGTTGTAAATTGGTTCTACTAATAGCGATATTCGCACTAAGCGAACCTACATAGTACCTGCTGCAGGCCATTGTTTTACGCCGGTTGCAGGAACAAGGAAAGGATGAATGATGGATTTAATAATTGATGCACGAGGCGATGCGTGTCCTTTGCCGGTAGTGAAGGCGAAGCAGGCCCTGTCACAGGTGGACGAGGGAACGGTAACCGTTTTGGTCGATAACGAGACAGCCGTCGAAAACCTCGGCAATCTTGCGAAGTCGCTTAAGGCGGCCTCTGAACACGAAAGGACACCCGAGGGTGATTTTGCGGTGCGTATCATGAAGGATGGATCTTCGAATCTTTCGGATGTTTCCACAGAATCAGCTGGTGGCACCGCCAAGGTGGGGCCACGCGTTGTAGTGCTGTCCGCCAGCACCATGGGCACTGGTGACGATACATTAGGTGCGGCGCTGATGAAGGCATTTGTTTTTGCCTTGACCCAGCAAGATGTTCTACCTGATACCGTGTTGTGCTACAACGGCGGTGTGCATTTGACCTGCGAAGGGTCGGAATCGCTTGATGATTTGCGTGCCCTGGCTGCTGCTGGCGTCGAAGTGCTGAGTTGTGGTACGTGCCTCAACCATTTCGGTATAACGGATAAACTTGCCGTTGGCGAGGTAACAAATATGTATGTTATTGCCGAAAAGCAGCTGACGGCTGGCGTTATTGTACGCCCGTAGCGCTGGTATGGATAAAGCGAAATGATCTATTTCGATAATGCGGCGACCACCATGATTAAACCACCGACGGTAGCGCAGGCGGTCGCAGCAGCTATTGGTTCATTCGGGGGCGTTGGTCGCGGGCGCATGATGCATCCCTTTCGGCCGATCTGACGGTATTTCATGCGCGGAGCCAGATAGCACATCTGCTTGGCACGCCCGATGCAAAACTCGTAGCATTTAGCCTCAATGTAACTGAAGCACTCAACATAGTAATTACGGGGCTATTGCATGCAGGAGACCACGCCATTACAACGGCTGCCTCCCACAATTCGGTGTTGCGTCCACTCTATCGAGCGCAGGAAGAGCGGGGTGTTGCCCTTTCAATCGTGCCGGTGGCGCCCGATGCTTCGATTGATTATGAAGCGTTTGAACGCTCGTTTACTCCAGCTACGCGCGTGGTGGCGGTTACCCATGCATCAAATCTTACCGGTGACATCTACGATGTCGAACGCATGGCCCGTATTGCTCATCAACACAATGCGATTATTATTGTCGACGCTGCGCAAACGGCTGGGTCTCACACCATTGATATGCAGGCACAAGGCCTTGATATTGTGGCGTTTACCGGCCATAAGGGTCTCTATGGGCCACAGGGTACTGGCGGCCTAGCGCAACTGCGCGACTATGGTATTCTACCCTATTCAGTTGGCGGATCAGGTACGCACAGTTACGAGCATAATCATCCAGCATTTCTACCAGAACGCCTGGAAGCAGGTACTCCCAACGCACATGGTATTGCGGGTCTTTCTGCTGGTCTTGCCTATATCGAAGAGACAGGTGTTGAGGGAATTGGAGCCTTTACAGGCCAATTGGCCGATCGCTTCGAGGCAGGTGTGCGCACCATTGATAGGGTTACAGTCTATGGTGGGCAGGGTGGTATCGGACGCTGTGGCATTGTGGCGCTCAACATTGGAGATGTCGATTCAGCAGAAGTTGCGGATGTCTTAAACGTGGAATTTGGTATCTGCACCCGTGCCGGAGCACATTGCGCCCCGCTTATGCACGAAGCGCTTGGCACCGATCATCAAGGAGCAGTGCGTTTTAGCTTTTCTTCTTTCAACACTGCAGACGAAGTAGATGAAGGTATTCGTGCTGTTGCTGCGATTGCGCAAAGTTTGGCAGACGAGGGCAGACGATGAGAGAAAAAACGCTGAAAGTGGTATTCACTTTTGCTTCGGTGTCAGATGCGATGGCTGCCGAAGAAGCAGCACGTCGCGAAGGTATTCCTGGTCGTATTATTCCGCTGCCAACCCAGATAGCAGCTTCATGTGGGCTGTCGTGGGCAGCATCCGCAGCTGATCGTGCAACGGTTGAAGTGGGCTTTACGCAGGCAAAGGTAGCCTATGAAGGTGTGTATGAGGTGCCGCTTTACTAGGCCTATGTAACTGCTGAGGCAATGTACGCCTGCGATTACGGCGTGTCTATAAGGAGACTCATATGAACTTTGTTCATATGAGTTTTGCAGTTTATTTCTTTATTCAATGGGAGAAGTAATGGTTAAGGTTGGAATTGACATTGGCTCCACGGCAACGAAGGTAGCCGTTTTTGATGGTGACAGCCTGCTGTTAACGGATGTAATGCCCACAGGCTTTTCCAGTGTTGATGCGTCTGAGCGGGTGCAAAAGACGCTGCTTGAGCACGATATAGCACTTGATAAAGCGACGGTGATTGCGACAGGATATGGACGCGTTGCCGTGCCTTATGCAACTAAAACCGTCACCGAAATTACCTGCCATGCGCGGGGTGCAAATTTTCTCTTTGGTCCCGACGGCACCGTTATTGATGTTGGTGGCCAAGACACAAAGGTCATTCAGCTTGCCGGTGGTCGGGTGAAAAAGTTCGCCATGAACGACAAGTGTGCAGCAGGTACGGGTAAGTTCCTTGAAGTTATTGCCGATCGCATGGGTGTTTCTCAGCAGAAGCTTGCTGACTTGGCGCGTGCGGGTTCGCCGACGACAATTTCGAGCATGTGTACGGTATTTGCCGAATCTGAAGTTATCTCTTTGGTAGGACGGGGCGAACCGCTTGAAAATATAGCGAATGGGGTTATTGAATCAGTTGTGGGGCGCGTAGTGACGCTTGTGGGTCAGATGTTGGTTGAACCCTGTTTTCTTACGGGTGGGCTGTGTGAAAATAGCTATATTGTTGAGCGCCTCTCTGCTCATTTGAAGTGCCCTGTTACAACGGAGGCGCGTGCGCGCTTTGCGGGTGCGATTGGTGCTGCCCTCTCAGCGTAGCGAGTAATAGAAACGCGTCGAAGCCGCAATCCAAGATAATGGCAGGTTAAACTGCCTGTTGGTGGATGAAGCAGTGAAGCCAGTGGGTGCTTTTCTTTTCGCAACTATTGGTTGCGCTATCAATTGCAAGCTAGAATTGGTGGCGCTTATTGCTGAGACCAACGAGTATGCGAGATGCAGCTGCGGAATACGTACTATTACCAGAGAGGTTTCTTCTATGAAGATCGAAATAGCAAAAAGGCTTTATGAATATCGACGTGCTGCGGGACTTTCTCAAGAACAGGTTGCCGCAAAGATAGATGTGTCGCGTCAAGCAGTGTCGAAGTGGGAGTGCGCCGAAGCATCTCCTGATACTGATAACCTTATCGCGCTCGCCCTGCTGTATGGCATCACTGTGGACGAATTGCTCTTTGCTGACCCAGAAAAAGCTATTGGTGAAGCGCCCGTGTCCAAGGCTGCTGGTGTTGAAACAGCTGCGGATAATGCGGCACAGAGCGAACCTGCCGAAGACGCCGCCGAGCAGGGTGAAGACACCGCAGCGCAAAGCGAAAACGCCGCAGTTCAAGGCGAAGGTGATACTGTCTATTCAGATGAAGAAGAACAGACAACCTGGCAGCAATCAGGCGATTCTGAAAATGACTATGTCAGAGTGAGCCTTGGTGAGGGTGTCCATGTTCTCAACTCAAAGAAGGGCGAAAAGGTCCATGTTGGATGGGATGGCATCCATGTGGATAACGACAAAGAGCATGTCCATATTGATTTTGGCAATCTCGCCAAGATGATTCGCGAATTTCGCAAAGATCAGCGATAGCTATCTATTTCATTCCGAGTGTTTTGAAAAACTGATACGAGTCTGCACGTGCCATCGAGAGGCATTCACTTCGAACGTTTAAAAGGCAAGCAATAGTTGTAATGAACAGCGATTGCTTGCCTCGTTGTCTGCTTTATGTTTTGTCCTGCTAAGCAGTGAACACATTGCCGCTAAGCGATGAATACGTTACCCGCAGGGCCGTCGATCACTTCGCCGATGCGAGAGGCGTGGCGTTTTGTCTGCTCGAAGAAAGCAGCGTCGAACGCATCAGCATCAGCGGGGTCGACAGCCACCAGCAAACCACCTGATGTTTGTGGGTCGCAGAGCACCGCCATGCGATTGTCGTAGTCGTTGTCGTCGAGCGTGCCCTGTGGCACAAAGGGTTGTGCCCATTGGATAATCGAGAACGTTTTTCCTGGACGGCAATAGGCGCAAGCATAGTCAAATACCTTATCAAACAGGGGAAGGGCATCCCACTGCAAGCGTGCAGCACAACCTGATGCTTCGAGCATTTCGTGAAGGTGACCGGCTAACCCAAAGCCGGTCACATCGGTGGCCGCATGGGTACGTACGCGACGCATGGCTGCCGCACCATATTTGTTGAGCTCCATCATCGAATTGATGGCTTCCCGCATACTCTCGTCGGTTTCCAGCTTGGCACGAAATGCCGAGGTGAGAATGCCGGTACCAATTTTCTTGGTATAGAACAGCACATCGCCAGGACGGGCGCCGCCATTGCGAATAATGTGATCGGGGTGCACGACGCCAAAGACGGAAAGGCCATACTTCGGTTCTTCATCGTCGATGGAATGCCCACCTACGGTGAAAGCACCTGCTTCAGCCACTTTGTCAGATCCACCGCGCATAACTTCAGCCACGACATCGTTGCCGAGTTTGCAGGGGAAAGCGAGGATATTGAGCGCTGTTATCGGCGTTGCTCCCATGGCAAATACATCGGAAAGCGCGTTTGCGGCGGCAATGGCTCCAAACTCGTAGGGGTCATCAACAACCGGCGTGAAGAAATCAAGCGTCAGCACCGCAGCTTGATCGTCAGAGAGACGAAATACTGCCGCATCATCACTGGTGTCGAAGCCCAACAGTAAATTGGGGCTTTGAGCCGGCGCAATCTTTTTCATTATTTCCTGCAAGTCACCCGGACTCCATTTGGCTGCTCAACCGCCTTTAGACGTCATGCGAGTTAAGTGCACGCGTTCCTCTTCGCTCATCTATCCTCCTTTCCCCTGCTTGGCTGTTTGTTGAACTCTATCCAATTGCACTCTACTTGAATTTCTATGATACTGCGACCTTTCAGCTGCTGTAGTTGCGTGTCGTGGGCGCGTCGCTGGGATGTAGACCATTTTACACCGAGCATACATTTTCCCATGTCACAGGCATGTAGCACGTTTCGTGCGAGTATAAATGGCGCTTATCATCCTTTTGCTCAATACACAAAATCGCAAAAATCACCCGCTTGATGCTACGCATTTGGCCGAAATAGCGGGTTTTCCCCCTTGTTGAGCAAAACGCGTTTCGATGACACTACAGAAGGCTACTCAGCAAGGTGGAGGCCGGCGGCAACGCCGTGCATGCTTGGGTGGAAAAGGGGATTGTGACAAATTCCCATTAGACGAGAGAAAGAGGAAGTGATCCGCATGGACTTAACGCGGCGCGGGCTTTTTAAGGCAACGGCGCTGGCATTTGCCGGCTCGATGGCCTGGGAGCTATCCAATCAGTCGAAGGCGTTTGCATTCGATAATCAAAAGGAATGGAAGCTCGAAGACACCGAAGAGCGGACGAGTATCTGCTGTTACTGCGCGTGCGGCTGTGGTTTGGTTACCTCGGTGCGTGACGGTGAACTGGTCCATGTTGAAGGTGACCCGGATCACTTTGTAAACGAAGGTGGCCTTTGCCCCAAGGGTGCGGCTGAATTTCAAACGGAATATATCGTAAATCCCAAGACGGGCGCTCTCGAAGAAAACCCTGGCCGTGTTACTACTCCAAAAGTTCGTCGTCCGGGCGCAAGCGAGTGGGAAGACATTTCCTGGGACGAAGCGATCAATGAGATTGCGCGTCATATGAAAGACACGCGCGATGAAACCTTTGAAGAAGTCAACGAAGCAGGTGTGACGGTTAATCGCACACCAGCTATTGCCTGTTTAGGCGGGTCTTCAATGACCATCGAAGAAGAGTATTTCATCGTCAAGCTCTTCCGCGAATTAGGGGCCATCACCCTCGATAACCAGGCGCGCGTTTGACACAGCTCTACGGTTTCCGGTCTGGGACCAACGTTTGGTAGAGGTGCAATGACGGGACAGTGGGGCGATCTTGCCAACGCTGACGTGCTTCTTACGTGCGGCTGCAATAATGCCGAAAATCATCCCGCTTCAATGAAATGGGTCGATCGCGCTCGCGAAAACGGCGCAACATTTATTGTTGTTGATCCGCGTTTCACGCGTACGGCTGCGCTTGCTGACATCTATTGTCCTATTCGCCCTGGTACTGACATCGCTTTCTATGGCGGCATGATCAACTACATCTTTGAACATGATCGCTGGCAGCATGAGTACTGCCTTAATTACACGAACCTTTCTTACCTGATCAACCCTGATTTTACCTTTGATCCGGAAGAAGGTTTATTTAGCGGATTTAACGAAGAAACAAAGTCGTACGACAAGACTACCTGGTCGTATCAGGTTGAATCGGAAACCCAGTGGGATACGTCTGCGACTGGCGCGTATGCATGGACAACCGAAGAAGGCGTACCTGCTTTCACACCGCCTGTCCTAAAGACGCCGAAGAAGGACCCCACGCTTGAGGACCCCAACTGTGTGTATCAGATCATGCGCAATCATTACTCTCGCTATGACCTCGATACGGTATGCAGCGTCTGTGGCATGAATCGTGAAGCGCTTGAGCAGGTCTACGACATCTATACAAGCACCGGTGCAACCGATAAAGCGGGCACGATTCTGTATGCGCTCGGCCAGACACAGCACAGTACCGGCGTGGGCAATACCCGCAGTATGTCCATTATTCAGCTTCTGCTGGGCAACATTGGCGTGCCGGGCGGTCAGCTTGCCGCACTGCGTGGCGAACCCAACGTACAGGGGTGTACCGACATGTGCATCTCTCCTGGCGATATGACGGGCTATCTCAAGTGGCCTACCGATACAAGAGGTCGTACGATTGGTGAGTATTGTGCCAACGAAACGCCGAGCGATGGGTATTGGTCGAACACGCCGAAGTTCCTTGTGTCATATCTGAAGTCGTTCTTCGGCGACAATGCCACCGCCGATAACGATTACGGTTTCAATTGGCTTCCGAAGCTTGATAATGCGTCGAAGCGCTCGCTGCAGAATGCATTCCACCTGATCGAACAAGGTGTTATCAAGGGCTATATGTTCTTTGGTCAAAACCCCTTGCAGTCGCAGGCAAATGCAAGCTATCTGCGGCGCGTTACCGGCAATCTGGACTGGTTGGTCTTTGACGACATGTATATAACAGAGACCGCTGCGTTCTGGGATGCTCCGGACATCAGGGAAAATGCGGCTAACATTAAAACCGAATGCTACTTCCTTCCCATTGTGAGCTTGTTCGAAAAGCCTGGCACCGTTCTCAATTCAGGTCGTGTCATGCAGTGGCGTTACAAGGCGGTTGAGCCACGCGGCAATTCGAAGCCCGACATGGAAGTACTCATGTTGATTCATCAGAAGCTTCGCGAGCTCTACGAAAAGGAAGGTGGCGCGTTCCCGACGCCTATTCTGAATGCTAAGTGGGATTATGCTGGCGAAGACGGCAAGCCCGATATGCGCAAGATTGCCTGGGAGCTTAATGGCTATCGCACCGAGGGGGCGACGGAGGACTTCAAGAACAATACGCCTAAGCTGCTTGATGCATTTAGCAAGCTCAAGGCTGACGGTTCAACGGCGAGTGCTTGCTGGATCTATACCGGCTACTATGGCAACGCCGACGCTCCGTTGGATCCGTCGCAGCAAAACACAGGTCGTCGTGATAACACCGACGTTGGCGATCTGCACATCTTCCCCAAGTGGTCGTTTAGCTGGCCTGCGAACCGTCGTATTTTGTACAACCGTGCTTCGTGCGACATGAACGGTAAGCCCTGGCGTGCCGATAAGGCACCGGTGGAATGGGACGGTGAGAAGTGGATTTTGACTGATGTGGGCGACTTTGCAGCCAGCAAGGCGAACGCTGATGGCACTACCACACCGATTGCCCCAAACAATAAAGCCTTCTTTATGCGTTGGGAACAGAACGCCTGCCTGTTCAGCAATGTGATGAACGACATGCCTCTGCCTGAACATTATGAGCCGTTTGAGTCTCCCACGACCAATGTGCTTAATGGGTCTGACCATAATCCGGCGATTCTGTTTGCGGAGGATCCGTCTATCAGAGACACCAAGGGAAACGTTGAGAAGTACCCCTACGTGGCGACCACCTATTCATTGACTGAACAGTGGTCTACGGGTCAGGAAACGCATACGATTCCCGCGCTCAACGAAATGGTTCCCCACCAGTACTGCGAGATCCCGGCAGAACTCGCTGAAGAAAAAGGTATCAGCAACGGTGATGAGGTGCGCATCTTTAATAATCGCGGGTCCATCAAGGTTCACGCCATGGTCACCAAACGGGTGGCGCCGCTGAAGGTGCACGGCAAAACGCAGTACACCATCGGTATCGTGCATGACTGGGGTTACACAAACATCTTCACTCAGGGCGATATTACGAACGACTTGGTGCCCAATGTGGGCGACCCGAACAGTTTTATTCAAGAATCGAAGGCCTTCCTTGTTGGCCTCGAGAAAGCATAAGGAAGGGGGTTGAACTATGTCACAGGAAATGGCTATCTATTATGATGCATCGAAGTGTACTGCTTGCCGTGGGTGCCAAGCTGCGTGCAAAGTGTGGAACGAACTGCCTTCCCCCATTGATTTCAACGCGGGGGAATTCAAAGGTACGTTTCAAAATCCGTCTGATCTCAACCCTGATACGCGCTTGATTATCACCTTTGAAGAGCGCGCCCGCGAAAACGCGTATGGTGTCGACTGGGCCTTTGGCCGTCGTTCGTGCATGCACTGCACCGATGCAGCCTGCGTTAACGTTTGCCCCAGTGGCAGTTTGTATCACGACCCGGACGGTACGGGGCTTGTTATCTACGATGTGGATAAATGCATTGGGTGTCAGTATTGCCGCAGTGCATGCCCCTTTGATGTCCCGCGTCATACTGGCATTGGCGTTGTAGGTGGCGGTATCAAGATCAATAAGTGCACCGGATGCATCGATCGCGTGCGTCACGGCAGAGCACCAGCGTGTGTTTCTACCTGTCAGCCGAATGCCCTTGAGTGGGGTCCGCGCGACGAATTGATTGCTAAAGCACGCAAACGCGTTGAAGTGCTCCACGAAAAAGGGTTTAGCGATGCGCGTGTCTACGGCGCCGACGAATGTGGTGGCCTGCATGTCATCAACGTGCTCAAGTACGACTTGTCTATGTATCAGAACTTACCTGAAGGTGCTGCCCCCGATGGCTTAACAGAAGCCTTAGGTTACATGAAACCGCTGGCTGCTCTTGGTGCTGCCGGTATCGTTGGTGGCTTGGGCCTGTCGTTCTTGTTGGGCACGGGCTATAAGCGCGACAGAATGTACTACGATGAAGTAGATCATGATGTTATCGATGTCGATACCGATGAAGTTATCAAGCATATCGACAAAGAGGCAGGTGAGCGATAATGGCCGAGAAGACCGAAAAGAAGAACTATCCTGAGCGCGTCATACCGCGCCACTCGCTCCAGACACGTCTTACGCACGATATCGTGGCAGTTTCCTGCATCTGGCTGGTTATTTCTGGCCTGTTTGTGTTCGTTCCTCAGTTGGCAGCAGCGTTTCCTGCTGTGGCTCAGGGGATGCGTATTAGCCACCGGGTGGTGGGTGCCATCTTTATCTTGACACCCATTGTGAGTGCTTTTCTTGCACCGAAGGGCTTCAAAGAATTCTTAGGAAAGTACTTCACCAAATGGACGCGTGAAGACTTCGAATTCATGCTGAAGTTTGTCCCTTACATGCTTGGGCCAAAACGGGTTCACATGCCCGACCAAGACGAAGTAAAAAGTGGACAGCGTATTGCTGACGGCGCCATGATTCTATCGGGCATCTGCATTGCCGCTTCAGGCTTGGTTTTGTGGTTGGGAACGAGTGTGTTTAATGCCAACGGTACGGCCGAGATGATCATGCGTATGGTGCATGATATCTGCTTTATCATGTTTATCGTATTTGGTGTGGCCCACATCTATCTGGGTGCTGGCATCTTCCAACCCTACCGCGGGACAATTCGTCTTATGTGGGGCGATGGAAAAGTAAGCGAATCGAATGCTTTGTATCACTGGGGCTTTTGGGCTCGTAAGGAAATTGAAGAAGGCAACGTCGAAGAAGTGGAGAAGTAACGGTGGACTCCAAGCTGGTGCATGCTGCTGTTGCGGCGTATCAAGAGGAGGCAGATCCTGCTGAAACGTCGCGGCTGGCCTTTTTTGAAGGGCTTTTGGATATTCAGCAAGAACGTGCCGACTTTGTAGCCGCTCAAAATGGCTGGCATGCGCCAGAGGCAGCGCAGATTGTTGCGCTGTACCGTGCACCAGAAGGAGTTTTCTCGCAGGTGCCAGTGGCGCTTGATGCTGCAGACTTCGCACAAACGTGTCAACAGATTGCCAGCTATATGGCGGATCATGCGGGTCTTGATGACGCGGCAACTCGTGCCTTACAGGCATTTGACTGGAACGCTTTTTGTGCGCGCGTTGACCTTGTGCGCGCAGGCACAGATCCTGCCTCGTTTATCGAAGAGACACTTGCTCACATCGATAGCTTTGACGTCTCTGCCGATCTGCCCGCTAACGTGCTGATGATGGTGCCGGCGTTTGCCCTGCGTGCCCATTTGCAGCCCGCTGCTGAAGCGGCTGTTGCTGCCTATCAAGATGCTGACGATCACCATTCGTTCGAGCGATCCGTTGACTGCCCGGTCTGCGGATCGCCCGCAACGGCTTCGTGGGTAGGGGAGTCGGCCGCAAGCGACGGACGCGGCCGCATGCAGTACTGCGCGATGTGCGGTACCCAGTGGAATTTCGATCGTATTCGGTGCGGGAACTGCGGCACGCGCAGTACGAGTCATCTTCATTACTTCAATGTGGCAGGTGATCCTGCACATCGACTGCAGCGATGTGACGATTGTGGCGGCTACCAGCGGGTTGTGTTCCGCGAAGATATGAAAGTACAGCCCTTTGCCATGGAAGTAGAAGATGTTGTCATGGCGCGTTTGGATGAAATCGCTCACGATCCGCGCTTTCAAAACGCACCAACGTATGACGTGTAGCGCTTAAATTTTCTTTTCATCTTTCTTTCACCGTCTGGTCTTTCGAAAAAAGATTGCTAAGCTGGTAGGTGAAAGAGTTCGAGAAGAGGAACGTCATGCGTGTATTCGATGCCTCTCAACCGATAGAGGAAGAGAAGGTATACGACATCATTCGGCTGAATCCGTCCGGTCTTGCTGCTAGTCAAGCCACGGATGAAGCTGCCTGTACGGCATCTGTGGAAGAAGACTATCTGCAGACGGAAAACGCGGTGCGCGTGTATGTAAATGGTACGCTTACCATGACGCTGATGTGTTCAGCCGATCATGTGATTGAACTGGTTCTTGGACGCTTATTCACCGAGGGAATGATCGATAGCCTCGACGAAGTGGATGAGGTCTATCTCTGTGAGTACGCCACGCGTGCCATGGTGTATTTGCACGACCGTGAAACACCACGCCCACATCGGTCTCACGTGGATGTTGTGCCTTCATGCTGCACCTTTAATCGTACCCTCGATGATTCTTGGGTAAAGAATGAAGAGCTCAAGGAAGTGGTGCCAATTAAATGGTCCATTCCTTGGGTGTTTAAGATGGCGCATATCTTTGAAGCTGATACACCTATGCATAAGCGCACGTTTGGGGCGCACAGCTGCTATTTGGCGCTCGGAGAAGAAGTGCTCTATTGCTGCGAAGATTTAGGACGCCATAACGCATTCGATAAGGTGGTCGGTTGCGCCTTGCGTGATGGCGTTGACCTCGCGCATTGCACTATTTTTACCAGCGGACGTATTCCAACCGATATGGTGGTAAAAGCTATTCGTGCGGGCATCCCAACGCTGATCTCTAAGGCAGTGCCAACCGATTTAACAGTTGACATGGCTAGACGGTATCGTTTAACGCTTATTTGTTCGGCCCATTCCGATTCTCTGAAGGTATTTAGCGATCCGTTGGGCGTGGCTCAATCGTTCGTAAAAGTTTCTGCTGTTTGATGCTGTCACAGGTTTGCGACATCGGTTCCATCGGCATGCTCACTAACAATTTCTCTGCTGTTTAATGGTGTTCAACTCACCTTCGATGCTGAACGTTCAGGGTGGTAGGCAGTAATTGAGACGTCACGTGATACGGCGCGAGAGGTCTACTGATGTGCCAGTTTGCATATTTCCTCTCGTAGTTGACTATACCCCTAGGGGGTATATAATAGCCGCTGTAAAACAAGAACGAGTCAACTGGCTGAAATCAGTTAAAGGAAGCGCATACCTATGGCAGAACGAGAGTGTCCGCATTGTGCGCGGCAGAAGCACACGCCGCGCAGTCAAGACTTACAAGAAGACTTACAACGTCGTTTGAACCGCGCCATCGGGCAGTTGGGCGGTATCAAAACGATGATTGAAGAAAACCGCTACTGCGGCGATGTCCTGGTGCAGTTGTCTGCGACGCGTAGTGCTATTCAAAGCATAGAGCGTATTGTGCTGCAGAATCATTTAGAGACCTGCGTTGTTGAAGAGATCCGATCGGGCAACGACGAGATTGTTGATGAAGCAATGGATCTCATCAAACGTGTGGCAAAGTAGGGGGCCATCATGAAGAAGACATTCGATGTCACTGGTATGACATGTGCCGCCTGTTCGGCGCGGGTGACAAAAGCTACACAAGCAGTGCCCGGTGTAGATGAAGCGGTCGTGAACCTGCTGAAAAACAGTATGGAAGTAACCTACGATGGCAACGATGCAACACTTGCTGCCGTCAGCGCAGCGGTGGAAAAAGCAGGGTACGGTGCCACGGTGCGCGGTCAGGCTTCGTCCGAAGCGGCACCATCCCGCGGAAGCGCTTCTGACGCAGCGCAAAAAGAAGCTCGTCACGTGCGCATGCGCTTGATCGTCTCTATTTTATTTACGGTGCCGCTCTTCTATCTTTCAATGGGACATATGTTTAGCTGGCCAATTCCTGCAGCACTCGCTGGCCATGAAGGCATGATGTCATTAGCGCTGACCGAGCTTTTGTTAACTATTCCGGTGGTGTTTGTTAACTTCAAATTCTTCCGTGTGGGCTTTAAAACTCTTATACATCGTGCGCCAAATATGGATTCGCTTATTGCGCTTGGTTCGACGGCATCAATTATTTACGGTATTGCAGCGATGTATCGCATGAGCGCGGCACTGGGCGTGGGTGATGTGCAGGCTGCGCATACGGCGGGCATGGATTTATATTTTGAATCAGCCGTGATGATTCTCACGCTGATCACGCTCGGTAAGTTTTTTGAGGCGCGAGCAAAAGGTCGTACCACCGACGCGATTAACGGGTTACTTGACTTGGCACCGGCAACGGCTCTTCGTGTGCGCGATGGCCAAGAAGAGGAAATTCTGATTGAGCAGGTTGTTGTAGGCGACATACTGGCAGTACGTGCTGGTGCGGCTGTTCCCTGTGATGGCGTGGTGGTGGAAGGCACTGCTGCGGTCGATGAATCGGTTATCACAGGGGAAAGCTTGCCCGTAGAAAAGGAAGCAGGCGATACCGTAACTGGCGCGACGGTGAATCGCAGTGGCTGGTTCACCATGCGCGCAACGGCAGTTGGTGCCGATACGGCGCTGGCGCACATCGTAAAGCTTGTGGATGAAGCAACAAGTACCAAAGCCCCTATCGAACGTAAAGCTGACCAGATTGCAGGTATATTCGTGCCGGCTGTTATCGGTGTGGCCATCGTGGTATTTGCTATCTGGCTAGTGATTGGTGATTTTTCTGCAGCCGTATCGCATGCTATCTCGGTGCTCGTCATCTCGTGCCCATGTGCTTTGGGTCTTGCTACACCAACAGCCATTATGGTGGGTACGGGTCGTGGTGCACAGCAGGGAGTGCTCATCAAGAGTGCCGAAGCGCTGGAAAATGCGCACGACACACGTATTGTCGTGCTTGATAAGACCGGTACCATCACCGAAGGTGCACCGCGTGTGACTGATGCTCTTGTGTACGAACATGATGGCTGGACTGCCGTAGAAACAAACCAACTGACTGCCGACCAAACGCGCGTAGTGCAGGCTGCCCTTTCGCTTGAGGAGCGCAGCGAACATCCGCTGGCACGTGCCTTTGTTGACTATGCCACTGAAAGGGGTGTCGAAGCGCAGCCAGTGGAAGACTTTACAACGGTGGCAGGTCGTGGCGTAAAGGGTATAGTTGACGGCTCTTTCTGCGTTGCCGGTAACGAACGCCTGTTGCGTGAAACTGGCGTAACGGTCGATGCATTTGCCACTGAAACAAAGCGCCTTGCCGAAGAAGGTAAAACGCCGCTGATTGTGGCTCGCGACGGTAAAGCTGAACTGATAGTTGCTTGTGCCGATGTGGTTAAGCCGACAAGCAAGCACGCCATCGAACGCCTGCGTGCTATGGGCGTTAAAACGGTCATGCTTACCGGTGATGATGCGCGTACTGCCGCGGTGATACAACGCGAAGTCGGCACCGATGAGGCCATTGCCAGTGTGCTGCCCGAAGGCAAGGAAGAACGCGTTCGTGCGTTCTGCGCTGAAGGTAAGACGGCTATGGTGGGGGATGGCATCAATGATGCCCCTGCTCTTGCCCGTGCTGATGTTGGTATTGCTATTGGGGCGGGGACTGATGTTGCCATCGACGCCGCTGATATCGTGCTGATGCGCAGCGATCTTGAAGATGTGGCAACGTCGCTGGAACTTTCTCGTGCGACAATGCGCAATATTAAGCAGAACCTATTCTGGGCACTTATCTACAATGCAATCTGTATTCCCATAGCAGCAGGTGCGCTGTCTGCGTGGGGCATTGCGCTTAACCCTATGATCGCAGCTGCGTGTATGAGCTTCTCGAGTATCTGCGTGGTAACAAACGCTCTGCGCCTGCGCGGGTGGAAGCCATCGCTTGAGGCTGCCTCAGTTTCAGTGGACGCTGGTCAATTGAGCGCCGGACAACGGAACAGCGACCAGTTGGGTGATGACATTAAGGTAAACAGCAACATCAAACTGGAGGGCGATAACCGATCGAAGAATAACAGTCAGCCAGATGACGATAAGTCAAAAAGCACTGGTCAGTCTGGTGATAGCACATCAGATAGCGTGAGCCAATCGAATGGTGAAGGACAGACAACTCAAAACAATCCTGAAAACGAAGTAGATAGAAAGGAACCAACTATGAAGAAGACCCTTGCAGTAGACGGCATGATGTGCGAGCACTGTGTTGCTCATGTAACGAAAGCGCTTGAAGGCATTGAAGGAGTCAGTTCGGTAAAGGTAAGCCTTGCCGACAAAAATGCAGTGGTTGATCTTGCTCAAGAGGTACCCGATGCCGCACTTGTTGATGCGGTTGTTGACGCGGGATACGAAGCTTCGGTGGTTGCGTAGTACACTACCTCACGACTACAAATCTATTTTGTTTGCCGTAAAGGAGCACCATGGACTCGCCAGACCGCCTGACGTACAGGCAGAAGATGCAGCAGGCGAATCGCGAAGCAAAAGCAACTGTAGCAGCCCTAGTGGTAACTATTGCTGTTTGGATTGCTGATGGGTTTGGCTTGGCAGGTACCGGTATTGAAGTGTTCCACACGCCTCTTTGGGTTATTGGTGGCACTCTTGGAACCTGGATCTGCGCCATTGCGGTATCGGTGTTTCTTTCGCGGCGTGTTTTCGTTGACTTTTCCTTTGACGAGGAAGCGGATGATCAGATAAGCAGCGATACAACTGCTGCGGACAGTGGGAAGCAGATCGGTCATGAATAGTCTTGCTAGTCTGCTTCCCGTTATTGTATTTCTGGCAATCGCTCTGGCAATTGCCGTTGTGGCACGTCGTCGTGGCGAGCGTGCTTCTTCGGGCGGGTTTATCGCCGAATATTTTATTGGTAGTCGAAGCCTTGGTCCGTTTGTTTTGGCGATGACGACGATTGCCACATACGGGTCGGTTAGTTCATTTGTCGGCGGCCCCGGGCAGGCGTGGAATGTCGGACTCGGTTGGGTCTATATGGCAGCTGTGCAGGTGACCGCACTGTTTTTGCTCTATGGCATTATGGGTAAGAAGATGGCGCTTGTTTCACGCAAATTAGGAGCGGTTACCGTTGTTGATGTTATCCGTGCGCGCTATCACTCTAATCTGCTTGCGAATCTTTCGGCACTTATCATCGTTGTATTTTTTTCAGCGACGATGGTGGCTCAGTTCGTTGGTGGGGCAAAGCTATTTTCGGCAGTAACGGGCTATTCCTATGTCGCGGGCCTTTTGATTTTTGGGGGCGCTGTTGTTGTCTTCACCACCATTGGGGGGTTTCGCGGTGTGGCGTTTACCGATGCACTGTGCGGCATTGCGATGCTCGTAGGAATCGTGGTTCTTGCTGCGGGAATACTGACGGCTGGCGGTGGCTATACCGCTATTATGGATACTATTCAGGCGAACCATCCTGAAATGATGAAACCCTTTGCCGACGGCAAAATGCCACTTTCTCTATATTTTACGCAGTGGCTGCTTGTGGGCATATTTACGTTTTGTTTGCCGCAATCGGTGGTGCGGTGCATGGGCTACAAAGATACGCGGGCACTACGTCACGCGATGACATCGGGCACAGTTATTATCGGCGCTATGATGATTGGGGTAACAGCATTAGGTACCCTGTCGGCTGGCGTATTAACAGGTGATTTGGCCGAGTATGGTGGCAGCGTGGATAACATTATTCCACAGACGATTATTCGCTGTCTTCCGACGTGGCTGGCGGGTATTGCCATTGTTGGCCCGATTGCCGCTTCCATATCAACCGTTTCTTCGCTGCTCATTGCTTCTTCTTCTGCCTTCATTAAAGATTTATGGATGCATCGCGCCCAACAGATGGGCCGATCGATTCCTGATACAACACTTGCACGGGCAAGCCAGTGCATCACGCTGGCTTTGGGTGCAATAGTTTTTGTTCTGGCAATTGTTCCGCCCGATGTAATCTGGAAGATCAATATGTTCGCATTTGGCGGTCTCGAAACGGCGTTCTGCTGGGTGCTTTTAGGGGCGCTGTTTTGGCGACGGGCTACCAAGCAAGGGGCTCTTGCTTCGATGATAGGTGGAACGCTCGCTTACTGCGTCTGCATGGCTGCTGGGTTTAAAGTAGCTGGTTTACATCAGATTGTTATTGGGCTTTCCGTAGCGTTTGTGCTGATGGTAGGGGTTTCTCTGCTGACTTCTTCGCGTGCTCGCGCGCATGAAAATACTCTTCAGCGTACGACTTCCCATACAGTGCCTCGCAAAATCCCCGATAAGAGATCCGATACAGCATCTGCTCAAGCATCCGGTACAAAGCCAACCCAGGTGCCCGATTCTGTGCAGGAGATCTTTTTCCCCGATAAGCCGGCGGTTCTGCGATAATCTAGCGACGCATTACACGCAGCATGTGTCTACATGTCGTACGGCGTTCAGTTGGAGGAACAGCAATGCAGGAAAAGCCGCAACGATTTGCGCAGGGCGTTATAGCAGCCCTATTAGGTGCAACACTCTGGGGCTTTTCAGGTTCATGTGCCGAATTTCTACTTTCGTCATACGAGATATCGTCGATTTTTATCACGATGGTTCGTATGCTGGGCGCAAGCGTACTTTTTATCGGCTATACCATGATTACCCAGCGCGGCGCAATCAGACGTATTCTGTCCGATAAGCGCACGGTGGGCTCGCTGCTGGTATTTGGATGCATCGGCTTGTATCTCGATCAGATAACCTATGTTATTGCTATTGGGTATACGAATGCTGGTACCGCTACGGTGCTCGCAAATGTTGGCCTTATCCTTATCATGCTCGTTACCTGCTTCACGGCACGTCGTCTGCCCTATGCGGGGGAATTTCTTGGTGTGATATGCGCTTTTGCTGCCGTCATGTTGATTGCTACTAAGGGTGATTTTGGCACGCTCAATCTTCCAGCGGAAGGGCTGTTTTGGGGCATGATGAATGCGGCTTCTCTCGCGCTCTATGTTATGCAGCCGCGCAAGCTTTTTGCGCAGTGGGGGAGTTTGCCTATTACTGGTCTCGGTATGCTGTTTGGTGGTTTTGCTGCCATGGCTGTTTGGGTCGTGTCGATTGTGCTCGCCATGTTGGGTATTGGCCCGCAAACGGGGGATATGGCCTTAGGGGCTCTTATGCCGGTGCTCGATGCAAATGGCATTGGCATGCTGGTGGTCATCGTGGTTATTGGAATGTTTGCCGCATTTGGTTTGTACCTACATGGCGTTTCGGTAGTTGGCAGCATGCGCGGTGGCTTACTTGGTGCGATCGAGCCGGTTTCCGCGACGCTGTTTTCAGCACTCTGGCTTGGTACCGCCTTTACGGGCGCTGATTGGGTGGGTCTGGTGCTGATGGTTATTACTATTTTCTTGGTAACGATTCAACGGGGGATGAAAACCGCCGCCGCGCAGGGCTAATACAGCTTAGACAGTGGTCGTTTATACGATTTACCAGCTGTTTTCTACCGACATTTATTATAGGTTTGCTCTTACGCTTCGAACAAAACGGCGCCCGAAGTAAGCCCGCCGCCAAAGCCAACCATGATTACGGTATCGCCCGTATGAATACGCCCCGCTTGGTACGCATCCGCCAAAGCCATAAGAGCGCTCGCTGCACTCGTGTTGGCGGTTTCGGCGATTGAGATTTGGAAGAGGTCCTCAGCTACGTTGAGCTTGCGAGCGGCATAGCGAATGATGCGCTCATTAGCCTGATGAGGGACGATACAGCTTACTTCGTCGAGGGAAACCCCCGCGCGCTCAAGCACTGCTTCAATCGCTTCGATAATGGCGGCAGTGGCAAACTTGAATACCTTTTGCCCCTCCATCGTAATGAACGGGTTGTGCTGTGAGGTACTTGTGTTTAAAGGGGGATCAACTGCAGGGCCTGTACCAAAGGGGAACGTTGAAAGATCAAACATGCTTGCACGGTTGAGGGTGCGATCGACATCGTCGGTATTTTTCAAAAACGAACTGCGCACGCCGCGTTTCTGTTCGTTCCATTCCAACATAACGGCCCCTGCGCCATCGCCAAAGAGCACACACGTTGAACGGTCGGTCCAGTTGACGATGCGCGAAAGGCGTTCAACGCCAATAACAAGCGCGCGCCGGATAGGATTTGACGTGCCGGGGGTAATCGTTGATGCCAGCATCATGCTTTGGGCAACGGTAATGCCGTATGTACAGCCTGAACAGGCAGCATTTAAGTCAAAAGCAATAGCGTGCATGGCGCCCAAGCGTTCTTTCAGAAGAGCAGCTTGGCTAGGAATGGTGGTATCAGGAGTGATGGTCATGCAGATGATAAGGTCGATCGTGCGCGGATCTGTGTGCTGCAAGGTCCAGCCGCTACTGTCGCTACTGCCATTTCCATTGCTGTTGCCTTCACCCATCGCTCTGCGCGCAGCCGCTTCTCCAAGATCGGTTGCTGTTTCCGAAAGAGCAATGCGGCGCGACTTAATGCCCGTGCGTTGGGATATCCATTCGTCATCGGTATCCACAATATGCGACATATCATCATTGGTTACCCGAAGGGCAGGCACAGCCCGACCCGAACCGATGACAGTGCAACCCATATGCTTCTCCTTTAACGATCCGTATGCAGGATGACGGCAATGAACATGTCGTCTATAATTCGTTAGACTATCAAAGGGAATATATCCAGCTCGGTCTTGCCGAGCGAACACATCCGACTTCCATGATACCCCTTATGATGCCGAAAGGAGCGCGTCCATGCCAACTGGTAATGATGCTGTGCCTACTGTGCCCCATGCGCCCTTGATTGATCAGGGTCTTGATCTTGATGATCTGTTAAGTGGGACTTTTCAGTCAATTCTACGTATCGAAGAGCAGTCGCTTGATAACAAGTTTACGCGCGGACTTACTATTACCGATGTACATACTATTGTGGCAATTGGCCTGCACGAACAAAATCCTATGAATGTTGCTGCAACGCGGCTTGGGGTAACCATGGCAACGCTTACGACGGCAGTAAATAAGTTAGAGCGACTAGGTTTTGTTCGGCGTACACGCTCCGACGAAGACCGCCGCAAGGTACTTTTATCGCTTACCTGTGCTGGACGGAAGGTCTACCGGGTGCATCGAATCTTTCACGAAAAAATGGTGGATGCGGCATTGTCCGAACTTTCCGAAGGTGAAGAACGCGTGCTTGCTGTAGCGCTTATGAAAGTCAAAGCATTTTTTGAGGAACGCGCATAAATGCACGCGTACTACCTTGCTGGTTTGATAGGTGCTGGTACTCCCTGTACGCCGTCTGTTTGGGCCATCGCGTTCTCGTGGAGAGGGTTGCAAGAGGGCGGGCCGAACCCTATCATCACTAAAAGTTTGAATATCAAACAATTTGTAAGAGTAAGTAATTTTGCCTGCTGCATCACGCATACCAAGAAGATGGCCAGGCACATCGAAAAGATGAACGGGCTCACAGGGAAGGAACTGCCGTGGAAACGAGGGTAACCGAGCTTTTGGGTATTGAAGCCCCCATCATCCAAGGAGCTATGGCACGCATTGCTGATGCCAGTCTTGCTGGTGCGGTCAGCGAAGCAGGTGGCCTGGGCATTATTGCATGCGGTGGCGCGCCGCTTGATTGGGTTGAAGAACAGGTAATGCGCGCCCGTGCCATCACGTCTAAACCAATTGGCGCAAATGTGATGCTCATGGATCCAAATGCTGCCGATTTGGCGCGTCTGTTGTGCGATTTGCACATTGACGTTGTTACAACGGGGGCGGGCAGCCCGGCAAACTACATGGAAATGTGGAAAGAAGCGGGCATCAAGGTGATTCCCGTTGTGGCTTCTACAGCATTGGCCCGACGCATGGAGCGCTTGGGAGCCGATGCGGTGGTAGCGGAAGGCACGGAATCGGGTGGCCATGTCGGCGAGCTAACCACGATGGCGTTGATTCCGGCAGTCTGCCAAGAAGTTTCTATTCCTGTGATCGGTGCTGGTGGCATCGCTGACGGGCGTGGCATGCTTGCAGCTTTCGCCTTGGGTGCCGAAGCTGTGCAATGTGGTACGCGTTTTCTGACGGTCGACGAATGTACGGTGGCTGATGCCTATAAGGAAAAAATCCTCGGTGCAAAAGATTCTGACACCTGTGTCACCGGGCGTGGAACGGGGCATCCCGTACGGTGTTTGAAGAATCGTTTTGCACGACAGGTGCGCAAGCTTGAGGCAACTCCCTCTGCTGGTGATGAACTTGAGCATATGTATGTGGGCAGTCTGCGCCGCGCTGTTTCGGGTGATGTGGAAGAAGGTTCCATTATGGCTGGTCAAGTTGCCGGTTTGGTGAGTGAACGCTTGACAGCACATGCTGTTATTACGTCCATGCTTGCCGAAGCCGAAGCGCTGGCGGCCACTCCGCTTGCGGGCCTTGCAGAGCTTAATGCTCACCGAGGGCGCCTTCTTCAGTAGTCTTTCAGTACGACACTGAGCCATAAAGAAGCTTGCATGATCAAAAGGAACGTATATGTCCACTGAAGCGTCTTCTCCAGCTATACCTACTTCTACAACTACGCCTATAACGACCTCGTCTTCTACAACTTTGCCTTCTGCCGCTATGCCCCTTGCATCCATTGCAGCGACGGCGCCGGTTTTTCTGTGCTCAGGGCAGGGTTCGCAACAACCTGGCATGGGTATCAGTGCGCTGCAGATTCCCGCCGTCGCTGAAACCTTTGAATGTGCGTCGGATGTATTTGGCTGTGATATGAAGCAACTGGTATCAGATGCTCCTGCGGAGGTTCTTAACGATACCCGCAATGCGCAGGCAGCTATTACCACCTTGTCAATTGCGCTTGGTCGCGCGCTTATATCCGCTGGGGTGCAGCCTGCCGCAATACTGGGGTTTTCGCTCGGTCAGATGAGTGCTCTTGCCTTATCAGGCATGGTGTCCGATACGGAGGCTTTTCGTATCGTGCGCGAGCGCGCGGCGATAATGGCACGCGTTGCAGCTGAGCGCCCTGGTGCTATGAGTGCGCTCTTGAAGGCCGACCACGACAGTGTACGTGCGGTATGTAACGGGTGTGCACAAGGTCAGGTATTGGTGCCGGCGAACTTCAACTGTCCTGGTCAAATTGTTATTTCAGGAGAAGTTGACGCGGTGTCGCGCGCCGAGGAAGCCTGGGCTGCGCAAGGCAAACGTTTTTCTCGTCTTGCCACAGCGGGTGCATTCCACAGTCCCTTGATGCAGCCTGCCGCCTATGAGTTCGATTCATTCTTGTCTAACGTTACCTTTGCCGAGGCACGAATTCCTCTTATCTGCAATACCGACGCGCGGCCACTTTCTGCGTCTGCCGCTCGGGCACATTTGGCAGATCACCTAACGCATCCGGTGCTGTTTGAGAAGAGCGTTGCATACCTTGAATCGCTGGGAGCACGTACGTTTGTCGAAGTTGGTTTTGGTGGCGTGTTGAGTGGTCTTGTGCGGCGTATCGATAAAGAAGCGACACGGCTGTGCGTGCAAGATGAAGAGAGCTTTATGCAATGCGTTGAGGCGTATGCTGGAGCTGATCTTAATGCCCTTTAGCTTTACAGAAAGGAAGAGCATGCAGGATATCAATTCATCCGAACTCGAACGCTGTGCCGTGGTGACCGGTTCGAGTCGGGGTATTGGAAAAGCCATTGCCGAACGCCTGGCGCAAGATGGTTGCAATATCATCGTCAACTGCTCGCATGAAGGGGGACTTCCCGCTGCGCAGCAGACGGCAGATAATCTTGCGCATGACTATGGCGTGCAAGCAATTGCTATTGCAGCTGATGTGTCGCGTGAAGATGAAGCAAAGCGCCTGATCGATGGAGCCATATCTGCATTTGGCCGCGTCGACATACTGGTAAACAATGCGGGCATCACGCGCGATGGCCTGATTATGCGCATGAAAGAAGCCGACTTCGACGCTGTCATTAACGTGAATCTAAAAGGCACGTTTAACTGCTGCAAAGCAGTAGCAAAGCCATTTATGAAGCAACGACATGGCCGTATTATCAACATGAGTAGTGTGGTAGGCGTGCATGGTAATGCGGGGCAGGCGAATTACGCTGCCTCAAAAGCGGGGGTGATTGGCCTGACACTGGCTCTTTCGCGCGAACTTGCAAGCCGGGGTGTTACGGTGAACGCTATTGCGCCGGGCTTCATTGAAACCGATATGACCGCTGCACTTTCCGAAGCTCAGCGTACTTCAATTGCCGAACGTATTGGTGCGGGTCGTTTGGGTTTGCCTGATGACGTTGCAAATCTTGCTCGTTTCCTCGCAAGTGACGAAGCTTCGTATATCACCGGGCAGGTTATCTGCGTAGATGGAGGTATTTCCTTATGAGTGAACAGCTGAATACACGCCGCGCTGATGGCGCACATCGGGTGGCAATTACCGGTATGGGTGCGATTACGCCCGCTGGTATTGGTATCGAAGTTCTCTGGGACGCTGTTGTGGGGAAGCGCTGCTGTATCGCGCCGATTGAACGATTTGATACGGCAGAGTTCGATGTACACATCGCTGGCGAAATAAAGAATTTCGATGCGCTCGAGCATGGCTTAACCAAGAAAGAGTCGCGTCGTCTCGGTCGCTTTGTGCAATACGCCTTTGTCGCATCAGACGAGGCAATTGCGCAGGCTGGTCTGTCTATGGCAGACGAAGATCCCGCGCGTGTTGCGGTTGTCTTTGGCACTGGTATCGGTGGTATCGACGAGCTAAAAAACGGCTTTGACACCTTGCACGATAAGGGTCCCAAGCGCGTAAGTCCTCTTTTCATTCCCACCATGATTGGCAATATTGCAGCGGGTAATCTCGCGATCCGCTATGGCATGAAGGGGGAGTGTCTCGATATCGCTACGGCCTGTGCAACGGGCACTCACTGCATTGGTTCGGCTGTGCGCAGTATTCGTCACGGGTATGCTGATGTGGCCTTAGCTGGTGGTACCGAAGAATCAATTAACCCTATTTGCATTGCTGGCTTTAGTAACTTAGGTGCGCTTTCCAAATCGGACGATCCTACCGCCGCTTCGTTGCCGTTCGACGCGCGTCGCGGTGGATTCGTCGCTGGCGAAGGAGCCGGCGCTCTCGTACTTGAGTCGTTCGAACATGCCATGGCGCGGGGGGCTCAGATACTGGCTGAAATAACAGGTTTTGGGTCGACGGGCGATGCCTATCACATGACAGCACCTGATCCATCAGCTGAAGGTATTTGTCGGGCTATGGCAGACGCACTCGCCGAAGGCGGATTTAACCCTTCAGATTTGGGCCACCTCAATGCTCATGGCACCGGCACGCAAGCGAACGATGCAACGGAATCTGCTGCGCTGCACGCGCTAGCGGATGGGGATGCCGCTGAAATTCCGGTCGTATCTATAAAGGGAACTACCGGGCATATGCTTGGTGCAGCGGGCGCAGCGGAGGCCATCGTATGCGCCTTATCGGTGATGCGTGACACCGTTCCGCCGACAACGGGCTTTGCCGAGCCGGCAGAGGATTGCCCTGTGCGGGTGCTGACCGAAGCGCTGACAAACTATCCTCAAAAGGTCGCCTTATCCACAAATCTTGGTTTTGGCGGCCACAATGCAGCGCTGGCTATTGCGCCTGTTCGTTAGGAGGAAGCGTGGAATTCACCTATCCCTGTGGCAGAGAAGTTGTCGAAGCAGTGTTGCCTCATCGTGACCCGTTTGTCTGGGTCACACGCGTTATTTCGTGCGATCCGGGGTCACGCGTTGTTGCTGAACTTGATGTCGACCCAAACTTACCAGTGTTCAAAGGGCATTTCCCAGGGCATCCGGTGTTGCCCGGCGTTATCTTAATGGAAGCGCTCGCGCAGGCGGCTTCCTTCTGTCTGCTTGTCGACCGGGGTGAAGAAGGCCATCTTGGCTTTTTAACCGGCATTGATAAGGCGCGATTCCGTCATCAGGTGTCGCCTGGTGATACCGTGCGCCTCGAAGCGACTATCGTCAAATCGTCGACGCGGTTGTGCGTGGCCGAGGTGACGGCAAAGGTGGGCGATGCCGTTTGCGCCACCGCTACACAGAAGTACGTGTTAGCTAAATAGCGTTTGAGAGAGTGTTTCAGCTTGGTTGGTAACCGAACATTCTGAAAGAGCGTTAAACCCACTGCGTTTGAGAGAGTGCTTCGGTTTTGGCAGTCCAATTCAGTAGCCCAGCCTGGGTAGATGCGGGTGCGCGCGGCTGATAAAGGTTCACGAAAGGCCTTAACAGGACCTCAGAAAGGCGGCATTGTCGTGGAGAAGGAATATTACACATACGGCAGCGATGAAACACGCGATGCCAAAGGGATTCAAGCGACATCATCTGATCAGATAGCAGATGAAACTACCACTTCAACAGATACAACGAGTGCCGTTTCCTATCGACTTGAGCGCATCGCTGAAGAAGCACTGCAGAAGGTTCTTTCGGGAACAGACAGCTCTGCTGCACCGAATGCAACAAGTGCGGCAGCGCTCGAAGAATATACGGCCGTTCCTTCGTCCGCGCGACCTCATGACGACAGGACTGCGCTTGTCCGCGCACTCGTTATGTCGCAAGGGAAGAATCTACGCACGCTGGCAACTGCTGTTTGTGAAGCCGGCATGACGCCGGTAACACCGTTTACTGACGATCGTAAACCCGTTCCATTTTCTCGCATTCCTGGTCAGACGGTGCGTTTGGGCGAACATTATGGCGATGCATTGTTTTCAAACGCGCATGCGGTGCTTGCGGCCGCTGAAGAGGCTTCAGTGCAGGTTATTTTGCTTGATGGAGTATCAAGTGCGCTTTCATCAGTCGATTCCTTTCTTGCTCGCGCACAAAACAGGGGCATTGCGGTTTATAGAGCTATTGATTCTGAGCATCCTCTTTTGGGGTGGCAGCGCTGTAGTACCACCCGACAGCTTTCAGAAGCAGACGAATGGGTCACGTGTCGACACTGTGGTCTGACGTTCGATAAAAAAGGCGTGGCAAAGCGTCATTACACCTGTCCGGCTTGTGGCGGATATTTTCGTATGTCGTCTGACGAGCGTATTAACGACCTGCTTGATATGGGCACTTTTATCGAATGGGATGCCTGCTTGCCGGAGACAGATCCGCTTGATTTTCCCGGTTACGAAGAGAAGTTAACAACACAGCGAGAAAAGACCGGTCTTCAGGAAGCAGTGCGTACTGGCCGTGGTGCTATTGCAGGGATTTCTTTAGCCATTGGTGTTATGGAGGCCGGGTTCTTCATGGGCTCGATGGGCTCGGTGGTTGGTGAAAAAGTTGCCCGTCTCTTTGATCGTGCAACTGAAGCAGGGCTGCCGGTGGTTGTTTTTACCGCTTCGGGTGGCGCTCGTATGCAAGAAGGACTTATCTCGCTTATGCAGATGGCAAAGGTGTCATGTGCTGTTGAGCGTCATGCACAGGCCGGCTTGCCTTATATTTCGGTGGTCACCGATCCGACCACTGGGGGAGTAACGGCTTCATTTGCTACGCAGGCCGATATTATCTTGATCGAGCCACGTGCGTTGTTGGGGTTTGCTGGTAAGCGTGTTATTCGCGACACCATTCGCCAAGAGCTTCCCGAAGGGTTTCAAACAGCTGAATTTGCCCTAGAACATGGATTGGTTGATGCCATTATTGCACGCGATGAACTGCGTGCGACTCTTGCTCATTTGCTTGCGGTGCATCTTGCAACACAATCGCGTCCAGTGCGTGAAGGCAGTACAGAAACGATTGTTAACTACCAAGCTGTTTGCCGTGCGCTTACTTCGGGGCACAATACCTACAACCATGTGACGTACGGCCGCTTGCCTCTCACCGACGCTCAACCGGATGAAGAGGGGGCGCTTTCGTCGCTTATTGGTATGGTCAAACAGGTTGTTCAGGCGCATACCGATCCTGTTCGTACCTTGCGACAAACGCTCGAACAAGGATCATATGAAACTGAAGACGGTTCTTCGTTAGCCATGCAGTCAACTGTTGATGAGGCCGAGAGCATCAGCTCAGATGCTGCAGCAAGCGAAAGTTCTCATCAGGCAGATGTTGCAGAGGCAAAGCCAGCAGCAAATGATGCGCTTAGCTCAGGTTCAGGAAATGCGTGGCAGAGTGTACAGCTGGCTCGTAATGTGCATCGTCCCTGTTCAAGCTATTATATTAACCAGATATTCGACGGCTTTATCGAATTGCATGGCGACCGTTCATTTGCTGACGATGGTGCCATCATCGCTGGGGTGGGCTGGCTTGGTAATCAAGCGGTTACCGTGATTGCCCAAGAAAAGGGCGCCGACCTGAAAGAGCGTATTCGGCGCAATTTTGGTTGCCCGCAGCCAGAAGGATATCGCAAGAGTTTGCGGCTGATGCGTCAAGCTGAAAAGTTCAATCGGCCCATCGTGTGTCTTGTGGATACGCAAGGGGCATTTTGTGGGGCCGATTCAGAAGAACGCGGTCAGGGTAATGCTATCGCGGATAACCTTGTAGCTATGGCTGGCCTGCGCGTTCCGGTTGTATCGGTGCTTTGCGGTGAAGGTGGATCGGGTGGTGCACTTGCTCTGGCAGTAGCTAATAAGGTGGGAATGCAAGAGCACGCCGTGTATTCGGTACTTTCGCCTGAAGGGTTTGCTTCCATTCTGTGGAAAGACCGCTCGCGAGCGCCTGAAGCAGCTGAAGTTATGCGCATGAATGCTAATCAGGTGTACGAAATGCACGTGGCTGATGAAGTAGTTTCAGAGGGAAGTGGCCCAGCTCACGAGAATCCTGAGCAGGCGGCTGATAATTTGCGCGCTTTCTTAACGCGCAGCCTTGCTGCTTTGCGCAACGTGTCGGCCGAAGACCTCGTTCGTCAACGTCACGAGCGTTTCGCTCAGTACTAAAATGCACGCATTGCTTGGCACTCAGCACGCATTAATATGACGAAACCATAACGCTAGGATATGCAATATTCGCGGCGGCAACTGGATTGCGTTACAGTGTCCTCTGAGTTCATGTGCGGGTTATCTTCTCGCTATACCAAAGAACAATAGAACGACGAAACGCAGAAGCGTCTGCAACAAGCTCTGAAAGGGCGGATATTTGTATGGATTTAACGCGGCAACAGAAAATGATGGTGGCAGTCATCCTTTCGGGAGCGCTTTTGGTTGTGCTCAACATGACGATGCTTTCGCCGGCTCTGCCTCACATCATGCGCGATACCGGCGTTGATGCCACAACGGTTCAGTGGTTAACGAGTGGTTATGCCCTGGTGGAAGCGGTCGTTATTCCGCTGAATGCCTTTTTTATTGGGCGTTTTTCTTCTCGTCGGCTGTTTATGGCTGGCATTGCGTGGTTCTCGGTTGCGGCTGTAGTGGCAGCGGTGGCACCAAACTTCTGGGTGATTCTTTTAGCGCGTGTCATGATGGCTATGGCAACCGGCATTATTATGCCGATGTCGTTTACGCTGGTGCTGTTAGTATTTCCGCGCGAAAACCGCGGAGCAGCTATGGGAGTTATCGGCCTTATCATCAGCTTTGCGCCAGCAATTGGGCCGTCGCTTTCTGGTTTGCTTGTTGACTCTGTTGGCTGGCGGATGTTGTTTGTGATCGTGGCCGTGCTTGGTGCCATTGTTGTTCTATTTGCATCGTTTTCTCTGCACATTCCTACCAACTTTGAACGTGTTCCGTTTGACAAACCTTCGGTTGTTCTCTTGCTTGTGGGCATGCTCAGTCTGCTGACGGGTATTTCGCTTTCCACTTCGGCAGATACATGGATGATTCCCGCTGCTTTAATTGCGGTAGGCATCGTGCTTTTGGCGGTATTTGCGCGCCGACAGACAAAGCTCGAGGTACCTCTACTGCGCATCCAGGTACTGAAAGAACGGCGTTTTCGCACGGTTGTTATTCTTATTGCCATACTTGAGGCGGCTCTAGTTGGATCTGAAGTGGTCTTGCCGCTTTACGTGCAGCAGGTTATGGGTGAAACTGCGACTGTTTCCGGTTTGCTTATGCTGCCTGGTGCGCTGCTTGGTGCTGTTTGTGGATTGGCAGCTGGTCGACTTTTCGATAAGCGCGGCGTGCGCGGACTAGCGGTATTTGGCGCTCTGTTTTTAACCGCTGCTGCAATCGGCTTGACAATGTTCTCGATGAGCATGCCGATCCTGATAGTCACCGTGGTGTATACCGCTATGTCTATTGGTATCCAGTTTCTTATTACACCGCTCAATACGTGGGGCATCAATTCACTCGACAATAGTGTGGTACAGCATGGCAATGCTCTTTCGTCCACTATGAATCAGGTGGGCGCTTCGTTTGGTACTGCCTTTATTGTGAGTTTGACAGCCCTTTCGAGCGTGTTTGCGCCGCAGGGGGTCGATGAAACTACGACAACATTTGTGGGGGTGCATATCGCCTTTATTGGCATGTGCGTGCTGCTGCTTATTGTGTCGGTAGGTATCCTGCTGTTTGTGCGTGACCGTCCCGGCGAAGATACAAGTGCTGTATCGCAGCCAGTTGACACTGTTGGACAAGCTGATTTGATCCCTGGCCTTGAGCGCCCCTGGTTGGTTTCTGATGTGATGAATGCGCAGTCACCATATGTAACCGTGGGGAGCAGCGTGCGCGAGGCAATTGATGCCATGCGTGCTAACGACACGAATGGGGTACCGATTGTAGATGACGATAAGCGAGTTGTTGGCTTTTTGTCCGATGGCGATGTACTCAAGTATTTAATAAAACAAGATGCATGCTACACCGACGGTACTAACTACTTTACGATGATGGAATCGGATGGGTTTCTTGATCGAATGAAAGAACTCGTTAGCCTTGATGTCATGCGTATTGCCACGAAGAATGTGGTGACGGTGGATTCAGATGGCGATCCTGAAGATGTATTCAAGGCACTTTCCACAAAGCGCATTAAAAAGGTTCCGGTTACACGCGATGGCAAACTAGTTGGATGTTTGTCGCGTCGTAATATCATCAATGCGCTTGCACGTATAGAAGAGGTTTTGGATACCGCCGAATAGCTCTACCTCCGCTGTTGTATTTGAGCAGCGGGGCTATACTTTGCGGTCAGGCTGCGTTCGTGGTTAAACGTATCTATCCTCATTGTTGCGTTTGGGCATCAAGGTATACTGTCTTCTTGTTATTACGATTTGCTGCTACGAGCGGAAGCCCATACAAGGGATTTTACTATCAGGGATAGAAGTCCACACAAGGGGTCTTGTCATCAGGAACGGAACTCTACGCAAGGGGAGTTATTTTATGGATAAGATTGCAAGCTTTACTGTCGACCATCTTACACTCGAACCAGGTGTATATGTTTCACGCGAAGACGTTGATGTAGAAACTGGTGCAGTTGTAACGACGTTCGATATTCGCATGACAGCACCAAACCGAGAGCCCGTGATGGATACTGCTGCTGTGCATTGCCTCGAGCATCTGGGGGCAACATTCATGCGCAATGATGCCGAATGGGGAAGCCGAATAGTCTACTTTGGGCCTATGGGTTGTCGCACAGGGTTCTATCTCCTGGTATTCGGTACGGTTTCCTCACGTGAAATCGTTGGATTGCTAAAGCGTTTCTGTGTGTTTGTGCGTGACTTTAATGGCGAAGTGCCTGGTGCACGCCCTGAAGAATGCGGCAATTACCATGACAGCGACTTACCTCAAGCACAATGGTGGGCACAGCGGTTTCTTGATAGCACCCTTGAGGGTATTGATGCAGACCACCTATCCTATCCAGTGTAAAGGCAGGCGCGCATGAAGGATTGTCCTGTTATTGTTGGCATCATTGGTGCTATGGATGTCGAAGTTACCCTTTTACAAGAGCATATGGACAACCGCGAAACGGTGTTTGTTGCTGGAGCACCATACTGCCAGGGAATTATCGCGGGCGTTCCATGTGTTGTGGTGCGATGTGGTGTCGGCAAGGTAAACGCGGCGTTGTGTACGCAGGTATTGGTCGACCATTTCGAGGTAACCCATATTATCAACACTGGTGCGGCGGGCTCGCTTGATGCGACGCTCGATATTGGCGATGTGGTTGTGGCTCTTGATTGTGTACAGCACGATATGGATGTGACAAAACTCGGCTATGCACCGGGACAGGTTCCTGGTTTGCCAAGTGCCATCTTTCCAGTTGATGGGGAACTTAGCGATGCGGTAGCAGCCGCTGCCCGCGCGGCAGTGCCTGAAATTTCGATACAACGAGGGCGCATTGCGACAGGGGATAGGTTTATCTGTTCCGACGACGATAAGCACTATATCGCGCATGCATTTGGTGCGTGTTGTTGTGAAATGGAAGGCGCAGCCATTGCACAAGCATGCCATGCAAATGGGATTCCCTTTAGCATTATTCGGGCTATATCAGATAAAGCTGATGGAAGCGATGCTGAGGCGTATCCGGTCTTTGAAGAAAAGGCAGCGCATCGAAGTGCCCTTATCGTCGAGCGTTTTCTGGCGGATATGCCGCTGCATGACTATCAGTAGCTAGAGCCTTCCTTATACTTTGCCCCTTCATTGAAGATCGACACCGCTTTTATTTGATAGCTGTTGTTGAAGCATCAAATAGCGCAAGATATCAATGAGCTATCTGTTCAGGCTGATATTGCAATCATGGAGGATCGTATTGATGGCCTTGTTCACCTCACGGCGCTTTCACGTCACATGATGCGTGTTATCAAAGCAAATCTGACCTTTTCAATGCTTCTCAATTTTGTTGCCATTATATTGGCTATTACGGCAGTGCTTGACCCCGTAACAGGGGCGTTGGTACACAACTGCGGTAGCGTGTTTGTTATTGTTAATTTGTCGTTTTTACTAACATGGACAATGAAGAAGCGCCTCTTACGGCAAGCATCTGCACCTGTGGTGACTTCCGAAGAGCGCTTAAGCGCTATTTAATGCTATCTGATGAAACTATTGAGAGTAGCTATTTAAAGAGACGGCTTCGCCAGAAAAAGATAGCTGCTATACCGCAACCGATAAGGGCGCAGATAATGGGGAATGCAAATGTATCGGCAGCTGGCAGGTCGCTTACATTCATACCATAGAAACTAAACACCATCGTTGGGATGGCGAGCACCAACGTAATAATGGTCAGTGTGCGCATGGTGATGTTGAGATTATTGCTAATAACACTGGCGAACGTATCCATGGTGCCATCAAGAATGTTCGTGTAGATAGCGCTCATCTCGATAGCCTGGCGCAGTTCGATAAAAACATCGTCAAGTAGATCGCGATCGTCTTCGTAAAGTCGCACTGCTCGTCCGCTACTGACCTTAGTGAGTGTTGCTTCATCGGCTTTAAGCGATGTGGAAAAATAAACGAGCGACTTCTCGAAACCAAGCATCTTAATGAGTTCGCTGTTGCGTAGGTCACGGCGCAAACTTGCTTCGATACGGTTGAACTGACGGTCGATATTGCGCAGGTAAATGACGTAGCGTTGAGAGATACGCAAGAATATCTGAAGGAAGAGCCGCGTGCGCTGGTTGGTGTTCATCCTTCGCACTCCATGTCCGCTCGCAAATTGCGACACAATTGCGTTTTCGCGCAGACTAACAGTAACGAGCATATCTTTTTCGGGCAGAAAGATAAACGAGAGCGGATGTGTATCATATTGCACGATGTCCGGGTCTTCCGCTTCAGAAGCATCTTCTACGAACGGACAGTCGACAATAATAAGCGTCTGATTTGCATCGTCATCGTAGTCGATATGCGAAGACTCTTCATCGTCGAAAGCAGATCGGACAAATTCAGGGGCGATGTCAACCTGATTGAGCAACCAGTCGCGATCGTTTGAATCGGGGGAGACAACGTTAATCCAACAGCCTGGCTCCGGAGTAGTTATGGGCTGTGTTAGCAAGTCGGTGCCTACCAGAGTAGTTTTCAGGCATTCAATCATGGGTCCCCCTTTCAAGCCTTGCTATTGTAGCGCAATGTTTAAAAGGAAAATCGATCTGTTCAAAGACGAGTCCATACGCGGCAGGTGAAGGCGCGCGATCTGCTTTTGTGTACGCAAGGAGATTACCAAGCGTGGTGCCTTCAGTTTAGTGTCTTCATTGTGGTGCCGACCCAGCGGCCTCTGATGCTCACGGCGTGAGTGGCTATCGTTGCATTTGGAGCAGCTTATTTTGTTGGTTCAAGTAAATTGCGCTGCTGATAGAGGCCATTGTCATAAAAACTAAGGCGTCGATAGTATTCGCGCGTGCCAATAGCACTGATAACATTCAACTTAGTAAAACCTGCTTTTGCGGCAATAATACATGCTTGTTCGACCAGTTGGCGGCCGAGTCCCAGATGCTGCACGCCCGCATCGGTGTGATGTAAGTGCGCTGCCACGCCATATACATGCACTTCGCGAATCATGGCTTCACCGGCGTATATAGGGATTTCACCAGCGTGTGCAGT
The DNA here is from genome assembly GCF_000023845.1 of Cryptobacterium curtum DSM 15641. Lineage (NCBI taxonomy): Bacteria > Bacillati > Actinomycetota > Coriobacteriia > Eggerthellales > Eggerthellaceae > Cryptobacterium > Cryptobacterium curtum. Next base: position 1,259,781 of record NC_013170.1, on the reverse strand, counting down.
GATATAGCTTTTATAGGGAAGTGACAGGCGTAAAAAGCCAGCGATACGGTCAGTGGGGTCAACCCACTGTAAGAAATGTTCTTCGGATACCTCGGTTTGGTAGACGATTTCTTTTAGCGTAAGTTTATTTATGTCAACGGTTTCGCGATTGATTTCGCGGAAACGGATCTCGCGGATAGCTTCGTGATAACCGTCGGTGCGTAGGCGTTCTTCTACCATTTGACGCAAGTTGGGTTTTTTATTGCCCGCAACAATATCCTGGGTTGATATATCTCTGATCATACGGGAAAGGCGCGTGTAAGCAGGGGTAGCCAGCACATCTGCAGTGAGTACGTCGACAAGCTCATCTTCAGAATAGGGGCGCCATGTCCCTTTTTCCCAATGCGCCATAAGACCAGTCCCTTCAATGAGGGCGCAGGGGTAGAGTTTTACTTCGTCAGGGCGAAAAGCGGGTGTATCGGCGAAGCAGGCATAGTCGCGCTTGTCGTCGGCGGGTGTTGAACCCAAGAGATTTACCATAAAGTGAGCATGGATTTTGAATCCAAACACTCTCAAAAGGCGAAAAGCCTGCTTGATGGTGGCTGTGGTAATGCCGCGATCGTTTGCGGCGAGAATTTCGTCGCGGGTACTTTGGACGCCGATCTGTACTTTTGTGCAGCCGATTTCCCGTAAAGCGTGTAAACTTTCGGCGCTGATGGCATCGGGACGTGTTTCTACTACTAATCCGACACAGCGGTGATCTGCCGTTTCGTTGCGGATATGTTCAGCGAAGAGGTCTTCTTGGCAAGTCTGTTGCCAGCTTGCGGTAGTGCCCCAAGAAGATTGCGGTCCAAACAGACAACCGACTGCTTCGTTATAGGTAATCTGTCCAGCGTTAACAAGAGCTTGGACGGGTTCGCACTGCTGTGCAAGTTCCGCAGCTTCGCAACCGATAGCAGATTTCTTATAGGCAGTGCGTCGCGTATTGCAGCACTCTTGACGCTCGGTGGGGCTGTCGTTGAGAGCGCGGAACAGTTCACGAGCATACCAGGTTCTATAGCTGCGTGGATAATCGCTCCAGGTGCCCCCTAAAACAATCAGCTCAATCTTGTCGGTTGCATGACCCATCTCGTGCAGCGCTTCAAGGCGACTTGCAACCTGCAGGTATGGGTCAAAGAAGTTACGTTCGGCACGTTGGCAGGCAGGCTCTTTGAAGAGGTAACTTTTTGGCATGCGTACATCGTTGGGACAGTAGAGACACGCGCTCGCACAGGCATGTGGCTTAGTAATAACAGTGATGGTGGCCACACCTGATGCGCTGCGGCGGGGTTTCATCTGTAAAATACCAATAAGATAAGCCTCATCTTGTTCGCTGATATGCCAGGTGCGCCAGAGATCTTCGTGCTCGCGCTTCATGCGCTGATAGGCCGGTAGCAACTGTCGTTTTGCAAAGTGGCGCTCTGGGCTATGCCATGCGCGATTATAGCGTGCGATCAGAGATTCCAGTTTTCGCGCATCAAGTTCACGAGAGCTTTTCAGTGCTTGGATAATATCTGTGATAAGCCCCTCGATAGTGGGTTTTTCGTTTGTGGGTGATGCATTGATAACAGTTGACGCATCTACACCAGGTGATGTATCGGTAACGCATGGCGTATCTGTGCTGGATAGCATATCTACAGCAGGGGATGTCTCTGTGACAGGAGATGTATCGGTACCAGGGGATGTGAGCGGCTTTTCCATAGGGAGAAATTCTAACATGCTCGCTGCGGGACAGCCTATTACGCGGTGATTTTCATCACACCGCGTGGTGGGGAGTTGCTAAATGGACGAGCGGCAGAATGAACAAGTGACAGACTGAACAGCAACAAGTTGAGTGCTGTGTGTCAACGTCTGTGCGGTTGCCCTCCAAGTATGACGAAGCAGCAGAATCCTGCGGCATACGGAGACATATGCAAAGATAATGGCCACGTAAGAGCGTACTAAGCATGTGCAGCTGCGCTCAAGCATGATAGGATCGCGTTTGAGCAACTGGTGTTGGTGTTATCGCCGTGCAAAAAGGGAGGAGGTGCGTCTTCGATGGATCAGCAGACAGCTCGGACACTCGCTCAGCTGAATAGTGAGTTTTATCGTACGGTGGCCGATTCCTTTTCGGCAACGCGTCAGGCTCCTTGGCACGGATGGATAACACTGACCGATATATTGCAAGAAGGAGCCTGGTCTGCCACCTCAGAAGCCGATTGTCCTTCTTCGGTAGGCGACCCTGCATATCAGACTATCGTGCTTGATGCTGCGTGTGGCAATTTGCGGTTTGAGTCGTTTTTACAGGATCGATTCCCGCATGCCTGTTTTGAGTTTCATGCGTTCGACAATTGTGACAGTTTGCTTCCTCAAGTGGATCGTCGTGTTGCTTCCCTTGTGTTTCACAAGTGTGATCTGATGGCAGCACTTTTGGCTCTTCGCGAAGCAGACTTACAGAAGCAGATTTCTGCAAAGCAGGTGTCCCAGCAGCAGCCCTGTACGAGATATACTCACGATCAGGTACTATCTGATAACCAACACCGCGGGGGCGAGCCGTCGCTAGAGCAGGCGCCAGAGCAAGCGCTGTTTGGCGCCATCCCTTTGAGCGGTTTGGTTGTTTCATTCGGGTTTATGCATCATATTCCAGCATTGGAAAATCGGATTGCTTTTCTGCGAGCGCTTATACAGGCTGCTGAGCCGGGCGGTTATGTGGCGGTATCGCTATGGCGTTTCATGGAAGATGCGCGTCTGGCTCGTAAAGTCCGATCATGCTGGCCCGCTGCCCAGAAGGCTCTTGTGCACCGTGGAGTCGATCCATCCTCGCTTGAAGAAGGCGACTTTCTTTTGGGGTGGCAAGATCAGCACGATGTATGGCGCTACTGCCATCATTTTTCCAATGAAGAAGCGTGCATGCTTGTTGATGCCGTTGCAAACGAAGGGCGCTTAATCGCAAACTTTACTGCTGATGGGCTTGATAACAAGACCAATCGATATCTCGTTTTCAGACGGGAATCTGCTGGGAATCTGCCCCTGAAAAGTAATGCGGTTTTACCCCATCTTGCTACTAATCGAGGATAAACCAGACGCCGCTTTGTGGTCTCTGTTGGAAACGCGCGTCATTCTTCTTTTTTGGCTGATAATCCCCCTATAATAGGGCGCTATCCAAGACGCGCTCTTACCTGAGCGCGTCTGCTTTGTTTGACTGTGGGGCTTTAACGCTCCCTTGAAAGGGAATATCTGTGGGTACGGTGCTGCGCATTTTTCAGCGTGACATAGTGCGTCTAATAAAAAATCCGTTTGCCCTGGTGGTTATTGTGGCAATGTCGGTTCTGCCGGCATTGTATGCATGGTATTGCATTGAAGCAAACTGGGACCCTTACGAACATACCAATGGACTGCATATTGCCGTCGCTAACGAAGACGTTCCGACAACGGTCGAAGGGATGGGATCGGTCGACGTCGGCGGTCAAATAGTTGATCAGTTATCACAAAACAGTCAGTTTAGCTGGGAATTTGTTTCAAAAGGTGAAGCGATAGACGGAGTTAAGTCAGGACGCTATTACGCTGCCTTTGTGATCCCCTCGTCGCTTTCTGCTGACTTTACCAGCGCACTGTCGGGCGACCGACATGAGCCACATATCGATTACTACGTCAATGAAAAGTACAGTTCAACCGCTGTAAAAGTAACCGATGCTGGATCAACGGCAATCGAGCGTCAGGTAGAGGAAGCCTTTTCAAAAGCGGTATCCGAAGCGCTTATCGGTTTGTTGAAAGACCGAGCTGGCGACATTGAAAGCCAGATTGATACAGCTGATGGGCGTCTTTCTCAAACGGTCACTGGGGCAAATGAACAGGTGGCTCAAATCATCGATACGCTACAGGACGTTTCGCAGTCTATCGACTCGTGGTCGCATGTCGTTGACAATGCTCAAGAAACGCTCGATGTGCTTGAAACTGCCGTGCCGCAGGCATCAACGTCTATCGATGATGCAGCGCGCGTTCTTTCTCAGGTACGCACTTCATCGGATGGCTTCAGTTCATCGCTCGCAGGGACCCTTACCCAGAGTGGTGCGCTTATAGGGAGTACTTCTTCGCAGGTAAATAGCCAGGTTAACGATGCTGTTGGACGCATTATGGTGGCGAAGGCTGACGTGGATAGTGTGCTTACCCGTCTTCAAGGGGTTATCGCGCAGAACGACCAGATTATTAGTCAGTTGCAAGATGCCGCTGCGGCACTGCCGGCGGGCAGCGCGAAGACTACCGCGCTCAATACGATTGCGCGTTTGCAATCCCATAACGATACGCTCAGGCAGCATGTCAATAACCTCTCAAATGTCAGTACGAGCCTCGGTCGTGCTACTCTTGCTGCGCAGAATCTTTCGAATGCTATGAACACGACAGTGCAGACGGGTGCTCAATCCATCATGGTCACGGGAACAGCTCTTGCTGCAAGTGCGTCGCGTATCGGCGGTTCGCTTGATTCGCTCGTGCTGTCGATGGGCGGTCTCTCTGGGGCAGTTTCTGGACTAGGCCCGCAGGTGGAAGAAATTTCTTCGTTGCTTTCACAGGCGCAGGGTGTCTTTAGCCAGGTTCAAGCGTCTCTTTCTAACACGGAAAGTTCTCTTGGTGCGGTACAAAAGCACGTTGACGACACTGTTGATGATATCCGCGCCATCGCTTCAGCGCTCGAAGCCGATCAACTTTCTGTGGTGCTTGGTCTTGACGTAACAAGCATTGGCGAGTTCATGTCGTCGCCGGTTACCCTTGATACCGAAGTGCTCTATCCGGTGGAGCATTATGGTGCAGCCGTTGCCCCGTTCTATACCAATCTGGCTATTTGGGTCGGCTGCTTTATGTTGATAGCTATTCTTAAGATGGAAGTCGATCGCAAAGGGTTTGAATCGATGACAGCTGTGCAGGCTTATATGGCTCGCTGGCTGCTGTTCGTTTTAGTTTCCTTAGTTCAGGCGGCGATTATCTGTATCGGTGATGTGGCATTGGGCATTGGCTGTGTCGACCCGATATCGTTTGTTATTGCGGGGCTCGTTACAAGTTTTGCCTTTGTGAACGTGGTTTTCATGTTAGGGATTACCCTGAAACACATTGGCAAGGCGCTTGCTGTGCTGTTGCTTATCATGCAGATTCCTGGTTCGTCGGGTATGTACCCTATCGAAATGATGCCGTCCTTTTTCCAACAGGTACATCCACTCTTACCCTTCACCTATGGTATTTCTGCCATGCGCGAGGCAATTGGGGGCATGTACGGCGGTGCATATGCCGCCAACATAGTGGTGCTTTTGCTTATCGCGGCGGTTTCGCTACTCATCGGCTTATTTGTCCGTCCGTATGTTCTTAATTTGAACGTGTTGTTTGACAAACGATTACGCGAAACGACCTATATGGTCAATGACGATCAAGGCCTGCGCGAACCGCGTTATCGTGTGCGCAACGTGGTGCGTGCTCTTTTGGACAACGACGAATACCGAAGCGTTTTGCTTGGTCGTGCGACGCGCTTCAACCGTCGCTATCCATCTATTGCACAGATCAGTCGTATTTCAATAATCGTCCTTCCACTTGTTGCTCTGGTTATCATGTGCCAATTTTCGCTGGGGCCGAACGGCAAGGTGCTCATGATTGTGGGCTTTGTCACGCTGGTTGTTTTGCTGGGATGGGCGCTGGTCCTTATCGAGTACTTCCATGATTACTTGAATAACCAGGTGCGCATGGTTGCGCACAGTGGAGAAGATTTGATGGCTGATGTGATGGGTCACACTCCACTGCGCCACAAGGATTTTTCTGCCAACCACGCCGAAAATGTGCGTGCGGTACTTTCCCGTTTGCGTGAAGTACCTCAGAAGAATGCCGCTACAGAAGAGCTCTCCTCGGGCGAGGTCTTGAATGATGTTTCGAGTGATATTCCAAGTAAAGCGTTAAATGGTGCTTCAGATGCAGTATTAGATGGTGCTGCGAGTGACGCTTCGGATGAAACTTTCCATAAGGTGCCGAACGGCATTTCAAGCGATACTGCAGAGACTCCTTCGGACAGCACTTCAGATGGTGCTTCGAAAACGTCAGACGATGCTTCGGACGCGTCTATTGATAAGGAAAAGCGGTGATTTCGATGAGAAATGTGTTCCGCATGTTTGTCGATGATTTGCGTCTTGGTCTGCACAGCCCTATTTCTACCCTCATTTTAGTTGGTCTTATTCTGCTTCCCGTTATGTATGCCTGGCTCAATACGGCGGCAAGCTGGGATCCGTATAACAATACGCAAGGGCTCAAGGTTGCTGTGGTCAACGACGACGAAGGCTACAAGGGCGATTTTTTACCTCTTCGGGTAAACACGGGCGATTCCGTTGTTTCGTCGTTGCGGGCAAATGATAGTTTTAGCTGGGAATTTGTCGATAACGACACCGCCATGGAAGGGGTACGGTCGGGTCGCTACTATGCGGCACTGGTTATACCCTCGTCGTTTTCGGCAGATCTTATGTCGCTGTTTTCTCCCAACGTTGAACATTCGAGCATCATTTACTACACCAACGAAAAAGAAAATCCTATTGCACCACGTATTACTGATGCCGGTGCAGGGGTCATTCAAGAAAGTATTCGCGAGCAGTTTACAAGCACGGTCAGTGAAGTGGCGCTTTCGTTGTCATCTGACCTTGTCGATTTCAGTCAGAGTGATCAGCTGGCTTCTTATATTGAACGCATGGGGAATAGCATCGATACTGCTTCGTCTGACATTCACGATGCGGCTGACCGTATCCGATCTTTCTCTCGGGTCATGGGTGCAACGCGTTCGCTTGTTGACTCGTCGGCATCGGTGATGGACTCCGCTTCAGATTCGTCAACACGAATGCAGAACGCTATTTCGTCATCCGAAGATTCGCTTTCGTCAACGGCGTCATCCTTAGAGGGGTCAGTTGATGCCGTGAGTCAGGCACTCTCCAAGAGTGCAGAGAGTTTTGATTCTCTGGGCGGCCAGGCTAATCAGGCTTTTGATGCCATTGGCGATTCTTCACAGACTGCATCGGCGCAGTTGCGTACGCTTGCCAACAGGGTTCTTGTGATCAAGCAGTCATACGATTCGCTTGCTACTGCACTTGAATCGGTGAACACTGGTCATGCGTTTGATGCGGTGATCACTCAGATACGAGAAGCTTCGAGAATCCAAGGGGATCTTGCGCAGAATCTTGCGGACACAGCCGATTCAATTGATTCAGGCGTGTCTGATTCTTCCACGCGCCGTCAACAGGTGGCCGATCTGATAGCACAGGCAAAGCAGGGAATTAACGCAGCGAAAACCGACTACAATGGCGATCTCACGTCGTCAGTTGGCCAGTTGAAGCAGTCGCTTGCGCAGGTATCGGGTAGCGCGCAAACGATATCGTCGGACTTGGATGCAACCATGGCATCTCTTTCTGATGCAACCGATTCGCTTTCAGCACGACTAGCCTCTGCCCAAGAGCAGCTTGATCAAGCAGCCAAGGAACTTGACGGATCGGCTGATTATCTGAAAGAGGTAAAAGAAAAACTCTCCGACGCCCTTGCATCGGGCGACGTTGACAAAATCAAAGCCATTATTGATGGCGATACGACGTCGCTTGCCGATTACTTAGCTTCCCCGATTTCCATGGAGCGCCAGGGCATATTTCCCGTGGAAAACAACGGGTCATCAATGTCATCGTTCTACACAATGCTCACCTTGTGGGTCGGGGCCGTTATTTTGGTCGTTATGCTTGAAGGGCACCTAAACGAAAGCCGCCGCGCTCAATATCCTAAGCTGAAGCCGCGCGAGGAGTTCTTTGGGCGATTTGGCATCTTTTCGCTTTTGGGTTTGGGACAGAGTTTAGTGGTGTGCCTAGGAGATCTATTCTTCTTGAAAATACAGTGCGTGCACCCGGTTCTCTTTGTGCTTGCTGGCGTGCTGATTGGGCAGATGTTCTGCTTCTTCATCTATACGTTAGTGGTTTCGTTTGGTAATGTCGGTAAGGCGATTTCGGTCATCTTGCTTGTTATGCAAGTGGCTGGTTCGGGTGGCATCTTTCCCATAGAGATGTCCGATACCATTTTCCAGGACATCTATCCGTGGCTGCCGTTTGTCCATGGCATGCGCGCGATGCAGTCGTGTGTGGCGGGTATCTATGGAATGGAATATGTCTCGGGTCTTTTGGCGGTTTCAAGTTTGGTGGCGCTTTCCTTGCTGCTGGGTTTGATTATTCGCAAGCCGATTGCGCAATCAAACCAGATGCTGCGGCGCAAGCTAGAGGAAACGAAGCTGATGTAGGAGTGGTGGCTCTATTCATCAGAAGTAATCACTGCTTTTCTCTTGATTCATTCAAAACCAAATAAGATGGATGGATTTTCATTTTTGATCCATCGCGTTATACGTGCGGTTTGCTAAGTTAACACTATCCAGCAAGACGACTGCGTGAGGGGGTTGCATGGCGTCTATGAAACGCTCCTATGGTGGCGTGCAACCATGTATTCCCGTCGGCATTTTTCGTATTCGTCTGCCGTTTATTCATTTCAAGATATCGCCGCCAGAAATCGTAACGGGCCTCATGAATGCTTGTACCTCGTACGGGGCATTGGCGGTGCTCGTTACGACGTTAGGGCTCGACCCTGAAACAGCGTGGGCACTCGTGGTATTTGAAACCATGATGTACACGCTCAATTGGCTGCTTGGCGAGCCGTCGATTTGTGGGTGGATCACGCCTGCTATGGCAATTATCATCGTACATTTGGAATCGTTCGACTCGGGAATTGCCCGTATTCAGGCGCTTTCTGCCGTTCAGCTGGAATTAGCTGTTCTCTTTATTGTGCTGGGATTTACCGGACTCTCGAAGCGCTTAAATACCCTTATGCCGCCGGCGGTCAAGGCTGGCATCGTGCTTGGCGCTGGCGTTAACGCCGTATATGCACGCCTGCAGGAGGGTGGGGCGATCGATACAGTGACGGTGGGGTGTTTAGCGGGCCTTGTCGTTGTCTTTTTGTTTATGTTTTCAAAGCGCTTACGCAAGCATATCGAAACGAATCGGTTCATCAGTATTTTGGGTAACTACGGATTCCTTTGGGCTGTTATTGCCATGCTTATTGCGGGCGGTGTTTCAGGGGAATTTGACTACCATTTTTCAGGGCAGCTGCTGAAGTTCCCTGATTTTGTTGCTCTGTATTACGCTGTGTCGCCGTTTAGCATCGGATTTCCCGATATGCATACCTGGTTTACTGGGCTACCTATTGCGCTGGTGGCTTGGGTAATTGCCTATGGCGATTTCGTTACGGTACAGCAGCTTGGTCTGCAGGCACAGCGCGACGATGAATATATCGAGTTTGACCCCAACCGCACAAACGTCATTTGTGGTATCCGTAATCTTATACTTGGTCTATTTGCTCCGTATCCGGCGCTCGCCGGTCCGTTGTCTGCGCCGTATTGCGTTGCAACGTACCAGCGTTATCGCCAGGGTGGGCGTGCTGGAATGGATTCCATCTATGATGGATCGGGCACTAACCTTATTTTTACCGTGGTTGGTCTGTTTATCTTTCCGCTGTATGAAGCAGCGGCTGCAGCGGCATCTGCCATGCTGGTTGTGGTGTTGTGTATTCAAGGGTTTGTCTGCGCTCAGATCTGTTTCGATTTGGCGCGCGACAAACTCGACCAGGGTATTGCCGGCATGATGGCAGGATTCATCCTGGCTCGGGGCGGAGGCGTTGGGTTGGTAGCCGGCTCGGCGTTATATGTGTTGCTGTGTGACCGCGATAAGATTCGTGCTGACTTCGCCGAAAATAAGCGGCTGCAGGATGAAGAAGATGAGGCGGCGCGTGTGCAGATGGAAGCACTTGAAAAACGGCGTCGTGCCCATCATCGCAACGGAGCTACGTCGTCGCGCTAGCTCAAATCTGGCGTTCGCTAGTGACTGTTGTTATTGTGCTATTGGCCCAAATGTCGGCTCAAATGTCGTAAACGTGGTGCATTACCGCGCTCTAATAACTAGGTGTTCGATAAGTGGGTTAAGGATTTCGTGAGCGTGGTGCGTATACTTTGTTGGCTGAGCGTCGCGTATATGTACTTTCGTATCTGGTATCTGTGTGTTTGATATAGCAGTTGTTCGTCAGGATTTTTCTTAGTCCCTTATAAATCCCGGTGTCCAGCTAGGATATGGTACTCGACTACGGGCTAGGCTAAAATGGTTTTCGCACGCGCATTCGTGTTTGTACATCAGCGGGGTAGGTGGCAGCTCCTTTTTATGGAGGTTTCCTCCTGCAACTGTGATGACAACGCGTTTATGAAGGAGGACGCGCGGCTGTATTGCAGGGATCGGAGAGATCGTGATCAACAACGATAAAATGGACGCCATTGTGGCGGGTATTGCCCAAAACTACACCTCGCCTGAGATTTGCTTCAATTGCGAAGGGCGCCATTTTCCCAGCCGTCGTGCCATCATTGAGATCATCAAGGATCTGCGCGTCGTGCTGTTTCCTCGTTATTTCAGCGATGACGGTGCTTCAACGCGCCGCCCCGAATACTTTATCGGTCAGGCGTTATCGCACATTGAAGATAACCTACGCGAGCAAGTGCGCGAAGCACTGCTGTTCAGAGAATCAGATATGCCCGCCGACGAACTGGCACAGCATGTTGATAGTATCATTCTGCGTTTTATGGAAAGCTTACCCGAGGTGCAGCGCATCCTGCTAACCGATGTGCAGGCAGCTTTTGACGGTGATCCTGCAGCTCAGAGTAAAGAAGAAATCATCTTTAGTTATCCGGGCTTCTTCGCTATTTTTGTTTACCGTATTGCGCACTGCCTTTATGTACAGGATGTCCCACTGATTCCCCGCATCATGAGTGAGTATGCGCATGTTCATTCCGGGGTCGACATCAATGCGGGCGCGACGATCGATGAATACTTCTTTATCGACCATGCAACTGGCGTAGTTATTGGTGAAACCACCACTATTGGCAAGCATGTCAAGATCTATCAGGGTGTCACGCTCGGCGCGCTGTCGACACGGGCGGGGCAGGGCTTGCGCGGGGTTAAGCGTCATCCTACGATTTGCGACGACGTAACCATTTATTCGGGTGCGAGCGTGCTCGGCGGAGAAACGGTTATCGGTGAAGATACCGTCATTGCAGGCGGTGCGTTTGTAACCGAATCTATTCCGGCCCATTCCCGTGTGACGGTAAAGGGCGTGGAAGTGAACGTACGCCCCTCGAAACGCGCGAAAGCCAGCTGGGAAATTTAGGCTTATCAACGAGATTCACGGACCCTGGTAAGGGGTAATAAACAAGCGCCCGCATGCAGTCCGGTGTTTATTGACCACGCTTTGTCGTACCTGGTAAGGGGTAATGAACAAGCGCCCGCATGCAGGTTGCCTGCGATGTGGGCGCTTTCTTATTCAACCATGCATGGTTCGCGGCGTAATTACGCGCACTATGTAGCTATGCAGCTCATTTCAGCCGCGCATGAAGCGAAAGCGTTTAGTTGCGGGTGAGCTTGCGATGTAAACGGTGCGGTTTGGACGCTTCTGGCCCTAAGCGCTGCTCACGGTTTTTCTGGTAGTCGGCAAAGTTTCCTTCAAACCACGTCCAGGCACCAGGATTATCGTCCGTTCCTTCCCAGGCGAGGATATGCGTCGCAACGCGGTCGAGGAACCACCGATCGTGGCTGGTGACAACGGCGCAACCGGGGAAGGCAAGCAGTGCTTCCTCAAGGCTTTCAAGCGTTTCGGTGTCGAGGTCGTTTGTCGGCTCGTCAAGCAACAAGAGGTTGCCCCCTTGCTTTAACGTGAGTGCCAAGTTGAGGCGATTACGCTCACCACCGGAAAGCACGTTGCTTGGTTTTTGCTGATCGCTTCCTTTAAAGCCGAAGCTTGCTACGTAGGCACGACTGGGGATTTCAGTTTGTCCTACCATCAGGTAGTCAAGCCCGTCAGATACCACTTCCCAAAGAGTGCGGTTGGGGTCGATGCCCGCACGGTTTTGGTCGACATAGCTGATCTTTACCGTTTCACCGATCTCAAGGGATCCACCAGATATATCTTCGATACCCATAATCATTTTGAACAGAGTTGATTTACCAACGCCATTCGGGCCAATAACACCGACAATGCCGTTGCGAGGCAGATCAAATGAAAGATCGTCAATGAGTACGCGATCACCAAACGCTTTATGGAGATGATCAGCCACAATAACTTTACTACCAAGCCGGGGGCCAACCGGAATATTAATTTCAGTAAAGTCGACTTGCGCACGTCCTGCTTCGGCAGCCATTTGTTCATAGCGCTCAAGACGTGCCTTGTTCTTCGCTTGTCGCGCTTTAGGGCTCGAACGTACCCACTCAAGTTCCGATCGCATCTTTTTAGCACGCTTTTCATCCTGCTTACCTTGAGCCTCAAGACGCGCGGCTTTTGTTTCTAAATAGGTTGAATAATTGCCTTTGTACGGATATAACGTGCCGCGGTCGACCTCGCAGATCCACTCAGCCACATCATCCAAAAAATAGCGATCGTGGGTTACAGCGAGCACTGCACCGGGGTAGTCTTTCAGGAATTGCTCAAGCCACAAGACACTTTCTGCGTCGAGATGGTTGGTTGGTTCGTCAAGCAGAAGAAGGTCAGGCGCTTCAAGCAGCAGGCGGCACAACGCTACACGACGCCTCTCGCCGCCCGAAAGATGATCGACCGTTTCATCGGGGTCGGGGCATTGCAGGGCGTCCATTGCCTGAGACAGTTGACTGTCCAGATCCCAGCCATTGGCCGCGTCGATGGCAGTTTGTAGGCTTCCCATTTCTTCCATGAGCGCATCGAAATCAGCATCAGGATTAGCCATTTCCGCGCCAATTTCATTAAAACGATTCACTTTGGCAATAATTTCGCCAAAAGCCTCCTCAATGTTTTCCTTAACGGTTTTTGTTTCATCGAGTGGCGGTTCCTGCTCGAGCAGACCCACCGTATAGCCGCTTGAGAGCTGCGCTGAACCATTGCTGACATCTTCAATGCCCGCCATAATCTTAAGCAGTGTTGACTTTCCCATACCATTGGGGCCAACAACGCCAATTTTGGCGCCAGGATAGAAGGCCATTGTTACGTCGTCGAGGATGACTTTATCCCCGTGGGCCTTGCGTGCCTTGTGCATTTGGTAGATAAATTCTGCCACAGCGTACCTCAGCGTTCTCGTTTGTATGAGTCAATATAGGCAGAACCGCCCATCGGGCGGCTCTGCCTTGGGTAAATTGCGCGATGCCCTTTACCCGTTAGTATTAAAAGTATCTCTGAAGATGAACTATCCGACAAGCAGCTTGCCAACACGAACACACTCGGCAGAAGCTTCGTCGTCGGGGTAATCTTTGGCGATGAGTGAATCAACTACGTTGACACCTGCATCCTGCGCACGCTGTTCCCACAGTTCCATCCATTCGCCATCGTTCCAGTCGTAGGATCCAAATAGCACGACTTTCTTATCACCGAGCAGGGGTTCTACGATATCGTAGACGGGCAGAAACTCGGTATCTTCGAGTTCTTCGTCGCCCATAGCGGGGCAGCCGAACGCGAAGGCATCAAAGTCGTCGATTTGACTTTCGTCGAAGTCCGAGATCTGGATGAGGCTTGCGTCGCCACCGGCTTCCTTTACGCCCTGAGCAACCAGGTCGGCCATTGCTTCGGTGTTGCCGGTACCGCTCCAGAACACGACTGCTACTTTACTCATGTGAGGTCCTTTCCATTGGTCCGTTTGTGCGGGTTTGTTTTTAATTTTCCCGTCATCGCGGATACTCCTTTTAGTTAGGCAACCCTAATGGTTTATTGACAAGGGGTCAACTGCCTTGTGCGGCTTATTCGGTTATTGTCCATCTAATTGTCAGTCGGCTGATGGCAAACGGTCTCCGGAAGCTTTCTCCAAAAAGCGAGAGATGTGTCACTAAGAGATTCTATTGGTTTTATTAGGCCGACTGATTATAAAACGCTACAAACATCTGCTATCACATTGAGAGTCTGTGTCAGTTATCATGCTTTTGTAACGCCGAAAGCCTGTGCCCATTCCGCCTCGCGGAACCCAGCGAGTACCGTGTCGCCATCTATAACCAAAGGGCGTTTTACCAGCATGCCATCAGAGGCGAGCTCGGCGATCTTCTCTTCGTCAGTCATAGTGGGCAGTTTGTCTTTCAGCCCGCGTGCGCGATAGACCATGCCACTGGTATTAAACAGCCGTTTTAAGTCGATACCACTGCGCTCGTGCCAGTCTGTCAGCTCGGCTATGGTTGGCCGATCTTGCTTAATGTTGCGGTCGGTGTAGTCGATCCCCTGTGCATCGAGCCACTTTTTGGCTTTCTGACAGGTGGAGCATTGCGGATATTCGATGAACAACATAAAGGGATTCCTTTCAGTGGGGATTCATCAAACGAGGGTGGAACTATTTTGCTGATCTGCCAAGGCTATTATTCAGGGGAATTTATTCGACTTGGCGGTTGTGCGATCAGCCTTTATCATGGCGGATTTCTTTGTGTTTGTCGATGGATTGACGACTATAATCGCGCTTGAGCGCAGATTGAAGAGTTATAGAGAAGGACCATCGCATGTCTGGTGTTATTACCAATGAGTCCGTACTTGCTACGGGTCTTGAATCTACTGTCAGATCCGCATCTGCTATTGGGTCTAAATCCACTACTCGGTCTACATTTGCTGATGGGTCTGTATCTACGAGTAAGTCGGGTCCTGCTATAGGGTCCGAATCGCCCAAGGAAAACGCTCCCACAACCACTAATGATGCACTACTTGCGCCGATTGAGCCTGCTCCACAGATGGAAAGCGTGGCTATGCCCGATCCACAGGTAGGGGATTGTGGCACGGTGACATCAGTCAATGTGTCTAAACGGAAGGGAACGCGCAAGTCGCCTGTTGAAGCAGGTGTGATTATGCTTGATTCCGATTATGGTGTACATGGTGATGCTCATGCCGGTAATTGGCATCGACAGGTATCGTTTTTAGCGGAAGAATCGATTGATGTCGCGAAGGATCACGGGCTCGATATATCCGAAGGTGACTTTGGCGAAAACATTACTGTCTCAGGTATCAATATGAAGGGTATGCCTTTAGGTACCCGTCTTTCTGTTGGTACTGCTGAAATAGAAATATCCCAGATTGGTAAGATTTGCCATCGTCGGTGCGCCATCTTTTACCTGGCGGGCGATTGCATTTTCCCGCGTGAAGGGGTATTCGGATGGGTCGTAAAGCCTGGTGCCGTTCGGGTGGGCGATACCGTGCAGGTGCTTTCCTTAGGAAGCGGGCAGGTGCATCATCTGGTGTCGGATACACCACTGCCTGAAGTCAAACAGCCAGTTTGTCAGACATAGAGACGCACATCGGGACACATTTCGACTTCATTCAACCGTCGGAGATGTATGAGGTTTCAACTGTTCAGACTCTATCGGGTTGGTTATGAGCCGATTTATCAGGCGTAACGGAGGCTATCTTCCGACGCTATTTTGTGTGGCTTTGGGCAACGAGCATCCATCTGCCTGCTCGTCGTACTCTTCAATTTGTACATCGAATGATGTAATTAGGTTCCGTATCGTTGACGAACTGACTGTTTGTTCTTATTCGATTACGGCACGTGCTAAGGTTCGTGTTATCGAAGTATACACGCGGACGATTTGAACAGGTAAGGAGCATAACGTAGATGACCGAGAATGGAATTCCTCCCGTAGGACCGACGGGCTCTTCATATACGGGATATACCGGACAGCCGGGTGCGCCGATTCCACCGCAGTCGACTCAACCGATGACTTCAGCGACACAAACGGCACAAACAATGCAGGCAGCACAATCGGCTACAACAGCGCAGCCAACCCAGGCGACACAGGCAACTTCGTATGCAACCGTGCCGCCTCAATTTACCTCCGTTCCTCCGCAACCTCCAACCGTTCCACCAGCGGGCACAACAACTGCTATACCAGCAGCTCATGTGCCCCAGACCGGTGTTTCAGGTAAGCGTGTCTTTGGTATTGCGTTTATCGGTGCACTTGCTGCGTGTGCGGTTGCTGCCGCGTGTTTTCTTGGCTATCAGTCGATTACGGGGCATTCGGCTTCCCAGGTGGTACTGGGGTCTTCCAGTGACAGCACCATTACCGCAAGCGACGACGAGACTGATCGTGCTGAAAAGGTAGCTGACAAGACGCTTCCATCGGTTACAGCTATTAATGTGTACACCGACCAATCGGGGTGGGGCAGCATGTTGGGTCGTTCAACCGATCAGTCGAGTTTGGTTAAGACAAGCCTGGGCAGCGGCGTGATTATTTCTTCCGATGGCTACATTCTGACAAATAACCATGTGGTTGAATCAGCTGATGCATTAAAGGTAACGGCCAATGGGCAAGAATATGATGCCAAGGTTGTGGGTACTGACCCAACTACTGACCTGGCAGTCATTAAGATTGATGCAACGGGTTTGACCCCCATCGAGATCGGCAAATCGTCCGATTTGAAGGCTGGTCAGTGGGTCATGACCGTTGGCAGCCCCTTTGGTCTTGAACAGTCAGTGGCGACGGGTATTATTTCGGCAACAAGTCGTACCGTGGCCGTGTCGTCAAGTAGCGATGAAGGGTCGGGTAATGGCTATAACAATAGCTACTCTTCGGCTGCTGCACCTACGATTTACACGAACATGATTCAGACCGATGCAGCTATCAACCCGGGCAATTCCGGTGGTGCGCTTGTTGATGCAAATGGTAAGCTCATTGGCATCAATGCGGTTATCGAATCGTATTCAGGTAACTATTCAGGTGTTGGATTTGCCATCCCTGTTGACTACGCCATGGATATCGCGCAGCAGATTATTTCTGGTAAAACGCCAACGCATGCCATGATTGGGGTAACGCCGATTTCAATTACGAGCCAGCTCAATCAGCGCTACCACTTGGGTACTGATTCAGGTGCGTATGTATCGAGCATTGTTGAAGGTAGTGGCGCTGCGCAGGCTGGCCTTGAAGAGGGCGATATCATCACGAAGGTTGATGATACGGCGGTAACAGACGCAACAGGATTGATCGCGGCTGTGCGTTCGAAGAATGTCGGCGACACAGTAACGGTTACCTATCTGCGCGATGGTCAGCAGATGACCGCTCAAGTGACCCTTGGATCAGACGACAATGCCAATTCGCTGTTGCGCAAGAATAGTAGCAGCCGGGGCGGCTTATTTGGTATGAGCTATGACAACCAGGGAAGCGGCAACAACCAAGGCTCAACGGCAACTGGTTCAACAGGATCGAGTCAGTCTTCTCCTCAAAGGGCAGCTGCTTAGTGTTGCTGTGAGCACCATAGGTTAATAAGATTTCGTCACGTTATTGCGACTGCGTGATTCATAAACAGGGTAAGGGCTCAAAAGCTCTTGCCCTGTTTTTGTTTCTCATGGCAGACTGACGTTTATCAACTAGTCATCGATCGATTAACGAACCAACCAACCAACCACTCAACTAGCTAACTGACTAATCAATCAGCCATCCGTCCACCCGACTAACTAACTAACTAACTAACTAACTAACACCTTCCTGTCCTCGTGTCCGTCCTCACATCGACGCCACTTTTCATGATGGTTGAGCTAAAAACGAGGAATCGCCGTGCCACAGGGTACATACTGGCAGCTCTCAGGTAATATGGTCGCTATCCGATTGAAAGGTATGGCAATGGCAGACTACAAGTACAAGCGCGTCCTGCTAAAACTCTCGGGAGAAGCACTCATGGGTGACGCAGGTTATGGTATTGATCCAAAGGTTGTTGAGGATCTTGCCTGTCAGATTAAGCAGGTTGTCGACGATGGCATTGAAGTTGCTGTAACAGTTGGCGGCGGCAACATCTTTCGTGGCATGGCAGGTTCAGCCGAGGGTATGGATCGATCTCAGGCAGACTACATTGGCATGCTGGCTACCTGCATGAATGCTCTTGCGCTGCAGGATGGTTTCGAGCGCGCTGATATCCCGTGTCGTGTTATGAGTGCGATAGAAATGCGCCAGGTTGCTGAGCCCTATATTCGTCGTCGCGCTATTCGCCACCTTGAAAAGGGTCGTGTTGTTATCTTTGCAGCTGGAACGGGCAACCCCTATTTCACCACCGACACTACCGCTGCCCTGCGCGCTTTGGAAATCGATGCTGAATGCTTGATGAAGGCCACCAAGGTGGATGGCGTGTATGACAGCGACCCCAAGGTTAACCCTGCTGCTGTTCGCTTTGAGCACATTACCTACTTGGATGTTATCTCAAAGGAACTGCAGGTTATGGACACAACAGCCACTTCGCTGTGCATGGATAACGGCATGCCCATGCTGGTATTCGACATTACGGCACCCGGAAATATCGCACGGGTTCTTAAAGGGGAAAACGTCGGTACCACGATTAGTTCATAAGCTAATAAGGGGAAAGCTCGTTGGATGATTATCGGGGTAATTACCAAGATGATTATCGATCCGATACGAATGAATAGATAACGAACGGAACGTATTGGCACCACGATCGACTGAGTGGCACTTTAAGATACGACACCTCAAGTAGTCTCAGTGGTTTCGAGCGTGGCCTTAAGCGGCAATTCATGCCTTGTATATTGTGATGCTACAGTATGCAAACGACATGCGTATGCGATAATAAGCGGCAGTTTATTGAGGGCGCCTACAAGGTTTCGCTGAGTGTGCGACTGTGAAGCTGCGATCGGAGCCTCAATCGGCAGCCACACGACAAAATATAGACTGCGGGAAGCCGCTTTCAGAAGGGATGCAATCGATGGCAGTAGAAGATATTATGCTTGAAGCCGAAGAGCGTATGGAAAAGGCGGTTGATTCGCTGGGCGAGGCATTTTCCAATGTGCGCACCGGCCGCGCTAATGCAATGGTGCTCGATCGCATCCGGGTGGATTACTACGGGGTTCCCACTCCTATCAATCAGATGGCCGCTATTAAAACGCCCGATGCGCATATGCTTGTTATAGAGCCCTGGGACAAGGGGACGCTCGGTGCTATCGAGCATGCGCTTAATAACAGCAATCTGGGTCTTACTCCCACGAACGACGGTAACCTTATCCGCCTGTCGTTCCCGACGCTCACCGAAGAACGCCGCCGTGAACTCGTAAAACAGTGCAAGGCTTATGCGGAAGAAGCGCGTATTGCCGTGCGCAATGCCCGTCGCGATGCAAATTCTGCTGTTGAAAAAGCGGTGAAGAACGATGGACTGCCCGAAGACGAGCAGCGCCGTTCTGAAGCTGATATCCAAAAACTCACCGATTCTTATATTGCTAAAGTGGAAGAGAGCTTCAAAAAGAAGGAAGCCGAGGTCATGGAGATCTAAACGAGCGGTTTGCTGCGAGGTTCGAGGTCATGTTCCATAAGCCGATAGACGAGATATTTCCCACTGTGCCCGCTGGCCTGGATGCAAGCTTGCTTAATGAAGAGCGGGTGCCCGCACATGTAGCGGTGATTATGGATGGCAACGGGCGCTGGGCAAAAGCGCGGGGAAAGAATCGCCTTTCTGGGCATAAAGCTGGCATCGAAGCAGTTCGAGAGCTTATTAGGTGTGCTTCGGATGTTGGCGTACGTTACCTGACTATCTATTCTTTTTCAAGTGAAAACTGGCGCCGGCCTCAAGATGAGGTTACGGGGTTAATGGATTTATTTGCGCGTACGATGCTTGCTGAAGCGCGTGGCTTGCATAAAGAACATGTTCGCGTAATGACAATCGGTCGCACTGAAGCGCTGCCTCCGAAAACGCGCGCTGCTTTTGAAGAAGCGTGGGAACTGACGCGAGATAATACAGGCATGACACTGGTTGTGGCTGTGAACTATGGGGCACGCACTGAAATCGTGGATGCCTACAACGCGCTTATGGTCGAGAGATTTAGCGCAACTCCTGGTAAATCTCATACCGATTTATCTGGTATAACAGAAGAAACAGCTGGGTTAACGGTCGACGGGTTTGATGCTTCTTTAACCGAAGCAATTGAGCACGCTAAACTACCTCGTATAACAGAAGAAGATATTTCTCGGCATCTATATACGGCTGACATGCCTGACCCTGATTTGCTCATTCGTACCAGTGGTGAAATGCGGGTTAGTAACTTTTTGTTGTGGCAGATAGCCTATGCTGAGTTTTACGTGACCGATACACTCTGGCCTGATTTCGACCGATATGAATTTTTACGTGCACTGCTTTCCTATCAAGTGCGCGAACGCCGCTGGGGAGGCGTGTAAATGGCCCAGACAGACAAAAAGAGTACGTTTGCAAAAAAGCGCGCGCGTGCCAAGCAGGTTGCCTACGATAAAACCCCTGATCGCTTTAAGAATGCTAGTAGCTTACAGGTGCGTTTTCGCACCGGGGTTATCTATGTCGCTCTTTCGATATTTTGCGTACTGGCTGGCGAAATTACGACGGTGCTCTATCTCACAGTGATGGCTGCTATCTGCGCTGGTGAATTCTGCTATATGATGCGTGTCGACGCGAAGTTGCCGAACGAAACAATTGGCGTCATCGGTGCGGCTGCATATCCGCTGGCGGCGTGGCGTTTCGGTATGCCTGGTGTGGCGCTGGTCACCGTTGCTCTGATGCTTGCACTTTGCATCTGGTATGTCTACTGGATGCGCGCTCGAATATCCGATGTTGCGGTGAGTTTCTTTGGGGCGGCTTATACGGGCATGTTGCTTTCAAGCCTTATCTTGCTGCGCGAATCTATCGCCGAACCATGGGGCGGGGTCCTTCTATTGCTACTTTTCTGTAGCATATGGTTCAACGATGCCGGTGCCTATCTTGTCGGCAGCTGCCTTGGCAAACACCGCCTTGCACCGCATACGTCTCCCAAGAAAAGCTGGGAGGGTTTCTTTGCGGGCTTGGTGATTTCTTCACTGGTGTGGTTAGGCATGATCGCTGTTCCGGGTGTCACGATAGATGTGCCGCAGGCATTGTTGTTCGGTGCGCTGACTGCCTGCGCGGGTGTTGTGGGCGATCTGGTGGAAAGTCGTATCAAGCGCAATGTGGGCGTGAAGGATTCAGGCACGATTATGCCTGGTCATGGGGGTCTTCTCGACCGTTGCGATTCGCTCTTTTTTGCTGCAGTTGCTGCAGTGATTCTCTTGCTCGCAGGAGGGTGCATTCCGTATGTCATCTAACGTGTTGCAGTCATCGCACAGTGGGGAAGAGCGCCTATCTTCCAAAAAGCGTGTTGCCATACTGGGTAGTACCGGTTCTATTGGCACTCAGACACTTGATGTTATCGCGCAACATCCGGATAAGCTTGAAGCGGTAGCTCTTGCCGTGGGTAGACGCACCGATGAAGCTATCGCGCAGGCGCGGGCGGCTGGGGTTTGCTATGTTGCCATAGGAATCAAAGACGCCCCTGCTCCAACCGTTGATACAACGGGTATTGAGGTGTCGTTTGGCAGCGATGCGGTGGTGGCACTCTGTCGCCTGCCCGAGGTTGATGTGGTAGTAAATGCGCTGGTTGGAGCAGCGGGACTGCAAGCTAGTCTTGAGACGCTTGCAGCTGGCAAGGTGCTGGCACTTGCTAACAAGGAATCCCTTGTAGTGGGCGGCGATTTGGTTATGCCGCAGGCAACGCATGAAACGCTGCTGCCTATCGATTCTGAACATGGCGCTATCTATCAGTGCCTTTTGGGCGAAGACCCGCGTGAAGTGCGTCGGTTGTGGGTGACGGCATCGGGTGGACCATTCCGCGGCCGCACTATCAATGAATTGCAGCATATTACTCCTGCCGAAGCGCTTGCGCATCCCACGTGGCATATGGGTCCGAAGATATCTATTGACTCATCGACGCTGATGAATAAGGGTCTTGAGGTTATCGAAGCACATCACTTGTTTGCAATGGATTACGATCGTATCAATGTGGTTGTACAACCGCAGAGTGCTATTCATTCGATGGTTGAATTTTCTGATGGAAGCGTAAAGGCGCATCTGGGGACAACCGATATGCGCATTCCCATTCAGTTTGCACTCAGCTATCCCAAACGGTGGGATGCCCCAGTGGCGCCGCTCGATTTCACTCAGCTGGGGAGTCTTGAATTTGCACCGGCCGATACAGCGACATTTCGCTGTTTAGATTTGGCTCGTGCGGCAGGTCGTACCGGAGGAACACTGCCGTGCGCAATGAATGCCGCTAATGAAGTGGCAGTGGCTGCCTTCCTGGCAGGAAAACTTGATTATTTAGGTATTCCTTGGGTGGTTGAGACGGTTATGGATGTCCATGAGGTCTCTTCGGTCGAAAGCTTTACCCAGCTGCAAGAAATTGATGCTTGGGCGCGTAGTCATGCACGCAGCGCATGCAACGAGCGCACAAAACGGTAAGCGAGCTGTTGAGTGCAGAGTGCGCAAGACGGGCGATAATACGATAATACAGAGATATACCCTCGCTTGATGGGCGAGTGGATGGGGTATGTGGGAAAGGAATTTATGGACGTTGTCCTTATGATCCTTTATGGCGTGTTGGTCTTGGGCTTTCTGGTGGTTATTCACGAGGGAGGCCATTATTGTGCCGCGCGCGCATTTGGCGTGCGTGTCACTGAATTTATGGTTGGTTTGCCTGGTCCGCGCATTGGTTTTTTGCATCATGGCACGCGTTTCGGTGTCACGGCGATTCCGTTAGGCGGGTATGCGCGCGTGTGTGGCATGGAAGCAGGCGAGGAAAGCCCCCATCTGCGGCGGATGCTGGCGCTGGTTTATGAACGCGGCGAAGTGCTCATGGAAGATGCAGCCCGTACCCTTTCTATCAGCGACGATGAAGCTTATCGTGCGCTCGACGAGCTAGCCGAATGGGGCAGTATTATACCGCCGCAGCGCCGTGACAAGTACAATATCTATCGGGCACCTTCATCTGCCCAAGCGTGTGATGGCGGCTCGTACGCTGAAGGGGAGGCTCGTCCTCTTGCCGACCCAGCGGCAATGTTTGCCCATGAACGATCTCAACAGTATCGTGCTCTGCCGTTTTGGAAGCGCTGCGTTATTCTGTTGGCTGGTCCGCTGGTAAATATCTTGTTTGCACTTATCGTTTTCGTTGTGCTCTATTCGCTCATTGGCTTCGATGCGGTTAATGCTCAGGGCGAAACCGTCCATGTGCAGGTTGGTCCGCTTCGTGCGCTTTCAGCAGGGTTCAGCTACATTGGCATGGTGATTGCAGCAGTCGCGGGGCTCTTCAACCCACAAACCGCGGCGGAAACGGTTTCGAATTCTACATCGGTTATGGGCATCGCCGTGCTTTCCAAATCGGCCGCCGATGCAGGCTTTATGTCGCTATGCATGTTTACTGCGATGATTTCAGTTTCGTTGGGCGTTATGAATCTGCTGCCTATTCCACCGCTTGATGGTGGTCGTTTTGTAGTTGAAATTTACCAGAAGATACGCCGTCGCACGGCGAGTGTGCGTGCGGTTAATGCGCTTTCATTGGCGGGTATGGCGTTATTTGGATTGCTGTTTATTGTCATGATTGGACAAGATATTCAACGTTTTGTCTTAGGAACGATCAGCTGATATGAGTGATAGTACAAGCAGGAAAACGAATGCAGGGCAGCCGGTGGCGCCTCATGAATTAACACGACGGGTCATGGTGGGCTCAGTACCTTTAGGGGCTGGTGCTCCCTGTGCCGTACAGTCAATGACATGCATGCCAGCTGACGACGCCCAAGCAAACCTCGATCAAATTGCGCGTCTTGCTGCAGCTGGCTGTGAAATTGTGCGTATGGCCATTCCCCGTCGTGCCTATCTTGATACGTTCCAAGCAGTCTGCGAGGCGTCGCCTTTGCCGGTGGTGGCCGACGTGCACTTTGATGCGCATATTGCCATTGAAGCAGCGCGCCGCGGCGCAGCGAAACTGCGCATCAATCCTGGCAATGTTGGTGGTCTTGCTAAGGCTGATGCAGTTATTGACGCAGCTGGTGAAGCGGGTATCCCCATTCGTATTGGCGTTAATGCGGGCTCTCTCGACGATGCTCTTGCAGCGCGTGACGACTTAGCACTGCCCGAAAAACTTGCCGAATCTGCTGCTGGCTACGTAGATCATTTCGAGCAGCGTGGGTTCACTGATATTGTAGTATCGGCTAAGGCTTCCGACGTTCCCACCACCGTTGCTGCTTATCGCTTACTGGCACAGCGCATCCCTGAGATTCCCCTGCATATTGGGGTAACCGAAGCCGGTACGCTGTTCCAGGGTCTTGTTAAGTCGGCAAGTGGTTTAGGGATTCTACTGGAAGAAGGCATTGGCGATACCATGCGTATTTCGCTAACCGACGATCCGGTGGAAGAAGTGCATGCGTGCTGGTCGTTGCTGTCGGCCTTGGGGTTGCGTCGTCGCAGTCCTGAACTGGTAAGTTGTCCCACCTGTGGGCGGTGTCAGGTCAATTTAATCGGGCTGGCAAAAGAAGTTGACGAGCGCTTACGTGATGTGGCGTCACCGGTAAAGGTGGCGGTTATGGGCTGTGTGGTCAACGGGCCGGGTGAGGCGGCCGATGCCGATATCGGTGTGGCGTGTGGGTCTGGATCAGGCGTGATTTTCAAAGACGGGAAAACCTTGCGCAAGGTGGACGAAGCATCTATTGTGGATGCTTTGATGGAGGAGATTGGAAAACTATGAGCCAGATCATCCGCATGAGTGCTCTGTATGTACCCACGCTTAAAGAAGTGCCCACCGATGCCGATATTGCGAGTCACCAGCTCTTGCTGCGTGCTGGCATGATGCGCAAAAGCGCGACGGGTGCTTATACCTATTTGCCCCTTGGATGGCGTGTTATTCGCAAAATTGAGCGGATTGTGCGCGAAGAAATGGATGCCATTGGGTCGCAAGAGATTATGATGCCGGTTATTCAACCGGCTGAGCTTTGGCACGAAAGCGGCCGGTGGAACGATTACGGCCCTGAACTTATGCGCATGGACGACCGTCACGGGCATGGTTTATGTCTCGGTCCAACGCACGAGGAGCTTATTACTGCCCTTGTTCGTAACGAACTGCGTTCCTACAAGCAATTGCCGGTGATTCTCTATCAGATTCAATCGAAGTTCCGCGACGAAATTCGGCCGCGTTTTGGCCTGATGCGGAGTCGCGAATTTATCATGAAGGATGCCTACAGCTTCCACGCGAGCAAAGAATCACTGCAGAAGACTTACGACGAAATGAGTGCGGCGTATGCCCGTATTTGCGAGCGTGTGGGATTAGTCTATCGTCCTGTCGAAGCTGATGCTGGTCAAATTGGCGGTAGTGTGACCTGCGAATATCATGCCCTTGCTGACGCTGGTGAAGCTGAATTAGCTTCCTGTTCTTGTGGATGGGCATCCAACACTGAAGTGGCCGCATGTCAGTGTCACCCCACTGAATATCCCGAGACTGAACTGCGCAAGGTTGCTACACCGGGCGTTGCAACCATTGCCGATTTAGCCCAATTCCTTAAGTGTCCTGAGTCTTCAACCGTTAAGGCCATGGTTGGCAAAGACTCCAAGGGGAACCCCTGGGTGCTGTTTGTGCCGGGCGATCATGAACTGAACGAACTTAAAGCTACACGGGCAGTAGATGGCTTTACGCTAATGAATGATGAAGAACTGGCTGCTTCGGGGTTGCCCAAGGGTTCAATTGGTTGTGTGGGGCTGCCGAAGGGTGTGCGTATCGGGGCTGATGTAAGCCTCAAGAATATTGTCCATTGGGTTGTTGGTGCTAACGAACATGGCTTCCACTATGTCGGTGCCGAACAGGGGCGTGATTTCACGGTAGATATCTGGGCCGACCTGTGTACGATTAAAGCAGGCGATGTTTGTCCTGAGTGCGGTGAGCTCGTTGAGATTACGCGCGGCATTGAAGTAGGACAGGTGTTTCAGCTTGGCGACAAATACTCGCGTGCTATGGGCGCTACCTTTATGGCGGAAGATGGGTCTGAACAGCCATTTCTTATGGGCTGCTACGGTGTTGGTGTTTCGCGCACTATGGCTGCAGTGGTCGAACAGCATAACGATGAATATGGCATTAAATGGCCGTTGAGTGTGGCGCCGGCGCAGGTGTGTATCTTGCCACTCGCAGTGGGTGACGAAGAAGTTGAGCCTGCTGCTGAAGCACTGGCGCATGAGCTAGCCGGAATGGGTCTTGAAGTGGTTATCGACGACCGCAAAGAGCGTCCTGGTGTAAAGTTTGCTGAAGCGGATCTGCTCGGCTGGCCTCTGCAGATTATTATCGGTAAGCGTGGACTTGATGCTGGCGAATATGAATTGAAGAATCGTTCTACCGGAGCAAAACGCACGATTGCCATCGATGAATTCAATGCTGCGTTGGCTATGGTGAAATCGATGCCAGATGTTGCGCGGGCAGCTATCGAGCAAATTCTCGAACGCATAGCGGGCACAGAAGCTCTGTAGGGTAGATCGGTACGTACCGAACAATTAATGCAACGAGGCAGACCCATAAGTTGACAGGTTATGGCAAGCAGACCGTTGGGTAAGCCTAAAGGACTATGACAATTCGGTCGTTGAGTAAGTCGCCAGTGCATTATACGACCGCTGTCCAGGGTTCTCCTGCTCATCGCGTGTTCAACAGGCTGCTTTAGTTGCCTTGCTTGGGGAATTGACGCATCATATAAGGGAAGGCGCATACTGCTTCCATCGTGTGACCGGGGTCCGTGTGCGAAGTTTCTTCCGATCAAGGAGGTTTTCATGGCAGGCATTGGTGACGGTTTTAAAAATATTTTTCTCGCAGGCATTGGCGCAGCAGCTATTACCGGGGAAAAGGGTAAAGAACTGATAGATGCTCTTGTTGCCAAGGGTGAACTGACTGTTGAACAGGGGAAAGAACTAAACACCGAGCTGAAGCACAAGGTTGACGATGCTGCTGCTATGGCACGTGAAAGTGCCCTTGAAGCACGTATGATGGCCATGACACCAGAAGAACGCACCGCTTTTGCCCAGAAAGCTGCCAAGATTGCGGCAACGCAAAACAAAGCTGAAGCTCAGGTTGATGTGCAAGAGGTTGCTAGCGAAGTAGCACCGGTTGACGTTGACAAGGCGGCTTCTGAAGCAGTGGAATCTTCTGCAGCTGCCAAACCGCATGACACTGAAGCGAATGCTTAATTCATAGAGAGTCGGCCATGTCCGATAATACAGTTCTCAAGCACTTCTTCGGATACGGGGCAAGTTCTGATTCTGAAAAGCGTTTTGATCTCAATGGGAGGACGCGTTCCCGACGCATGCGCGAGATTATTTCTATCTTGCGCAAACATCACTTTATGCAGGGATTTACCCCTGAAAGTTTTCGTGCGGCCTTAGAAGATCTTGGTCCCAGTTTTGTAAAGATTGGACAGACGCTCTCAACGCGTTCCGAAATACTCCCAACAGCCTATTGCGATGAATTGGCCAAACTGCAGACCGAATGCGACCCTCTGCCTTTTTCGGTGATTATGCAGGTGCTTAGTACTATCTATGGCGATAAGTTCAAGCGTCTCTTTAGCGAAGTAGACCCACGTCCGCTTGGCAGTGCGTCTCTTGCGCAGGTGCACAAGGCACATCTCAGTACCGGTGATGTTGTTGCGGTAAAGGTGCAGCGACCCGGCGTACGTGCAACTATGGCACAAGACATCGATATCATGCGCAAGTTAGTGCACCATGCAGCTCGTTTTATGAAGGATGGGCAGATGCTCGACCTTCAAGAGGTTGTCGAAGAAATGTGGGCGACATTTCTTGAGGAAACCGATTTCACCCGCGAAGCGGACAACCTACAGCGTTTTGCTGATCTCAATCGTACGGTTGCTTTTATTGATTGTCCAAAGGTATATCCCGAACTGTGCAGCGAAGACGTGCTGGTTATGGAATACGTTGATGGCATTCCTATCTATCGGCGCGATTTACTGGTGGAAGCGGGCTACGATCTTGCGGAAATCGGCGAGAAAGTGCTTGATAACTACGCGACACAGATTCTTGATTTTGGATTTTTCCATGCCGACCCGCATCCGGGAAATATTCTTATACGCGAGGGGAAGATCGTCTATATCGACTTGGGTATTATGGGACGTTTAACACCCAGCGAACGATCGGGCTTTTCAGAGATTATTCATGCGGTGGGCATGCTCGATGCGCAGCGGCTGAAAGATGCGCTTATCGCCTTTGCAGCTTCAAAGGATAATGCATCTATTGACCATGCCCGCTTTTTAGCCGACCTTGACCTGCTGCTTTCTCAGTACGGTTCATGCGATGTGGCTGACCTTGATATTGGCCTGTTCTTGGGTGATGTGTTTGCCCTCACGCGTATGAGTCGGGTGACGTTGCCTTCGTCAATCACTAATGTCTCGCGTGGCATTGTATCCATTGAAGGTACGATCGCATCGTTTATTCCCGACAATAATATCATCAATATTGTTAACGAGCATATCAAGCGTTCAAGTAATCCGCTGTCCGAATTTGAAGACTTCCTTCTGAACACAGCGCGCGATACACGCAAGGCGGCGAAGGGCACACTTGAAGCAGCTGAGCTATCTGGCCCAATGCTTAAGATGCTGACGCGTGGGCAGCTGAAGTTTAATATGGAAGTGCTTGGGTCGGAAGCGCCTATGGCATCACTTTCGAAAATCGTAAATCGTCTTACGCTCGGTATTATTACGGCAGGTCTGTTTATGGGTTCGAGTCTTTTTGCACCCTACGGGTCTGGGCCGTTTGTTCTTGGGATGCCGCTGTTGTCGTTCTTTGGCTATGCGGGTGCTATGGTGTTATCCATTTGGATAGTGGTAGATATCTGGCGACGGAAGTAAACTGGTCACTCAGTTTGTGCTGGCGTACATGCTATTGCGTACATATTGCCATGCCGCGCATGTGTGCCATTGCGCGTAGGTTGCGGTGTATTGCAAGCCAACGAGTGTGCTCTTGCCATACATGTGGCATCTGCGTGTGCGTTTTGCATGCGTACCGCGCGTACTTTAGAAAGGGTATGAATGAACAGTAGCGCCAATGAGGTAGCTTCTTTACGTCAGTCTTCTTCGCTTCAAGGCATTTTGTTCGATTTAGACGGCACCTTGCTTGATACCTATGATCTTTTGCAGCAGTCGTTTCGCCGTGCGACTCGTGAAGTGCTTGGATATGTTGCGCCGATGGAACATTTCAATCGCACGATCGGCCGCCCACTTGACGAACAGATGCTTGGCTACGGCGATGAAGAAACAGCCCGTGCACTTTCAGCGGCGTATCGGTCGTACGACCACCAGATGCGTGCCAATGCACTTAAGACATTCGATGGTATGGAAGAAACTCTCGAAGAGCTCAAATGCGATGGATGGCGTCTTGGGGTAGTTACCTCGAAGAGACATGAGTCAGCGCAATTCTGCCTTGATCTATTCGATATGATGCGTTTTTTTGAATGTCTGATCGGCGCCGACGACGTAGTGCGCCCTAAGCCTGATCCTAATCCGATTGAGGTCGGAAGCCATCTGTTAGGTCTTGAAAGCACGCAGTGTCTTTATGTGGGTGATAGTCCCTATGACATGCAAGCAGCAGCTGCATCGGGGGCTCGTGGGATAGCAGTGGCATGGGGTCAGCATCCGATAGAAACACTGTGCGAGCAACATCCTGTTGCTTGTTGCGCTACGCCAGCAGACCTTCCGCGTCTTGCGCGGTCACTGCGCGACAAAACGTTCAACAAAAATGGATCCACGCAGTCAGCAGTTCATATGGATTCAGCTTTCACTGCAGTCTACAATTCAACAGCTTCTAGCCAAGCCGCCTGCCAAACAAATATTAGAATGTCTAACGAAGCAGGCACAGAAAACTCCAATCAAGCGCACGTAAAAGATTCAACTCAATGCGATGTGAAAGCTCCTATCCGATGAGCTCGACCGCAAATAATTTAGCTATCTCGTCAGCGGTTGATAAACGTGAATGTGAGAAGTGCGAACTACTTGCTCCAGCTGGTGGGTGGGAACAGCTGCATTACGCGATTCGGTTTGGCGCCGATGCAGTGTATTTGGCAGCTGACCGGTTTGGCATGCGGGCACGGGCGAATAACTTTTCTCTCGATGAAATACCGCAGGTTGTTGAGTGCGCCCACCAGGCGAATGTTGCGGTTCACGTGACCCTCAATGTGCAGATGTACGACGGTGACTTGGCGGAACTGGCGCACTATGTTCACTCGCTTGCGTCAGCACAGGTTGATGCGGTTATTGTGGGCGATTTGGGCGCACTGAGGATAGTACGTCAACAGGCGCCGGATCTCGCAGTGCATGTGAGTACGCAGGCATCAGTTTCGAATGTTCCCTCGGCGTTAACCTGGTATGAACTGGGAGCACGCCGCATTGTCTGTGCGCGCGAAATGAGCCTTGATGCCATTGCGCGGCTCCGGACAGAACTTCCCAGCGATTTAGAAATAGAAGCCTTTGCGCATGGTGCACAGTGTATGGCAACATCGGGTAGGTGTTTGATCAGCGATTATATGACAGGGCGCAGTGGTGTAACAGGTAATTGTGCGCAGCCCTGTCGTTGGAAATACTCGCTGCAAGAAGAAAAGCGACCCGGCAAATTCTTCAGCGTGGAAGAGGACGACCGGGGTAGCTATCTATTAAATGCGCAGGATTTGAATATGCTGGCTCACGTGGATGATATGCGCCAGGCGGGTATTAATTCCATCAAGATTGAAGGGCGCAACAAAAAGGCGTTCTATGTGGCGTGCGTCGTTAATGCGTATCGACAGGTACTTGATGGAGCTGATCCATCTGACTGGGAAGGTGAACTGGAAACGGTTTCACATCGGCCCTATGGTACAGGATTCTATTTTGGTCCAGCACACCAAACACCTGAAACAGATGACTATGTTCGTCCGTATGACTGGGTATTTGAAGTGCTCACCTGTAAGGCAGAACCAGATGGATCGTGGTGTGCGTGGGGCTTAGCGCGCAATCGCTTTACTCATAATGCGCAGCTTGAAGTACTCTCTCCCGGTCAACCGGTGCGGACATTTCATGCCGAGGACATCCACTGGGTGCCGCGTCTTGGGTGTTCTGAAGTTGATGCTGCGCGTGCCGCTGGCTTGTCTGACCCACTGACCAATCACCTTGATGCGAACGTAGCTGCTTCGGCACATACTTTTGCCGAGCGCTTGATTGCTTCAGGGTTACTTGATTTGGCCCGCCCTGCGCGAGCGCAGGTTGAAGAAGCCAACCGCATCATGGATGTCTATACCATGCGAGTGCCGTTTCCGCTTTGTGCTCACGACATGGTGCGCGCGCCGCGCAGTGAAACTATGTAACAAAACTGAGCAATAACATCGCGCACAATGCATCGTGAGTGAAACTGAGCAACACCATTGCATACGACGAAACCGTGTAGTAAACCCGCGTAACGACAGTGCACAGCAAGGGTGAGTAACAAAAGCGTAGAACGAAGCTCAAAGCCGTGTAATGAAGCTCGTCTTATTACTTTCGCGCAAGTGAGAGCAACAGTTTGTGCAGCCACGGATCGTCGTCAAGCTCTGGATGAAACGCGCAGGCAAGTTGGTTGGCAAAGCGCACCGCGACAGGATAGTTGTTATAGCTGGCGAGCACTTCAACACCGGTATCCATACTGCTAATACGTGGCGCGCGGATAAACGTGAGCGGCGCTCCTTGGTCGCTGCATGCAGTAAAACTGCCCAGCTGACGTCCGTATGCGTTACGTTTGATAGTTATAGGAAGAGTATCAAACCCTTCGATCTCGCTTGAGTGTGCTAGTAAAATCATGCCGGCACACGTGCCTAGGGTGGGCATACCGTTTTCTATATATTCTTCGAGCGTATCGAACATATCGAGTTCATGTAGCAGTTTTGATTGCACCGTACTTTCGCCACCGGGAAGCACGAGGCAATCAAAATTGCGGTGTACATCGCTTCCGCGGCGCAGTTCAATACAGGTTGCACCAAGGGCTTCAAGGCGTCGTTCGTGCTCGATAAAAGCACCTTGCACAGCAAGGACGCCGACAACAATGCCGGCGCCGGCTTTCTTCTGAGCAGTCATACTTACTTGCCTCGTTCGGCCATAAGTAATTCGATTTCCTGTTCGTTGATGCCCACCATGGCTTCGCCCAAGTCTTCAGAAAGTGAAGCAATCAGAGAGGCATCTTTATAGTTGGCAACAGCCTTTACAATGGCTTGTGCACGTTTGGCGGGGTTACCCGATTTGAAGATACCCGACCCAACAAATACACCTTCAGCGCCCAGCTGCATCATAAGGGCTGCGTCTGCTGGAGTTGCTACGCCACCAGCCGCAAAATTCACTACAGGTAGCGCTCCACTATCGTGGACTGTGCGCAGTAAATCAACGGGTACTTGTAAGCGTTTTGCTTCTTCGAAGAGTTCATCTTCACGCAGGCTTGCTACCTGATGAATTTGCGCTTGGATAAGGCGCATGTGCGTAACGGCCTGTACAACATCGCCCGTGCCCGGTTCACCTTTCGTGCGGATCATTGTGGCACCCTCAGCAATACGTCTGAGCGCTTCGCCTAAGTTGCGTGCGCCGCAAACAAACGGCACTGAAAAGGCAGTCTTGTCGATGTGATACACGTCGTCAGCAGGGGAGAGCACCTCGGATTCGTCGATGTAGTCGATTTCTATAGCTTCAAGAATCTGCGCTTCGACAAAATGACCAATGCGGCATTTTGCCATCACCGGGATACTGACTGCTTGCTGTATCCCCTTGATCATTTTGGGATCACTCATGCGTGACACGCCACCTGCTGCGCGAATATCAGCAGGAATACGTTCAAGTGCCATGACTGCACAGGCTCCTGCTTCTTCAGCGATATGTGCTTGTTCGGGGGTCGTTACGTCCATAATGACGCCGCCTTTGAGCATCTGGGCCAGTTGCTTGTTCAGTCCGTAACGCTTGTTGTCCATGGTGTGCCTTTCTTACTTATAGGAGCTCTATTAGCGTCGCCCAAATGAAGCCGCTAATTAGAGTGCGCAGGTTTTGGCGCCGGCTCCAATTCGAGTGCGTCTTGGGCGCCAACTAAATTGGGGTCCCAATTCGAGTGCATCGCTTTCAGCACCAGTCAAATGTGCGTTTCCCTTTGACTGGCGTGTCATTGGAGTGACGCTTTTCTATAAATGAACAGGTTACTGGCAATCTGGTATGGTTGATACTTCCAAAATAAGATATATTGATAAGGTCAGAATATAACCAGAGTAAGGTCAAGATGCTCACGTATGACATGGGACAGCGCGGCGAGCTGCCGTTGTACGATTTTCTGTATCGCTGCATCCGTGACGACATTGTGCGGGGAATTATTGCTGCTGACGAGCGGCTACCATCCAAACGAAGCCTTGCTGACCATTTAGGTATTAGCATTATTACGGTGGAAGGCGCGTATCGCCAGCTGGTGGCCGAAGGATATGTACAGGCGCGAGAGCGGCGGGGATACTATGTCTGCGATATACCCAAGGGACTTGCGCCGCGGATTGGTGGAAGGCTAGCGACGTCGGCAACACATGCGCCAACACATATATCAACGCATTCAGAAACACCGGTGTTTCTGAATGGCAACAACTGGTCGGATGCTTATGGTGGTACTGCCAGTTCCATCAATGCTACCAATTTCATTGGTAGTGCGCATTCCAGTAGTACGGCAAGCCCCTTCAATATTGCGAGCGTTATTGATACCGCAAACGCAAACACTCCCAGCAGCGCAAACGACCAAAAGTATTCAGCGGTGCCACTCGCTGATTTTTGCGGCAATGCAGCAGGGGCTGGTACATTGCCATACGAAGGGTGGGCACAGGCGACCCGAGCGGTACTGTCCGAAGAAGGGGCAAACAGCCTATTGGCAGCCTCATCAGGACAAGGATCACATCGTCTTCGTCAGGCGATCTGTGCGCACCTCCGAGGATTTCGAGGGATGGACGTTGATCCCAATCAGATATTGATTGCTGCAGGTTCGCAATATCTGTACCAGCTGATCGTGCAGTTGACAGGTCGCGACCGAGAAATAGCTCTTGAAACACCGGGATATCCGCGTCTGCAGCATATTTATAAGGCTATGGGTGTACATACGCAGCCACTGCCATTAACTGAAGAAGGTATGAGCCTTTCCGCTTTACGGGCGAGCACCTGCGATACCGCGCATGTGATGCCTTCGCATCAGTTTCCAACGGGGCAGGCTATGGGAATTGCTGCACGCTATGATTTACTTTCATGGGCAGCTCAAGATGCGCATCGATTAATTATCGAGGACGATTACGATTGCGAGTTTCGCTTGGCGGGTCGTCCACTGCCAACTCTTGCGAGTATCGATACGCTTGGGCAGGTTATTTATCTGAACACCTTTGCCAAGACGTTGGGGGCAGGATTACGTATTGGATATGCGGTTCTGCCGGTGCATTGGATGCAGCGCTATCATGATCAGCTCGGTTTTTACGCATGTACGGTTGGCGCCCTTGATCAATTGGTGCTCGCGCATTTTATGGAAAGTGGTGCGTTCGAGCGTCATATAAATCGTCTGCGTGCGCGTTATCGCACCGTGCAAGATGCGCTGGTTTCGGCCTTGCGCGCTTCATCTATTGCGCCGCGACTTCGGTTGAAATCGCTTGATGCGGGCATCAATTTTCTTATGGGTATTACCAGAGTTAATGAAGAAGCATTTGCGCAATCGGCAAGCGAACAGGGAATATTACTTGATCCGCTTAGCCGGTTTAATCTTGGCATATCATCACTGATCAGCGAAGACATTGCAGCAATTAATGATGATGCTGAAATAACCAATGAAAGTACTTCGACAGCCTGGTTTGTCATGAATTACACGATGATCTCGATTGAGAGTATTCCGCAGGTTGTGGAAGCACTTGAACGTGCGAGTGCTGCTGAGAGATAGCAGCACGGCTACGCAACCGGCTATATAGCGCAAATTGACTGGTAGTACATTTCGTGTTTTCTGTATGGGAAGAGCAATGCGGTGGCAAAAGCTATTCCTAAATCAGAAAAGTTACTTTAAACTTTCATATAGTCTTGTTTTTTGTTTTAGAGGGAAGATATGGAAAATGTAACTTTATACAAAAGTGACTACCCCGGGTCTTTTGCGCGAAGATTTGGCGTAGGTGCCATTGCAATTGCTCTTGTTGGAGCAATGGCAGCCATTGGTATGTCCTTTGCAACGCACCATGCGTTTGCGGAAGAATCGCAATCAATCAATCAATCAATCAATCAATCAATCAATCAATCAATCAATCAATCAATCTAGATTCCTCTGAAGCCCTTTCGTCGGGAGAGTCGAGCGAAGAAATAGCTACCGAACTCCCCGAAAATGAACTCTACGCACGCGCTTTACGTGCTCCTCTTGCCTCACCAATTAGTGATTTCAGCGCCACTGTTACAGCTGGCGGTACAGCTATGCATGCTGGCGATACCAAGAATATCACTGGCCAAAAAGTAACCATTACCGGCATTGAGCTTAAGTTTACGCTTACTCAAGATGGCACGCTTCATGCGGGCGACAAGATCCGTATTCCGGTGACCCTTACGAACAACAGTTATGCTGCCTATTATCGGGCGCTTAGTTCTGACACTGCGGTAAATATTGGTGGAGTTGGAACACTGGAATTCGACCATTCCAATCCCTCTGATCTGGCATATGTCATCACGGTAGACAGCAGCTTTGCTGCCCTTCCCAATGGGTCGCAGCGGGCAATCTTGGCAAACGTTAGTCCGGCATCTGGTACGTACCTGCAGGCGACATCAAGTCATAGCAGTATTGGGCTGACCATTAATGGATCTTCCTTTACCTTCACACCGGTGCCGCGGACGTTCCCGAAAGACGTGGGAGACTTTTCTACCAATACGTATGCTTACGACAGTGCGAACGATCGAATTGATATCGCTACGGGTATATCTGATGCGAATTACATGAATAATATGCTGTCATCCAATGGCACGAATCCAGGGGATACAGGTATTCCTGAAGGTGATCTTATTACCATACAGCGGG
This sequence comes from Cryptobacterium curtum DSM 15641, assembly GCF_000023845.1. Classification (NCBI taxonomy): domain Bacteria; kingdom Bacillati; phylum Actinomycetota; class Coriobacteriia; order Eggerthellales; family Eggerthellaceae; genus Cryptobacterium; species Cryptobacterium curtum. Next base: position 1,223,856 of record NC_013170.1, on the reverse strand, counting down.
CGACAACTATAGGATCAAGCGTGATTAATACGCTTATGTCTAACAAGCCTGGTATTGTATCGCCGAAGCTCAGCGAAGATGGTACCTATATCGTGCAAAATGATTCTTCGACTGGATTGTCGGTCGATAATGGGTCGGCGACTGCTGTGACACTTCCGGCTGACGCAACAGATACACAGATAATACAGGCGCTGAAGGCAGCGGGACCAAATTCTCGCGTTATGATAGAAAATAGCGACGGCACCTATACGTTTGCTTACAACTTTGGCAAGCTTACTGGTCCAGGTTCGTTAACGTATCATGACGTGCGTTCACAAGACGATATGGCATCATACAGCGATCAGTATCAGGAAATCGATCGAACGGATGCTGTGAACGCGCATGCAAATAGTGTTCTGGCTCATACCAATATCCTGCATGGGTTCAATCATGTAACAGCATTTTTCTTCTCGGATCAATCCGTCGTTAATACCGTGCGCGGCACGTCGACGCGCTATTCCGTGACGGACGACGGCACCATAACAGAGCAGAAGACCAACAACTTCCAGGCTTCAACGCGGATTTCAAGTGCACGCTCAGAAGGACAGAGCAAAGTTACTGTGCGCTATGTGGACACCGATGGTCACGAAATTGACACGCGCGCCTTTGGTTATGGGTTCCCCGCTGGTTCTCCTGTCGCTGCTCAGTCGCCTGATTTCAATACGCAGCCAAAGACCATTGCAGGTTATACGTTAATAACGGTCAATAACCCCGTAACGGGCGTTCCTGGTCAGCAGTTGACTACTGCGACATCAATTCCCTTTGAAAGTAACGATAAAGAGGTCTACTTCGTTTACTCAGCGAACAAGGGTAAAGTAACTGTAACCTACATTGATGATACGACGGGTGCAACTCTTGAAACCAAGGAATTGACCGGGGCATATGGGACAACGGATTCATATACTACTGCGCCGACTATCCATAACTATGAAAACCAGGGCTATGAGCTCGTGTCTGATAACTACCCGAGCGGCGGTGCTTCTTTTAGTAGTACGCCTCAGCAATTTGAGGTTCATCTGAAGCACGGCACAGAAAGTGCTCAGGAAACGAAGGATGTCACGTTGACGGTTCGTTATCATGGTGCTGGTAGTCTGAACCCGGCAGACAATGTGCAGACAGCTCACTGGACCCGCAGCGTAACGAAGGATAAAGTTACTGGTCAGACAACGCCGACTGGTGCATGGACATCTGACAAAACGTCTTACACGACTGTTGTGACGCCGGTAATCGCAGGTTATACCGCCGACAGGGATCAAGTGACTGGCATGACGGTTACGATGGATGACATTGTTGAAGACGTTAATTATTCGGCTCAAGATGGTCAGACACCCAATCCAACCCCAGACCCAGAGCCGTCTCCTAACCCGGATCCGTCTCCGTCACCTGATTCTAATGGAGACGAGCCCGAGAAGACAACAAACATTCTTCCCGAAACGGGAGATACGGGATTACTGCCAGTTGCAGGTATCGTTGCTGGTTCCGCTTTAGTGCTGGGTGCTTTTGGTGCTGTTCGTCGCTTTAAAAGAGGGTAATAGGTATATCTTCCTAACGAAATAGAAGAACGACACAGCTGGGGTTTTAAACTCCAGCTGTGTTATTTTTTGTCCTTTAACCCCTCAAGCCTAAGCAAAGATTTTCTAATCAAAACGAGAGCAAAATCTGATTGAGCTGCCCTTACAAAACCCAAAGGTTTCCTGTATCTGACAGAGGCAGGCAAGTATATACCTCATCGGCAATATAATACGAAAAATAGGTATATAATTTAAATAATAATTGCCGATAGAGGAAACAAACAACGATGCAGGATTTCGTTTCAGTGAAGCAGGCGGCTGATATGTGGGGCATATCGGAACGATCGGTGCGCAACTACTGCGCTCAGGGGCGCGTGCCTGGAGCTTTTATTACTGGCAAAACCTGGAATATCCCTGCCGATGCAGAAAAACCGAGTAGGATGCTGTCGGAAAAATTAAAGCAACGTGGCTTTTTACAGGTGTTGCGCGACGAAAAAGACGCGGGGATGCCGGGTGGTATCTATCACCGCCTGCAAATAGATTTGACCTATAACTCTAATCACATCGAAGGTAGTAAGCTCACGCACGACCAAACGCGCCTTATATTCGAAACCAGAACTATCGGCGCGCAAGAAGGTGTGGTGAACGTCGATGATGTAATAGAAACGGTAAACCACTTCAACTGCATTGATTACATTATAGACACGGCGGGTAAGCAGCTGACTCAGGCATACATTAAGCGGCTTCACCTTATGCTCAAGACCGGAACCAAGGATGCGACGCGCGAATGGTTCGCTGTGGGCGACTATAAGCAGCTTCCTAACGAGGTTGGTGGTGTTATGACCACAGAACCCGAAAAAGTGGCGGAGTCTATGGCTGATCTTCTTGATTGGTATGAGGCTCAGGATCAAATGGGCATAGGCGATATCTTAGAGTTTCACTGGCGCTTCGAACGTATTCACCCTTTTCAAGATGGAAACGGGCGTATTGGAAGGCTCATCATGTTAAAGGAATGTCTCAAGCATAACGTGGTGCCTTTTATCATTACCGACGATATTAAAACCTTCTACTATCGGGGTCTTGCAGAATACCGTCGTGAACCGGGATATCTTGAAGGCACGGCACTTAGTGCTCAGGATAATTTCAAGAAGCTGTTGCAGCAGTTTAGAATCCCATACGAGGACTCACGAGAAGGATAGGGCAGTAGTTATTTTGTTCCCGTGCAGCAGTGGATTGCGCGCATACCGATGAATACGGCAGAATAAAGCGGCTTTCGCGAAAGGATATCTGTGGAAACCTTTGAACTTGTTCTTATTCTGCTTGCGTGCGTGATTCTTTCTGCCGTGCTCGACCAGGTGGTTAGGCGCGTATCGCTTCCTTTGGCTCAGATAGCTATCGGTCTTATTGCTGCCCTTATTTTGCCTGCAGTCAATGAGGTCTACATCGAGTCGGAGCTATTTCTGGTGTTGTTTATTGCGCCATTGCTCTTTAATGAAGCGCGCGAGGCGAATATTCGTGCGCTGTGGACGAATAAAGGATCCATTCTTTCGTTAGCTATCGGCTTAGTTTTAGCCACTGTGCTAGTGGTGGGTTTTACCCTCAATTGGATTGTCCCTTCGATACCCCTGGCAGCGGCTTTTGCCTTGGCTGCCGCGCTTGGCCCAACCGATGCTGCTGCTGTTGGTGCTTTGGGGTCGCAGGTCAACCTTTCGCGTCGCCAGAGTACGCTACTTTCAGGCGAATCACTCATCAATGATGCGTCGGGCGTCGTGTCATTCCAGTTTGCTATTGCAGCAGTAACAACTGGTGCTTTTTCAGCAAGCGAAGCCGGTGGAACCTTTTTAGTGTTGTTCGTTGGCGGTATTGTGGCGGGACTTCTCTTCGGGTTTATAGCAACCGCTACGTCGCGAATTCTGCGACGGAGTGGTGTTGAGAACACAACGGTTCATGTGCTTTACGAAGTATTCACACCGTTTATTGTGTTTTTGCTGGCTGAAGCGCTTGATGTCAGCGGCATCTTGGCAGTGGTGGCTGCAGGGCTTGTTATGAGCGATCGTTCACCGCGCCTTGTCTCAACTGATTTGGCGCGACAAAGCATGGTGTCGAATAGCTTTTGGGAAGTCATTGTCTTTCTAATCAACGGCGTGATTTTCGTGATGCTGGGTATGCAGCTGCCGCAGGCGGTATCCCCTACACTTAACGGCGATTTTTCCTTCTTTGAACTGGTAGGACTTGTTGTTGGTATCACTTTCCTTGTTGTGCTCTGCCGTTTTCTGTGGATTGCAGCAATGGAGCTTATTCATCGCGACGAAGAAACCGGCGAACGCGGTATAACACATATTCGCAACGCCTTAAAAAACGCGCTGGTGATGACCATAGCGGGACCTAAGGGTGCCGTTACGCTCTCCATTATTTTTACTATTCCCTACACGCTTGATAATGGAGTGCTGTTTCCTGCGCGCGACTTTCTGATCTTTTTGGCTGCCGGCGTTATTTTGCTGACGCTGCTGCTTGCTGATACCACTTTACCGCGTCTGATTCCAAAGGATGACGACGCTGCGGCAGACGATGACCGTGCCCTGCGGCGCGCAACAATAGAGGTTTTGGAACGAACGATTCAAAAGTTGCGCAGTTGGCAGGTTGAGCACGCGGATTCTGAATACACGCCCGCCTTGCGCTTGACCATCATGCGCTATCGTACGCGGTTAGTGCGCGAACGCATGGAACTCGATCAGTGCGGAGCGGCGCTGCGAGAACTCAACGACGAAGTGCACGAAAAGCAGCGCGCCATGATGAATGAACTGGAGTCTTCCATCAAGGAGGATTCGTCGCTGAGCTTTAAAGAGCGCACTACGTATCAAGCCATGTTCAATGGTATTCGGCGCTCGATTGGCTATACCCAGAGTGCACGGGTGGGATCGCGTGTCCATGTCATCATTGGTCTCTTGGGAATCGCGGCGCGTCGTCGTCAACATTATGGCGAAGAGATGAATAGCTCCGATGAGCAGCTGTACTACATTGCCTGTTTGTATGCGATTGAACTTGAACAAGCTGCGATTGATTATCTGGAAGAGGTTATCGCTTCTTCTTCATTGGCATCGGGCAATTTAAAAGCAGAAGTGAGGGCGGATGCGAAAACGGCTGTAGAAGTGGGGTCCGATTCGAGAGGCGGCTCAACATTGCAGCTAGATGCGCAAGAAAAAGCGGAAGTGCAGACAGATACGATAACAGAAATAGAATCACCAGCAGATACGGCAGCAGGAGCACAGAACAATACGCGTGCTGCGGCGGCTCGGGTGCTTATCAACGAACATCGTGCGGCGATTGAGTCGCTTGAAAGTCGCATCAGCCAACGGCAAACGCTCGTTTCCGACATGCTGAATGATTCTACAGGTGACCAACCTGCTGAGGTAGGGGGTACGTCATTCGCTGAGCAGTTTGGCCAAGCGCGTAAGTATGCCGACCAGGTTGATGCCTATGTGCTCGATATTGAACTTGACGAGATCAGACACCTGCGCAACGAGGGCAAGATCACTGATAACGTTGCGCGTGAACTGCGTAAAAATGTGCATCTACTGCAGATGAGCCTCGACACAGAATAATAGTAGGTATTTATTCGATTTTTGTACGATTTATAGTGTCAATTAGCTACTTAGTTGCTCTAAAGGAACAACCAAGTAGCTTGAGGGTCAGACAGTTACATTATGCGCTTGATAAACCGATCAAACACACGGGTGGGCAACACCGCATGTAAGAAAGCCAGTGGCTTTGCGCCAGATCCAATAAGGTAACGTGGTTTTGAGTGAGGGGAGCCCACTGCCTTAACAATGGCGTTTACGACAACATCGGGGCTGCTGACTGCGTTGCTGGCATACAGGTTACGTATGGTCTGTGCGGTTTGCTGGGCAACTTCCTTGTAAGCGCCATTTTGTGAGGATTCTTCCAAGTGATCAGCGGCAATATCTGCCCAAGGGGTCTTAATGCCACCTGGTTCTATGATGACAACATTGATACCAAAAGCATCTGCTTCCATGCGGAGGGCATCTGAGAATGCTTCGAGAGCATATTTGGTGGCGTGATACCAACCACCCATAAAGGTAACCATACGTCCTGCAACACTCGATATGTTGATGATGGTTCCTGCCTGTTGTTGGCGCATATACGGCATTGTTTCCTTTACTAAGGCAGCCACGCCAAAAAGATTCACGTCGAATTGGCGGTGCGCTTCATCAAGCGGCACATCTTCGATGGCGCCATAGCTTCCGTATCCAGCATTATTGATCAGCACATCAATGCGTCCTTGTTCATCAATAATCGTCTGAACAGCCTGTTTACAGGATTGTTCATCGGTTACATCAAGTTTGATCGCATGCACGCCATATTTTTCAAGTTCGGTGATTTTTTCAACTCGCCGTGCGGCACCATATACGACATAACTCGCTTGTGCGAGTTGTTGTGCCGCGGCGAATCCAATACCGCTGCTGGCACCTGTTATAAGGACAACCTTGCTTTGATTGTCCTGGTTGTTCTGCATGGTTTTGTCACTCAAGTCTTCATGAGCGTTTTTGCTATTCTGACTGCTTTGAGCATTCAAGTTATTCAAATTGGTTGTCACCTGGTCTGCTTGGCCACGTTGCCCGCTTAGGCTGTCTTGCGCCATGGATAGCTCCGTTCAGGGAAATGGTATATCCCAGACAAGCACATCGTACATAAGTACACCTCACCATTGTACGGTGAGGTGTACTTAGTATCTTATATGGAGTGTCAAAACGTGCCAATGACAATGATTAAGCAGGGTGGTTTATAGGTTAAACCGCTGAGCTTGCCTTTGTGCGCCCTACTGCCAATCCAACAGCGAAAAGAGCTGCAGCAAACAGAAGGCATATACCGCAATCGGCGAATAGTGGCGAGAGCGCTTCAAAGGATATAGACGTTACGTACTGCGTGCCGCCAATAGCTTGGCTTACCCAGTATCCTGGTGTGAAGTGAGATACGGCCACTACTGCATCGGGCAGATATTCTACCGGTACCCAAGCGCCAGCTAAGAAAGAAAGCACCATGCCGAAGATGTTTGCGATGGCATTAGCTATACGTTCATCAAGTCCGAGCTGTCCCAAAAGAAAACCAATCGATGCCGAGGTAATCGCATAGGCAAGTAAGGCTGCGGCAGCAACAGCGAATAGTGGCAATGCCTGTGCTGCTATGTCGTTTTGGAAGTAGCCGAAACCTACAGCAGTTATCCAGGCCCAACCGATTATCCCAACGGCAAGGCAGGCAAAAAACACTTGGGTGCCGCGTGAAAATCCAGTAAGTGATGTTGCCCGCAGTCGCCCTGCCACTTCTCGCCGATTGAGGGCGGTCATAAACACAGATATCGCAATAACACTGAAAGCGAATATCGGATAGATTGAGAAGCGCAAGAAAATAATAAGATTATTCGGCAGCGGGGTAGTGTCCTGTTCGATAGATTTCACCTCAGCAGCCTGTGCCATGGTCTCTTGTGCAGAAGCGACTGCTTCAGCGGGGGAAGACTGGGCGATAGCTATCTGGTTATAAATCTGATTGAGATACGCTTCGGTACGTGCATCCATAAGCGAACCTTCAGCTGATTTATAGCTCACGATAGTCTCAAGCGCTGGAGCATTCTCGCCGCTCGTGGCCGCCTGTTCCAAGGCGCTGCCATATCCTTGCGGAATAATCAGGATGTATTGGATGGTACCTTGCGCGGTAGCATCCTGCAGTGCTCGTTTTGTATCAGCCACTGTCTGAATCGTGCCGACTGATTCAAGGTAGGTAGTTACACCGTGTGAAATTGTGCTCCCATCGCGATCAATTACGGCTACCGTGGGTGCACTATTGGTGTTTTGATCAGTGGCGCCTGTTGATGGCTGTCCGGTAAACAGGCCAAACATACTCATAAGCACCAGATAGATTAAGATGTAAAGTCGATGCGCTGCAACAATCTTAAGCGCGGTTCTAAAGACGTGCATAGCTCATTCTCCTCATACGAATTAAGGCGACGGTGAAGAATACGGCAGCCATTATCAGGATCGCTGTACAATTTTGAAAGAACGGATCGAGTGTGTCGTAATACAGCAGACTGTAAAAGCCGTGCGCTGTTTGCCACAGGGGATTTAAGGAAGCAAGCAAGGGGAAATTTTGTTCAAAGGTACTTGCAAAACTCATGGCTGCACTGCCATACAGGCCGGTGAATAGCGACAGCAGAGTGATAATGCCGCTGACAATACCGCCTGTTATACGTTTGAAAGTTCCAAGAGCCATGCCAGCTGCACAGGACATAAAGCTTGCTGCGGCAATGGCGATATGACAGAGTTCTACGTGTTCTCCGAAATTAATTCCTACGACGATTCGTATAAAGTAGAAGGCGACAAGTAAGCAGACTAAGGTGCAGAGCCACGAACCCATAAATATACTTGCCAGTACACGCCAACGGGGAACACCGGCCATTGCTCGACGCGCCCCGAGTTCTGAAGCGTCGGGCATGGCATCTTGTGTGGCAGCTAGCGAAACCATAACGCCCATGCCGCAGGCAAATGCCAGAAGCGAAAAGTAATAACGCACTTGTGGGTCGCTTGGTGCTTGTGTAATTTGCTCTCGCTCTGTTGAGATATGGGGAGTTTGCAGTTGTGCTAGTGCTTGAGCATCGAGTTTACCATTTTTAGCAAGGGATTCAGCCTGGTCGCGCGTTTGGATATACGACGTTATAACAGCCTTGATAATAGGAATAGCTGTCTGCTCTGTTTCTGAAAGTGAAGGAGTGACATGAATGGTGGGATTGCCCTCTTCCACATCGAGATATCCCGAAATGGAACCTTCTTGAACCGCTTCTTCAGCTTCTTGTGCAGAAGTAAACGAAGTGGCGTTAATAAGATGGTTTTCGCCATGAGCATCTGAAATTTTTTCGACGAGCGTACTGAGGCCAGGTGCTTTGTCATAAGCGGAATCTGCTACAACACCGAAGTCGATAGCGTGAGCAGCATAAGAGTTCGCAAGACCCGAAAACATGGCCATAAACAGCAGTGAAAGAATAACAGGAAATATAAATGCCCAGATGAGGACCATCTTATCGCGGAAGAGTCGTATCACCTGATATTTGAAGAGTGTATACATCGCCTACACCTCATCACGTAAGGCGCGTCCAGTGATTTCCAGAAATACGTCGTTTAACGTTGGTGGCTCAGAGGAAAGACCACCGTAGGCTATCTTTCGCTCGGCGAGACAGCTGATTACATCAGTAAGATTGTGAGCGCCAGCGGTGCAGTCCACCAGCAGACGGCCTGCCGTGTAGGAAACTGTTCGTACATGAGGGAGGCGACGGAGCGCTTCAAGCAGTGCTTCATCTACCCCATCGCGTACTTCGACACTGATGCGTTCTCCCAGACCAACGAGGGCCTTTAATTCTTCGGCAGTTCCACTGGCAATCTCGCGTCCGCGATCCATAATCATAATGCGATGGCAGAGTTGCTCGACCTCTTCCATGTAGTGGCTGGTATAGATGATGGTAGCGCCCTGTGCGTTGAGGTGTTCGATGCCGTCGAGTATGGCGTTACGGCTCTGTGGATCAACTGCTACGGTTGGCTCGTCCATGATAATCAAGTCAGGTTTATGAGCGATACCGCAGGCAATATTCAGGCGGCGTACGAGTCCGCCAGACAGTTTTTTTGGGCGGAACTTCGAAAACTTTTCAAGCCCTACGAATGCAATTGCCTCATCCACAAGTTCACGTCGCTGGTTTTTATCGGCAACGTATAGAGCGCAGAATGCATCGATGTTTTCACGTACGGAAAGTTCGTTAAAAACGGCTACTTCCTGTGGCACGATGCCGATACGTCGTTTCAAGTCGTACGCAGTGGCGCTCATCGGCTTGCCAAAAACGTTGATAGTACCTTTATCGTAGGAAAGCAGCTGGAGGATACAATTGATAGTGGTCGTTTTACCTGAGCCGTTTGGTCCAAGTAGGCCAAATATTTCTCCTTGGGCTATTTTGAATGACAGTCCATCGACCGCTACCGTTTCCTTGTAGCGCTTCACCAGTCCCGATACGGCAACTGCTTCGTCGGTCATGGTGCTCTCCTTTCCAATAGGTTGAATTTTCTTGTTTGTATTGTCTGTGCATCAGTGGAAGTGGGGAAGTGAGCGCTGTCACTTCAAGGTCAAGAAAGGCATGACATTTGTCATATAATCACCCCCATGAATGAGCTTGTGGATAAAGGGCTATTGATTTGCCTCTGTGTTGCGTCTGCCCTTATTGGGAGCATGGTTGATGCTGTCACAGTCGATGCTGTTTTAGTGGCATGGCTGCTTGCCGCCATTCTGATAAGCGCATCCTGCATCATTTTTCGGACGAATTCGTTTGCATGGGTTGCGCCCATCGCGTATGTCTGCGCAAGCTTTTTTGGCATGCCGTGGTCGTTTGTTGGGTTGCCGCTTGTTGTGTACGATTTGGCACGCCAGGGTGTTCTTCGTTCTCGCAGCTGGGTGTTGTTGCCAGTTGTCTGCAGCCTTCCGTTTTTCGGAGCGTTTATTGTGCTGTCGGCGCACGAGGCAGGTAGGGTGCTTGTTTTAGTGAGTGCCGTTATCTGCCTTTCTGCTTTATTGCTGGGAGTTCGCAGTGCTCAGGTTCACCAGGCAGTTAAACAATCCCATGCGTTGCGAGATGGATTGCAGCAGGAAATGCTCAAGCTGAAAAGGGCCAATGCGCGTTTTCATGAGGCTCAGGATGCTCAAATTCGCGCGGCAACTCTTTCGGAACGTGCCCGCATTGCGCGAGATATTCACGATAACGTTGGACATCTACTGACACGGCTCATCTTTCAAGTGAAAGCCCTGCGTATATCCTGTACTTCTGGTTATTCATTTGACGGCCCTTCCAGCGAGGTGCCTGATAGCTCTTCTCAGGTAGCGGTGGATGGCTTTTCTAACGCGGTGTCGGATACGTCCTCTAATAGGGTACTGAATGGTTCTTCCAACACAGCACTGGATAATTCCCCTCACGGAGTGCCGAATGGTTCTTCTGAGGTAGTGCCACTAAATGCGCCTCTCGGTGTGGCACTCGATAAGGAGCTCGCTGAAATAGAGGCCACTTTGAATACCGCGCTCGATTCGATGCGCAAAAGCGTACATGCCCTTTCTGATGAAGGGGAGGACATGCCAACGGCGCTCAATGCGGTTGCGTTGCATTGCGGCGTTAGCGATGTTCGTGTGAACTGCACGCTTGATGACGCAGTGCCACCTGCTGTTTCTCGATGCATTGTAGCGGTGGCAAAGGAAGCGCTTACGAATGCAGCAAAGCATGGGCAGGCGCAGCGTGCATGGGTGACAGTTGTCGAGTATCCTTCCTTCTGGCGTCTTACGGTAGAAAACGATGGCACGCTACCATCGGGCGATGAAACGAGCGGTGAAACAGGTGAAAGTTCGCTTACCCATCTTCTCGATCAAGAAAGAGGCTTAGGTTTACGGTCGATGCAGGATCGGGTTGAATCGCTTGGGGGCATGATAGACTTTCTTAAAACTCCGCGATTCACTGTGTTTGCTACCTTTCCCAAGGAGGTCTCATGAGGGTAATCATCGTCGATGACGATCCCATTGTTGTGCGGTCTCTGGCTGCTATTCTTTCAGCCGAAGGGGATATCGAGGTGGTTGGACAGGCGGATTGCGGTCCTGCGGCAGTTACCCTTTACAGCCAGCTGAACCCCGATATTCTTCTCATGGATATCCAGATGCCTGCTGGCGATGGGCTTTCTGCGGGAGAAGTGATACTTAAGACCCATCCGAATGCTCGCATCGTTTATTTGACGACGTTTTCGGACGATGAATATCTTGTGCGAGCGCTCAAAATGGGTGCGCGTGGCTATCTAATTAAGCAAGATATCGCCCAGATTGCCCCAGCTTTGCGTAGCGCTATGGCAGGAATGAGCGTTTTAGAAGGTGACATTCTTGAGCGAACCGGCGCCTTTAGTCGATCTGTTGAGGACTTTTCGGCCGACCGCCTGCGTGCCGAAACATTTTCTGTATTAACCGATCGTGAATACGAAGTGGTTGAAGCAGTTGCAGAGGGCCTCGATAATGCTGAAGTGGCACAGACGCTTTATATGAGCGAAGGAACAGTGCGCAATCACATCAGTACGATCCTTGCCAAACTGGGCCTTAAGAACCGCACACAGATAGCGGTGCGTTATTATCGTGCATCCCTTGCTGACTGATAGCTGGTAGTGCCATGGAAAATATCGTGTCATACCTTGAACGTGAGCAGCGTACCTTCGACGAACTTCCTTTCAACGAAGTCGATTCACTTGTTTTTTCTTCGCTGTGTTATCTCAGGTGGGAGAGGGCATGTTCACGTGTTCCATCTGTTGTACTTGACGCCTCTTCGCCGCAGGGCGTGCGACTACACGATGTACTGTCTCTGTGTGATATCAGCGCGATCATGCAAGGTAATTGGCTTGAGGATTCTAAAGAGACGCAGCCGTTTTTACAGGCGTGTCGCGCGAGCCGCCGCCTGCGCGATGTAGTGGTGGCTTTTTATGCCGATGAAATATCGGAGGCAATAGAAAAACAATTCAGTGCTACGACTTTTATCCTCACGAATACGGGCGTAGCGGGAAGTAAGCCGGGCGCCGGTTGTCTTTCGTATGTTGCTTTTCGGGGAACCGACGGAACGTTTGCGGGGTGGAAAGAAGACTTCAACCTCAGCTTTATCGAGGTCATTCCCTCACATCGTTCGGCCGCTGCCTATCTTTCGGGTATTGCCGATGCACTACCAGGGTTCCTCATTGTTGGTGGACATTCAAAAGGCGGCAACCTTGCTGAATATGCAGCACTCACCTGCGCCGATGTGGTGTTTAGTCGTATTCAGGGCGTCTATAACCACGATGGGCCGTCGTTTCTTGAAGACCCGTCACCGCGTGGTGCCACAGCGGCGTTTGAAACGATCTATCACAAAACAGTGCCCGAATCGTCGATGTTCGGAATGATTCTTGAACGTAACGACCACTATCACGTTGTTTACTCATCGGCTCATGCCGTCTTTCAGCACGAGCCATTTACCTGGCAGGTGGAAGGATCAAAATTCGCTTGCAAAGATGGGCTAAATGCTTCGGCTATCTGGTTTGATACCGCGCTGGATCAATGGTTGCGTCAACATGACAAAGAAGACCGCGAACGGTTAGTCGATACGGTATATGCAGTGCTTGCCGCTGCTGGCGTGCCGACCTTTGCAGATTTCCAACAAGATCTGCCATCTAATATCAGAACGGTTATCGAAAAGGGAGTGCGTCTGAGCCCGCAGGAACGGGAATTTGTGTTTCGCGTTATATCCGACTTTGGTGCAGTTCTACGTGATGAAGCGCTGCAGAAGGCCAGGCCAAGTAGTTTTTCGCCCTTCTTTCATTTCGGTAGTTCAACAAAAGAAAACGCTCCTGTTTCCGACGATACATAGATGGGTTATGAGCAGCGCATACGGCGCGCAGTTGCAATCGCTTAGTGGGATACTAAGGGCGTAACAATTACTGTTGCGCATGGCCAACCGATAAGAATTATGCGATCTCAGCGCAAGTAAAGCTCCATCTTCGGCTTAGCAAGATTTAGCCTATGCAAGTTCAGTGGGCCACACAGCGTCGTCAGGCATCCTCGCGGTGCCATCGGCGATATCAGCAGGAATAGAGCTGTCGGTCTTCATAAGGTCGTTGACGCTGAGTACGCGGTAGCCATCTGCCATCAGTGAATCGATAATCTTGGGCAGGGCTTCAAGGTCTTGGTCGCGCTTACCGCCACCATCGTGCATAAGAATAATAGCGCCTGGTTTAATGCCAGAAAGAGCATTCGAAACAATTTTGTCGACGCCAGGTTGTTTCCAATCCAAGGTGTCCTGGTTCCAGAGAATCTCTGATGAGATAAGCCCGCCGCTTGCAAGCCACGAATTCATATCGAAGTCACCGTAGGGTGGGCGTAGCATGGTGGTTTCTACGCCGGTTGCCTGCTTGATGGATTCAGCTGCCTGCGAGAGTTCATTCCTTACTTCTTCGGGAGTATCTTTAGTAAGGAACGGGTGTGAATATGTGTGGCTTGCAATATGGTGACCAGCTGCGATGACCTTTGGTGGGATATCCGACAAGCTATCAACATTCTTGCCAATATTGAAAAAGGTGGCACTTACATTGCGGTCAGCGAGGATATCAAGATAGTCTTGCGTAAAACTACTGGGGCCGTCATCAAAGGAGATACCCACGACTTTCTGATTGTTATCAGGGGTGATATTGCAATTGGTAATAATGCAATTTTGCGCTTCTTGCAGCACGTCCCCATCGGCAACCTCGCCTGATTTTTTGCCCGTGCGGATTTCCTTTTTCCCAACTTTGCCCCACTGAGACACGTAGCGAACAGCACCGCCTTTAATGCCGGTCGTTTCGAGCTTGGGCTGTGTTTCTTCGATTGTGACATCGTAATCTTCCATGATGTCAGCACCGTTGCCAATTTCGACCGTTTCGCCTCCTGCGGCATGCCAGTTTGCTGCTTCTTCTTTGGAAAAGAGTTTATTGTCAACCGTCAGCGAAAACGCATCGCCAGCCCCTTGCGTGAGCGTATTGCCAGAAACAGAGATAAGATTGCCCGGTTGAGGGGAAAGACCCTGAGAATCTATGAGCTCTTGAGCAGTTATGCCGACAGGAACGCTGATGGGTGATCCATTAAGGGTAAGGGCGACCGATCGGTGCGTGTAGATAAAGCCACCCGCGATACCTACTACGGCCACACTGCCGAGTGCTACAAACCCACGACGAGTAAGTGAACTGGATTTCTTGCCTTTTTCAATGGAAGGACGTAAAGGGACAACTGGCGTTGTCGAGGAGACTTGAGAGGGTCCAGGCGACACTGCGTGCTTACCTTGATATGCAGTCTTGCGGTCGTTTTTCACAGCACTCCTATCTGATGGTGTTTCAGACCATCCACTATACCCTTATCTGACGAGTTAATTTGTTTAGCAGTTAATTGAGCTTATCGTATTACGGGGTTTCCGCTTGCGTTTAGCGCGCCGCGTTAATACCGGCGATGGCACCATCAGCCACCGCAGTTGCAACCTGACGCACCTGCTTAACACGGATATCCCCAGCAGCCCAAACACCTGGCAAACTTGTCGCCATTTCTTCGTTTACTTGGATAAATCCGTTATCCAGTTCTATCTGACCAGTATAGAGTGCCGTGTCGGGGGTGCCGCCGGCAAACACGAAGACACCGCAGCCTGGATCGTCAATTTCAGTTGTCTGTCCGCTGTGGAGTGATTCGATATGAAGCCGCTCGACGATTCCTTTGCCATCAAGCGCCGTTACGCGGGAAGAAGGGATAATTTCAATATTGTTTGCAGACAGTGCTGGTTCTCTAAATTGAGAAATGCACGCAAGTTCATCTTCGACGCAGATGATCGAGACTTTCTTTGCGAAGCGCGCCAGATACAGGGCTTCTTTAACAGCGCCGTCAGCGCCGCCGATTACATACACGTTTTTGCTCTGGAACTTTCCAGCTTCAAATTGAGCGCTTTTGCAAGCAAGCTTTTCGCCAGGAATGCCGAGCTCTCGCTTCTTTAGGCCGTTGGCAAGGATGATGCGTGGTGCACCAAAGGTTTTCCCAGCAGTGGTGGTAACAGACTTTTCTTCATCTGTGAGTTTAGCGAGTACAACGCGCTCTCTGATAATGTCAACACCTGCATCGATCGCTTGCTCTTCGAGCCTGCGAGCAAACTGTGCGCCTGTTTCACCGCTCGCGACACTTGCGTAATGGGTTACGGTAGAAACGCGTCCAATCATGCCGCCCACAGCCTGCGCTTCAAATAAACCAACTTGCTTGCCGCGACTAGCAGCATAGACAGCAGCGCTAATACCTGCTGGACCTGCGCCAATAACTAGGACATCGTATTGTTGCATAACCACTCCTTGGTATGATCTCCGAGTCGATTATACGTCGCTCAATTACTTTCCGTTTAAGGTTTACGTTCTTGTAACTTTACGAGTTCATTCATTCTCTGTTTTGCGAGTTTGTTTGGTCTCTTGGTTGTTTTGTAACCCCATTCAATTCACGGTTTTGGAGCAGTGTCGTTCTGATTGGTGATCCAGCTTTGCTGTTCATGACATTGTCCTTTCGCCGGGGTACAATTTGTGTGACCACCTCGTGCGGGGGTATTGTGTTAGTTGACCCCTCGCCCGAGGTTTCCGCTATTTAGCAGGGATGGTGATAGTGATTTTCACCTTCCTGCCATCGGTCAATGTGACCGTGTAGCGGGGTGTCACACTTTGCAGGGCGGGATTGCGAAAGTGGTTCTGCCCTAGTTTTATCTTGCAAGTTGCATCGATTATTCGGGATGAGGGTACGGACGATTTCCTGACTTATGTCCTTTACCTCGGACATAATAAAGTCGTATGGAGAGATCATCGAAGAGGAAGCCCGAGAGGTTATCGCTCGAAACGGTGGAAACTTTGAGGATCCTGTTCGTCTGCCCGAATACTCGGAAAGTGAAAAGTAGCCATGTTCGCTGATGATTTCGCCGTAATTGTATACAAGGTACTTATCTATATCATGGCGTGTGCTAAGACAGAAGGTATAAACAATGGTAGTGTCTTTTGATAAGGCGTTAAAAATCGCTCAGGAAAAATACCCGCACCGCATTAATCATTACGAGGAGTATAAGAAGTATTTTGTATTCGTTCACAATGATGGAATTAAACGAATGGGCGGCGATTACAGCCCAATTGTGATTAGGAAGTCTGACGCTCAAGCACTAAACTATGCTCCCATATTTTTCAATCTCGACGCTGATGCCGAAGATGTGGGAGAGGTTATCTCCGAAGGGAGTGTATGGATTAATTCCTGAGTTGGTCGACTATAGAAGCTGCTCTAGATTGACGATTCAGATATGCACAAGCGCCCGGATTCGAACCGGAGTCTCCTCAATCAAGGGTGCTCCATTCTGTGCTACTGCTTGCGCTTCTTTCATTCGTACAAAATATCGTCAACCATTTGCCGTTTAGATTTTGGAGCAACGCTATTCGGACTAGTAGCCCAACTACCTATGCTACATTAGATGCACGCAATACAGTTATGAAGGAGAGTCTTATGGGCACGGTAATGGTATCCATAAGAATCCCGAGTGATCTAAATGATCGATATATGCAACTTGTAAAGGAAACAGGCAGGTTGAGGAGCTTTTATATTAACGAAGTTCTTGCTGAGTCGATCGACCGTCTGGAGTATGAATACGGGGTTCTCAGGCAGATTAAGGCCTGTCGTGCGGGAAGGCTTGAGACTTACAGCCTTGACGAGATGAGGGCACACTGTGGCTTGGAGAATTGAGTTCTCAAAGGTTGCAGATAACACGCTGTGCAAGCTCGACCGTTTACCAAGGCAGTCGCGAGGAGGTTCGCGGAACAATGGCGATAAGTTACTACATAGATGAACGATACCAAGAAGAGAATATGAAGTTGGGTAAAGGGTGGATTAACTGCGATGAAGATATATCCGCAGATGATTATATACGTCGCCACGCGTCACCTGAATATCTTGAGTGGTATGAGCGGGAGACAGAAGAGATAGAAGAGCTTCATCGCCAGTCTCCCGACGAAATGTGGTAGTTAAGCCATGTCATCCGACGATTTCGACGTGATTGTCTACAAGGTGCTCGCCTATATCATGGCGTGCGCTAAGGCTGATGTAGCTCCGAGTATCGCCAAAGCCCGCGAGATTTCAAAGGCTGGCAGTGTGTACTGGGCGATGGTAGCCCGTTCAATGGTAGCCGACGGGTTGATAGTCGGCGTTAGCGTCGAGACATACTACGACGGTACTAGTGAGGTTACTGCCGGTACAGACTTCGGCATCACACAGAGGGGCGCGCAGTATCTACGCGACAACGCAAAGATGCGAGAGGCTGCTCATCTTCTCGGCTCAGCCTTTACGGAGAGCCTCCCCATACTGATGGAGGCCACAAAGGGGCTCTTGTAAAGCCGCACTGTCGGGGCTTTTTCATATTTCTAGTTCGCACGACAATGTGGGCTCATACAGGTTTTGTTTAGTGCGCTGTCCGATTCATGTCTGTACGAATAAGGCTTTTGATATAGCCGGACATATTTGGTTGGGCTTCAAGGTATTTAACCACGTCAAGTTCATGATGACTAAAGCGAATCGTCTTCGTGATGGTCTTTTCTTTATTGTATTTTGCGCTTGCCCGTCCTTGTGCTTTGCTATAAGCCATTGCGTACTCCTTACCCTACTGTTTAGAAATGATACAATTCAACCGAGAAGTTCACCCGCTGACCTTGCAGGGGGTTTCAACTCCTCGTTTGTGATAAAGGCCACTTTTCTACCATGTTCTCAATAATATGAGTGGCATTTTTGACCCCATCTTCTTCACGAATTATCTTACCTGTTGAAGCAGCCTTTTCAACTATGGCTGGGCTTTCCAATTCAAGCATCAGGCGTACTAGTAGATCTGGTGTGGCGTTCTTTTCTTTCAGTGGGTTCACGCCAACACCAAGAAGCTGCATTCTTTTAGCCCAGAAAGGTTGATCAACAGAAAAAGGCATAATCAATTGGGGGATGCCTGCCCGCAATGCAGCTGCTGTAGTGCCCACCCCTCCATGATGAACCACAGCCTTCACATGGGAAAATAGTGTTTGATGTGACATCTCTGGCAGCACGCAGATCCTGTCGGTATCGTCACAGTCTATTCCGCTATTACCGGTTAACAAGACAGCACGATTATTTGACTGCTGCAATGCAACTTCGAGGTTAGAAAGAAACCGATCAGGCAACTTCAGCGGCATACTACTAAATGTTATTGCAATTGGCTGCGGCCCGCTGCTCAGAAATTTCTGCAGCTTATCGGGAAGGTTGCTATTTTTTTCAGCGGTGTAGAAGAACCCAGGTAAAGATACCCGATCGTTCCAGCTTGTTACTTCTGGAAACAACAGACTGCTTATTGGGTACATGATAGGAATGTCCCGCTTCTCATCGTGCAGGGTATATATTCCTGGCTTGCGCGGTTTCCAAGAAAGCTCATGAACTCGAAAATCATTTATTAGTTTGATTAACGGGCGCTCTGCCATGTCATTAATCCGATAACTCATTCGGTTTAACCAAGGTCCAAGGTTCCTGGTGGTGCATGCGAGATTTGCGAATTCCTTGATAGGGTATATCGTTGGTATTGGCGGCATACTGATGCAGGGAATGTCGTAATAAAGCGCGATATCAACTGCACCAAGAGCCTTTGGGTGATACACAATGCAGTCAGCGTCTTGAGCGGTTACCAAAAACTCGTGCAACGTTTTTCTATAAGCGGGATTAATCACCTTTTTAGTGAGCGCAAGCGCTTTGTGGAAGTTGCGGACAGGATGCTCCATGACCGTTTTGCCTTCTGCTGTTTTTGCAAGGGCCATTAAGTCCGAGCTGGTTCCTATGAAAGAAACGCCGTGCGATTCAATGAGTGTGCGAAAAGAGCCGCCCGTACAAAGTACGGCTTTATGTCCACAGCGAATGAGTTCTTGAGCTAGGGCAAGGTATGGCTGTACATCTCCCCGTGAACCCAATGTAAAAATGCATACGCGCATGCCGCTACTCCTTGGTTTAACCGAAGGTATTGTAAAAGAAATGGGGCTCTTTTACCGTATCGGTTTTGAGCATCGGCATCGGTCATTTACTTTGAAGCAATGCTCCTAGCCCTAGCATAATTATAAGGCTTGATAACGGCTGGTTTGCTGAGTGCGTCGCGCTTCTTAAGGATGGAGGATAGCGAGATAGCACGGTATTGAGTACTACCGCAGGGCTTCTTCGATAGGGTTGAGTAGCAACATGAATATTATCGTAGAGCCTCGATAGGATTGAGTCGTGCCGCCCGATAAGAGGGTACAAGGCCAAATACCAATCCAATAGCAATGCTTGTTGCTGCCGCTATGATAATAACGCCCGCAGAGGGTTCAAAGGCTAGCCCAGTTTGTCCTGCTGCGTATCCAAAAGCCAGTCCGCCTGCAATGCCACAGATACCACCCATGATGCTGATAATAAGAGCTTCCATAAGAAACTGACCCATGATGTCTATCCGTCGTGCGCCCAAAGCCTTTTTGATACCGATTTCTCGCACACGTTCGGCTACTGACACAAGCATTACATTCATAACACCGAGACCAGCTACCACGAGCGAAATACTTGCGATACCGCCAAGTAATGCCGTCATAGTTTGATTAACTGACGACCCGGCATTGAGCAACTCGTCCTGGGTTGTGATGGCATAGGAATTTGCGTTGAGCTTCTTTTCCGTTGAAAGATATGCTTCAACATCGGATTTTGCTAGGCTGACATCATCTTCACTGGCTGCCTTTACGTATGCTTCGTTAAACGACGAGCCAGTTCCCATGTCGGCTGCGGTGGACAGAGGAATAGTAACCAGATTTTCGGTGTTGAGCCCCATCGATTCACCCTGTGATTTAATAACGCCCACGATGGTATAGATATCACCATTAATCTTGAGTGTTTTCCCAACCGCGTGAGTATTTCCCCCGATCGCCTTGGCAACTTTTTCCCCGACGACACAGACCTTGCTTTTGTTTTGGCGGTCAACGACAGAAAGGTTGCGACCTTCCGCAAGGGAAAGGTTACGAGCTTCAAGATATTCCTCGTCGGTAGCAGTTACGTTTGCTTGGCCAATTTTCTTGTGATTCGAAGAAACTTCAGCGGAGACACTTTTTGAAGGAGCGATGGCGCCGATGCTCGAGCGCGATCGAATGCCCTCAATGTCCTGGTAGTTAAAACCGCTGCCATTGTAGGCATAGGCTGAAATAATGTTGCCACCGAGCGACTGAATGCGGGCAGCTACTTCGCGGTTTGACCCATCGCCAATACCAACAAGAACAATAACCGATGCAATGCCAATGATCAGCCCCAGCATAGTCAGCGCCGTGCGCAGCTTGTTACGCAGTACATTGAAAAATGATTCACGCAGCGTTTGAGCAAGCTTCATGAGGCGGTCCTTTCCTGTATATGCCCATCAGAAATGGACACGCTACGCGAGGCGCGCAGTGCTAGTTCGGGGTTATGCGTAATGAACACGATTGTTTGCCCGGCGCTATTGGAAGCTTCAAGCAACTGCATGATTTCTTCGCTTGTTTTCGAATCGAGTGCGCCCGTGGGCTCGTCGGCAAGCAGCACTTCTGGCTTGCCAGCTAATGCGCGCGCAATAGCAACGCGTTGTTGTTGTCCGCCGGAAAGCTGTGCGGGAAGATGACCCGACCGGTTACCCAACCCCACGCGTGTAAGTGCCTCGCGCGCCCGCTCTCCTGCTTCTTTTGGTTTAATACCACGATAGAGCAGGGGTAGTCGCACGTTTTCGAAGGCGTTCATCGTGGGGAGCAGGTTGAAATCCTGAAATACAAAGCCGATAGTCCGGTTACGAATGCGAGCGGCATCCGAATCGGATAGCGATGCGGCATCGCGCCCGGCAAGATAATATGCTCCTTCGTCGGGCACGTCGAGCAAGCCGATAATGTTCATTAACGTCGATTTGCCCGACCCTGACGCCCCAATAACCGAAACGAATTCACCCTTTGCAACAGCAAAGTCGATGCCATCGAGCGCGTGCACTGGTTCATCACCCATCAGGTAGGTCTTGTGGATCCCGCGCATATCGATCATAAGGGTGAGCTCATCTTGAGTTTTTACCTGTTGGTCGTTTACTGGGGTAAGCGTGGACTCGCCCTGGATTCTTACATGCTGGCCGCTAACTGATGCTTCCATAGTGGATTCCTAATTTGCCGATGTGGTGCTGGAACTCTGCGCACCGGTAGAGGAAGAGGAAGAAGCGGCAGGAAGCTCGTTGAGGAGCACGCGCTCGCCTTCGTGAATGTCACCCGAAACTTCCACCTTGGTGCCGTCGGACACCCCTGTGGTCACCGGCTCGTCTTCGGTTGTGCCATCTTTGTGCTGAATGGTAATAAAGGTGCCCGCATCACCTGTCTTGATAGCGCTAACGGGAACGGTAAGAACATCGGACGCCTCATTTGTTTTAATGCGCAGATTTGCAGACATGCCAACAAGAATGGAACCGTCTTCATTCGGGATCGATACAGTTACCGTATATTTTGATCCCGATGAACTGTACGTACCCACTTCGTTGATAGCAGAAACCGTACCAGTGATAGTAGTCTTTTCATCAGATCCAACGGTCACTTCAGCTTCTTGTCCAATGTGCACGTTGGCGATATCACTTTCGCCTACTGCGATATCAACGTTCATGGAGTCTACGCGCGTCACCTGCAGATAGTGCTCTTCGGTCAGCTCCTGTTTAGCCTTTTTGGGCAGATTTGTTTCGGTAACTACCAAGTCGTACGGGGCCTTGAGTGTTTCGCCGTTCGTGTATTTAACGAGCGGAGTTCCTTTAGTGATGCGTGTGTTAAGACCGACAAGCAGTTCCTTGTAATAACGATTTTTTTTCATTTCAAGTTTTTCGCTTGAAGCGCCTTTAATTTCACCGGGGCCACTGACATATGATTCAATCGTACTCTTTTGTACGGTTGCACTGGGTAGTTCGGATGGTGCTGCCGAGTTGTCGGCCCTAGCGTTTGTGGTGAAGGGGTTTTGCTCTGTGGTGAGACCCCAAACGAGCGCTGCGAGTATGCCGACCAGCAAAACGACTATCAGTGTTTTTCCAATTGCCTTGCTCATAGGGTATTCCTTTGCAGGATTTATTCGGGCAGGTTGTGTGGGGTTCTTGGTTGGACCCCATCTGGGAGGGTTGTGTGAATTTCCTTTGCGTGACTCTATTTAAGTAAGAGTGGTATGTGAGTCTTTGCTAGGACGCTATTGGTAGCTCACTGGCTGGACTACATCCGGTCGTTCGTGAGTCAAAAGAGGTTATTTTGAAGTGCTTGACGATCCATCGGTTGCTGCGCTCGACGAAGAGTCGCTGCGCATGATGCTCATGCCCTCAGGTGGATTATTGGGATCGATCTCAAACGATTCTGCTTGCTGTGTTTGGTCAGCGTTGGGGTTGACTGCTTGCTGGATACCAGCATTCTTTACAATAAACAGAGCGCCGACTACTACAATGGCTGCAACGAGCCCAATAATAATCCATTTAAATGAGGCGTTCTTCTTTTCCATTTCAGCTCCTTTTGCCGATGGGTTTGCAAGATTCGCTGATTGTGACACAGAGCACCTTAACGATTCCTTAAATGGAAGTAGGAACATCTAGGGGCACTGATATCGATGTTATAGTGTCGCGTTAAGAAATGCTTCTCGAACCTATCGGACTGAACATATCTTTAGTGATACACCAGGTTGAACTGTTTCTCGAAGTGAGGGTACGTGGATATTCTGATTGTGGAAGATAATCGTCCGCTTTCTCAGGTGATACGCCAATGCCTTGAACCGAATTACGTCGTTCATCAGGCATTTGATGGGGAAGAGGGATATTTTTATGCGAAAGAGGGTATCTATGACCTTATCGTGTTAGATCTGATGCTGCCTGGCATGAATGGATATGAGGTACTCGAGTGGTTACGAGCCGATCGTGTAATGACGCCGGTGCTTATTTTGACGGCATTGCGTGGCATTGACGAGCGGCTGCGAGGATTTCGGGCTGGCGCCGATGATTTCTTGACCAAGCCATTTGCAAAAGATGAATTGCTTTTGCGTATCGAGGCTATTCTCAGGCGCAGTATGAATCTTGTTGAGAAGCGTGAGTTTTCATTCAAAGACTTAGTGCTGTATCCCGATTCGCATACTGCCTGTATACAGGGTGAAGAAATTGAACTCAAGGGTCGTCAGTATGATGTGCTGGAATTTCTAGTGAGTCGGCAGGGGCAACTTATCTCGAAAAGCCAAATCTTTGACAAGGTATGGGGATTCATGTCCGATACCTCTACTAATGTTGTTGAGGTGTATATGAGTGCTATTCGCAAGCAGCTGAAACCATATGGTTATGACATTTATGTGCGAACCATTAGAGGAGCCGGTTATCTGTTCGGGGATGATGGCGAATAATGACTACCCGTGCTGAACAGCGATTTATCCAGCGAGAACTGATAGCCAGTACTGCAGTGTTCTTTGTAGTATTGGCTGGTTTACTGCTGGTCTTGGGATTTTTCATCTATCACCAGGTAAGCGAAAACCTCTTTGAAAGCATCGACAATCAGCTACAGACAGCCCGTGCTTCGCTGTCAAGCGGGCTGCAATGGGATACAGTTGCGCCCGATGTGTCTGGGACGGTCGACAGTGCGCAAGGTGGTGCGAGTGCTGTTGATGGGCAGGGTAGTCAAACCGCTGTTGGGGGACAGAGTAGCCAGGGGGATAACCAATCGACTGCTAGTGAGCAAAACGATCAAGCAGTAGCGAGCGATCAGGGAATTGCAAGTGATCAAGCGGCCACGAGTGAGCAAGATAGCGATGAAGACTATCAGGTGGCTATTGAAAGTGGGCTTTCCGGCGAATTCATTGAGGCCATTGAGCGCAATGTTGGAGAAAATCCGCAGCTGGTATTCGTTATACGAGATGAACAAGGGGCTGTCACAAGTGCTATCAGCCTGTATGCAGTAGCGCCTGATTATTTGGGCGACATTCCCTTCGAACCAAATGCTTTGGATACGGCTCAGCTGCGGTCGCTTGATGGACACCATCTGCGCATGGTGACAGCTGCTATTCACAGTGATACTCAAGAAAATTCGCCAATCACCGGATACGTGCAGGTGGTGGCAAATGTCGATTCCGAAATAGCGATTCTTGACACGTTTACAAAGACTATGGTGGCTGGCTTTTCGTTAGCCCTTGTGCTTTCCGCTGTGGCAAGCTATCTGCTTTCGCGGCGCATGGTTCGTCCGATTGCCCGCGCGTGGCAGAAACAGTCTGAATTTGTGCAGAACGCGTCGCATGAGTTGCGCACGCCGCTTTCGGTTATCAAAACCACCCAGGAACTTATGCTTGAGCATCCCAATGATCGCATTGTCGATCGGTTTGAAGAAATTACGGCGACTATTGATGAGTCCGATCGCCTTGCTCGTTTGGCAGAAGACCTGCTTGCTCTTACGGCGCTTGATGCTGGTGAGGCAGATCTTGAACGAGAAGAAGTTGACATTGACGAGACGGTGTCCTCTATGGTGTCCATCTACCGTGAATACGTTGAGCTGCAGGATAAAGTAATCTCAGTCGAGGCATGTAGCCATCAGATTATTCAGGCAGACCGCGCAAAAATTCGTCAGTTGCTTGCCATCGTATTGGATAACGCAGTCAAATACACTGACGAAGGGGACACTATAGACGTGCGTACTTCATCTGAGGGTAAGCACGTGCGCATTGTTGTGGCTGATAGTGGTATTGGCATTACGACGAAAGATGCCCAAAACGCGTTCGACCGTTTTTATCGCGCTGATCATGCCCGTGCCGCAAATGGTGGGCGTGGGTTAGGCCTTGCTATTGCGAAGGGTATTACCGAGGCACACGGCGGATATATTTCTATCGCGCCGAATCCTGCTGGTACGGGTACCGCCGTTACTATTATGTTTCCGGGCGCTGTAAGGAAATAATAGACCCGTTCATGTCTTATTTCAGGTGAAACGATCGTTTTGCGGAAGAGCTGTTTGAATGTCTGATCGCTCCACCGAGGATCAGAGGAAACGACGCACAAACCGAATGGATTCGTTCATATCTAGCCTCAGTTAAGCCTAGCGAAACTGATGCATGATTAATGCCCCGATTCAGCGAAATCACTTCAATGCGTTCTCCGTACACGGTTATATCCGAAGATACATGGTTGATGCTGGAACTTAGCAAAAAACGATATATGAATCCTGGTTTTATATAAATTTTATCGGTATATATCCTCACTTAAGTATAATGTACAAATTGTAGTTGCTTTATGCAAGTTTTTGCCTACACCCTAACTGTAATGCATTGAAAGGAAGTTGAAGTATGCAGCAAAAAATGATATTGAACAGGAATTTTATTGCCATAGGTCTTTCGGCAGTACTGGCGTTTGGCACAGCGGGTGCGCTTGTTGCATGCTCAGCGCCATCGAATACAGATAAGGGATCTGCCGTTCAATCAGGTGACCAAAGTGCCACCCGGACGGTTACGCTTGAAGGGGTGGATTATCAGGTTCCTGCTCAAGTCGACAAGGTAGCACCTACTATTGGTGCACTTGCTCAGGTAACTGAAATCGTGTCTGTTGATGGCGACAATATTGCTGCAACTGCAACGCGTGCGATTAGTGATCAATTCAAGACAGTGTTCAATAAATATTCTCAAGGCAATCCCACCAATGCCGATACGAGCGATATCGAATCAGTGATTGCTGCAGGTGTTCAGGTAACGTATGGCCCCAGCTCAGTCTACTCCGATGAACAGCGCCAGCAACTTACCGACGCTGGTATTGTGTTTATTCCGATGGACAACATCGCTACGATTGATGGTATCTGCAATATTACCGAAGCGATCGGTCAGATTTTAGGCGATGAAGAATATGCTCGTGCAAAGCAGTTTACTGCATATTGGAAAGACAATATTTTTGATGCCCGATCGCGTACCGCAGGTCTTACCGACGATCAAAAGCCGACGGTTTTAAATCTTTCGTACAACAACGGTGCGTTCACCACGGAATCTGGAGCAGCTCTGATCAGCGAATACATTAAGGCTGCTGGTGGTAAGAGCCTTTCTGAAGACTACTCCGCTGCGGCAAGCGGTAACGGTGGCGGCAAAGGTGGTGCAACGGTAAGTGAAGAGCAGATCGTTGCTTGGAATCCTGATTACATCATCACGTTTTCACCTGAGTCGACCGAGCAGGTTTTAAGCAATCCAGCGCTTGCCGAGGTGCCTGCTGTCAAGAACGGTCATGTGTATACCAGCCCTAAGGGTTTGTATCTCTGGAGTGTTCGTTCGGGTGAAGGTGCTCTTATGGCACCGTGGGTCGGCATCAAGATTAACGCCGATCGTTTTGCCGATGTTGACATGGTCAAGATGGTGCAGGACTTCTTTAGCACCTATTACAACTACAGCTTGACCGAAGATCAGGCGAATGCTGTTTTAGCTGGTACTTCGTTCTAATAACCTTATGATGAGTGGGCGTTGCTATTGTTCGCGTCCACTCGTTTTTTGAGGGGAGCTTTCATGTCCTCATCCACGTCCTCGCAAGGATTAGTGGGCGCAAGCGCAGTGGGAAGACGACTCGTCGTTATCGCACTTGCCTGTTTGCCTATATTCCGCAGACGCATACGCCACCGTTTCCGTTTACTGTGCGCGATGTGGTGGCACTTGGTCGCACGCCCTATTTGGGGCAGTTTAACCGTATGGGTGCTACTGATGAAGCGATTGTCAACGAATGCATGGAACGTATGGGCGTGGATATCTGGTCTGACCGACCGTATACAGAACTTTCAGGGGGTCAGCAACAGTTGGCGCTTATTGCTCGTGCCTTAGCGCAGCAGCCACAGCTGTTGATTATGGACGAACCAACGGCGAGTCTCGACTTTGGCAATCAGCAGTTGGTACTTCGTCAGGTTCGCCAGCTCACTGAAGATGGTATGGGTGTACTTATGGTGACGCATGACCCCAGCCATGCTCTTGCGTGTGCTCATCATGTTGTCATTATGGAAGCAGGAACGGTCACCGCCGAAGGGACACCCCGCGATGTGGTCGATACGGCCTGCCTTGAGCGTATTTATCATGCAGATGTGCAGGTCATGGATGTGCAGGTACCTAAAGGAATCCAGCGCGTTTGCGTTCCTCTGATAGGTGAAACACTAACGTAGAATTAATGCTAATGGGCGATTTCATTTCCTTCTGCGTCAAGCAGGGGAGCACCGGCGGCGATACGTTTCTCCGCCAAGCTTTTTGCAGCAGGAATAGAAACAAGCAGAAACGTACCCATAGCAACGGTTGCCACCATAACCATAATCCAGGCAGGCACAAACGAAAGGTACGCATCAAACAGCAAACCTGAAGCTACGGCACCAAGCGCGGCACCAAACATTTCGAAGGCCGTTACAATACCGGTAATAGTTCCCAAATCTTTCTTACCGAATTCTTTGACGGTCATCATCGGTGGAGCGACGGTGCCCATGCAGGTGCCAAAACCGAAGAGGAGCGAGGCAAGAATGGGACCAGCGTCAGTGACGGGAAAGCACAACGCTACCGCCGCAGCAAGCGATGTGGCTGTTCCAATGAGTGTGCCGGTGCGCATACCCCAGCGGTCATAGATGGCACCTAGTAGCACCTTAAACACAATTACGCAGGCAAGGTAGAATGCCCATACGTTGCCTGCCCATAATGTGTCATGTCCGCCGGTAACCACCGTTGTGCCATGCAATTCGACGAAGGTCATGTTTGAAACCGCATTAGTAATAATGGCCCCATTGTCGATGCCCATCATGACGAAGCCAGCTGTCATCAGCCAGAAGGCACGACTTTTCTTGAGCACCTTCCAACCAAGCGCGACAGAAACGGGCTTATCGGGCGACCGATCAACGTGGGTTTGCTCTACCTGGCCAGCTCCATAGGGCAAAAGACCCTTATCGCTTGGATGGTTACGGAAAAACACCAGCACAAGAGGTAACCCCAGCACAAGGCAGACAAAAGCCAGCGTTCCAAAGGCGCTGCGCCAGCCAAAACCAGTAATAAGCATGCTGGTAATAGGTGAAAGCACCACGCCACCGACACCCGATCCAGAAAGTGCAATCGAGACGGCCAGCCCGCGTTTTAACGTAAACCAATTGGCAATAATGACACTTGAAAGAAGACGCGTACCAGCTACTACAATCATGCCGGCTAAAATGCAGAGCACATAGAGATGCCAAAGCTGCGTTGCGAGCGAAAACCCAATGAGCACCACGAAGGCACAGAGAACGGTGAAGGTGCCTAAAATACGGACATCCCAGATATCGATAAGCTTACCGATGGCAAGTGATGCAAACACAGCAACGACCGTGCAGAGCGAAACGCCGGTGTTGAACTGGCCGACCGTTATACCAAGATCGCGAACGATGTGAGTTTGGAAGAGAGGAATGCAGTTGACAAATACCGTGTAGCAGGTTGCCATTAACAAGAAGCCAGCCGCAACAATTCCCCATCCGTAAAACGGCTTCCGGTTGCCATTTGTCGTTGTAGCAACCGTGTTGTTATCTGTTGTGGCGAAGGTGCTGTTGTCTGTTGCAACGAAGACAGCGTCTTTTTCTGTAGTGAAGACAGCGTTGTTTTCAGGTGTTTTAGAGGTGTGAGCGGCATGCTCCCTGTCAACGGGTGGTTTCTCTCCGTCGGTAGTCATGCTATCCCTCCAGTCGGTCGAGGTTGCGCATGAGCTCATAGTAGAAACCGATGCCGCGTTTAAAGCTTTCTACATCGAGGTTTTCGTCTTGCCCATGGATGCGTGAACGCTGATCCCCTCGGAATAAGATGCCTGCAAAGCGGTACACGCGAGGGAAGGCACGCTGGAAATGGCGTGCATCGCTGCAGCTCACTTGAATGTATGGTGCGATGCCAGCATCGGGGTAGGCGCTGTGTATCACAGCCCGCAGATATTCGTAGACCACATCTCCCTGCCATGGTGCGATGCGCGAAGGTTCTATAGCATCACGCAGCTGAATATCAGCTTTGCCCCCGAAGGCGTTATCAATGCGATGGAGTGCCTCTTGTACGCCTTCATTAGTATCAATACGGACATTCACGTTTGCGGTTGCTTGCTTGGGGATAATATTGGCAGCGGGCGCCCCTGCGAGTTCTGTGATGGCATACGTCGTACGTAACATGGCAGCCGTTTCAGGGTTTTGTTTGAGCATACGTATAACGAGTGGTTTGAATAACCACAGGTTACCGAAGACAATGCGGTACCCAAAGCTGCTGTAAGCTGCCAGTTCACGCAACATCGCTTCAAGCGGTGCTGACATCCGGGGGGTCGGTGGATTGTTTTGCAAGTTGTCAAGACCAGTAACCAGTTTGGCGGTTGAGTCGTTCAGCGAGGGCGTCGAGGCATGTCCACCTGCTGAATCGACGGTGATAGCGGCGTTGAACAGTCCCTTTTCTGCCAGTCCGATAACGGCAAATTCATTTTTAACATTCAACGGCGCATTATCGATAACAGCACCACCTTCGTCGAGTACTAATGCAGGCTCAATGCCGCGTTCCTTCAATAAGTCGACAAGAATGGGTGTTGTTTCACCGCTGTCCTCTTCACAGTTCGATGACCACAGATAGATAGTGCGTGTAGGGGTATATCCTTCGCGAATAAGCCTGTCAGCTGCTTCATACAAGGCTGCAAGCAAACATTTTGTATCGACCGATCCACGTGCCCAGATGCGACCGTCTTCGATGTCGGCGGAAAATGGATCGTGTGTCCATCCCTGTTTATCTGCAGATACTACATCGTGATGGGCCATAAACACCACCGGAGCCAGATTGCTGTTGGTGCCGTGCCATTTCAGCAGGATGCCATAGGTGTTGACCATCTCTAGTTCGGCTTCGGCAAAAAGGTGCGGGTACAGCTCGCGCATCTGCGGCACAAAGCGGTCGAAGGGAGTATGGTCGGCATGGGGGTTTTCGCGATCCCACACGGTGGGAATGCGCAGCATAGCGCAGAAGCGTTCAACTGCCGCATCGTCACCTCGCACCGTGGTGGGTGGAAGGGGATTGCTAATCGGCGTTGGTTTGACGCGTGTGGCGTTTAGTATGAGTACGAGAATAAAAAGTGCGATCAAGATAACGATGATGAGAGCTATTGTCATGGCGACCACCTTTAACGAAAAGCTGCAGGAACACTACTAAGAGCGTCATCGCAGTCATCGTAGCATGTTGAAGCACGGTGAGGGTCTTTCGCGTACTCATTATGTTGTGATAAAAGTTGCTATTGGGAGAAAGGATACACATGGGTAAACCAGAGCCGTCAATGGACACGTGGCTGAAAGAAGCCAAAGCGAGTGCACAAGCCGACCAGTGCGGCATGTTTCTTGCGCACAATGGTGTGGTTCGAAAGACGCCGAAGCTTGAGGTTCGCGAAGGTAAACAGGGTCTTGGCGAAGTTGCGCAGGTCGATTTTTCCTATGACGAAGAAGGAGTTCATGCGGCTATTGCTGAAGCACTTTCTTGGGACGGTGTGTACTACGTGCGCGTCTGGCTTAACGAAGGTCTGCTGGATGTGGGTGATTCCATCATGTATGTGCTGGTGGGTGCTGATATTCGACCGCATTGCATCGATGCGTTGCAAAAGCTTGTTGGCACAATAAAAAACGACTTGGTTGTCGAGCGCGAAGTATACGTCTCGTGATGTCGGTATCTTTTGGCGCTGCTGCGTGAAATGTATCACCGGTGCGTTATGTGGGTGGACAATTGTAGGCGCAGATGACACACCGCCGGCGCAGATTTATCGAAGCACCGATAGTTATAGATAGATTATAGGTAGATACCGATGTACAAATCTGCCGACGCCCGTAAGCAACGTGCTATCCACCGTGCGGAGTATGGCCTGTTGGGTAGGTCGTGATAAGATTGCCGCAATGAATTTCATTGCGTTCAAGGAGGCATATTCATGGGCATGATCGTCGACGTACACGGTCGCGAAGTACTCGATTCACGAGGCAATCCTACGGTCGAGGTCGAGGTGACCTTAGAGGACGGCTCATTCGGCCGGGCGCTTGTTCCTTCAGGTGCTTCTACGGGCGCTTTTGAGGCTGTTGAACTACGCGATGGCGATGCGAGTCGCTATCAAGGCAAGGGTGTTACCCAGGCGGTCGACCATGTTAACGAAGAAATCTTCGAAAACCTGTTTGGTGCTGAATCAACCGACCAGCGAGCCATTGATGCCGCTTTAATTGAAGCTGATGGCACTGACAATAAAGGTGCTTTGGGTGCCAATGCAATTTTAGGTGCTTCGCTGGCATGTGCGCGCGCTTCTGCTGAGGAAGCAGCTCTTCCACTTTACAAATACGTCGGTGGGGTGGGCGCTCATCTTTTGCCCGTGCCTATGATGAATATTCTCAACGGGGGAGTGCACGCGGACAACAACGTCGATTTTCAGGAATTCATGATTATGCCGGTGGGTGCTCCCACCTTCGCTTCTGCGTTGCGCTGGTGCGCTGAAATCTACCATACACTGAAGGGGGTTCTGCATGATGCTGGCCTCGGCGGAGGCGTTGGCGACGAGGGTGGTTTTGCTCCGAACTTTACCACCAATGAAGAACCACTTCGCTACATCGTGAAAGCCTGCGAGGCAGCTGGTTACAAACCAGGTTCTGACATTATGTTTGCGATGGATCCAGCTTCAACCGAATTTTATGACGCAGAAAAGGGTGTCTATGTACTGGCTGGAGAGGGTCGCGAGCTGACGAGCACCGAGATGGTGGATTATTGGGAAGCGCTTGTAGATAAGTATCCTATTATTTCTCTTGAAGACGGCATGGCTGAAGAAGATTGGGATGGCTGGCGCGCTTTAACCGAGCGTATCGGCAGCAGAGTGCAGCTGGTAGGCGACGATCTATTTGTTACTAATTCCAAGCGTTTGGCCAAGGGAATCGAGCTTGGTTGCGCAAACGCCATTCTTATCAAGGTCAATCAAATTGGTAGCTTAACTGAAACGCTTGAGGCTATTGAAATGGCTAAACAGGCGGGTTATGCCTGCGTTATGAGTCATCGCTCTGGCGAAACTGAAGACACAACGATCGCCGACCTTTCTGTGGCGCTTAACACCGGCCAGATTAAGACCGGTGCTCCGTGCCGATCCGACCGCGTGGCTAAGTACAATCAGCTTCTTCGCATTGAAGAAGAACTAGCTGGTCAAGCGCGCTATGCTGGCAGGGATGCGTTCTACAATATCAAGTAGTGGGCTATTTCGAATACACCGACGAAGCGACGGAGTATCTCAAGTCGCGCGACCCGCAGCTTGCATGTGCTATCGATGCGATAGGGCATGTGTATCGTGAAATGGATGCTGATCTATTTTCTGCGGTTGTCCACCATATTATTGGGCAGCAAATATCCACGGCTGCACAGCAGACTGTCTGGTTGCGTATGTGCGACCTGCTCGGTGAAGTGTCGGCGCAAAGCATTACTGCTACTTCGCCTGAGCAGTTGCAATCCTGCGGTATTTCCTTTCGGAAGGTTGATTACATTCAGGATTTTGCCGAAAAGGTCATGGATGGCTCCTTTGACCTTGATGCCATTGAGCAGGCAAGCGATGCCGAGGCCATAGCTGCGCTGAGTTCGCTTCGGGGTATTGGTACATGGACAGCGGAAATGCTGCTGTTGTTTTGCTTGGGTCGTCCTGATGTGTTGAGCTTCGACGATCTGGCGATTCAACGTGGTTTACGCATGGTGTATCACCATCGCAAGATTACGCGGCCGTTGTTCGAAAAATACCGGCGCCGCTATAGTCCCTACGGTAGTGTGGCGAGCCTATATCTCTGGGCTATTTCCAGCATGACTATTCCAGGATACAACCGTGATTATGCTCCCTTAACTGATGTCCAGAAGAAGGCGGCGCGCAAAGCACGTAGGCGTTCAAATGCCAGCACGCAAAGCGCATAGATATCTCAGTATAACGAGGCATAACGATATAAAGGCAGGGTGTGCCTAATTGTTAAGCGGCTCCGTTTAGGTAGTCTTGTTTATGGCTCCATCTAAGCTGTTTTGTTTAAGATGCTTCGCGTCCACTCCGATGAGGGTACGTATCGCCAAGGTGTACGATGACGTAATCACCTTCGTCGACGATTGAGCCATCCTGTGGCCAGATGGGCAATCCATCAGAGCGTGCCCGTCCGTCTGCAACCTGTTCAGCAGATGCTTGTACAAGCGGACAGCCAACGTGTGCGAAGAATTTGAATTCCTCGTCTTGCGATTCAAATGCTTTCATTCCCCACGAAAGGTATTCGCCGGTTCCATTAAGTGGGAGAACATATTGAGGATCGGTTGTATCGATGCGATCAAAATCGTGCAGTCCTTCAAGAAAGTGAATACGGGGGTCATCGGCGCGTGCCCACGTTGCATCGCGCCAGGGTCCCATAAGGCGATAGTCACCCGTGAATACGACGGGCTTTTCAGATAAGCCAGCCGTTTCAATATCGTGCGCTATCCCCTGGGCGATGGACGCTTCGTCAAGATAACGATCCCAGTCGGTCATAAAGAACTGATTGAGCGCGATTACTTGGGCAATACAGAATGCACTTGCGCAGGCAATGGATAGGGGCACAAGGACACGCTTTGATGTGAGCTTGGGGTGCGTGCGCTTTTGATTTGCTGCTTTCATATAAATCAGCGCCATTGCGATACCACTGATAAGGCAAGCAGCCTGAGCGGTGCGGAATTCAGCAGTGTTGCGCAGAAGAAACGTGATAGAAGCAAGACCTGCAATAAGCCCAAGATACAGCATCACCCGCACGAGTGATCGGTGTACAGGAATTTCCGCTATCGCCACAATAATGATGATGCCAAAGGCGATATCCAAAAGAGCAACGGGTGCATATACGAGCCCTTCGAGGCAGTAATAGAAGATCCAAGAAATAAGAAGGTGTCGATTGCCAACTGGACGCTCAAGGGGATGATTGGCAGCACGGTGGGATGGCTCAATGGCAAGCTGCGCCATAACTGCTTGATCGAGTATGCTCTCAGCGAGAATGGCAACACCGAGCACGCCAGCAAATAATGCTCCGCGGCCGAGGATACGTAAAACCCTATGTAATCGGGTGTTTTTCGCCTTATTGTCGGCAGGTGCTTCGTCTGCAAGCAGCAGACAGAAAAGTGCTGCACAGACATACACAACAGCGCTCGATTCGTACCAGGAGATCGCAAAAATCGCTGCCGCTATTGCGCCTATAAGGCAGACAGCACTGCGCACCGGCGTGGTTGTAAGAGCATGCCAGGTAAGAGCAAGGGAAAGAGCAACTAGAATGAAACACCCGCCAATGGCGATGCCCATCGACTGGTAGAGCAATACATCGGCAGGCAACGGGCAAGAAACAAAGATAGCAGAAAAGATAGTGCTAGCTACAACGTCAAAGCGCCTGTGAGACACCATCATAAACAGTGCCGAAAACAGCAGTGCACCAAGTGCGATAAGAATCGATCCAATAACATCTTCAACAAGCGGGACATAACCATGAAGGTTGAAGAGATAGGCAATTAAAGGCCAGGTAAAACGTCCTTGCACAATTAGTTCGCCATTAAAGTAGCGCTCGCCTGCTAAGTCGTCTATTCCCACGGCAAAGTGTATGTCGGCAAATGCATAGGCAGCTGCAGTCACAGCAACAAGTACTACAAGGTACGTCGGACTTTTCAACAGTGTGGTAAGACACTCATGAAAGCTGGCGGATGGGTGGGTTGGTGTATGGTGCGCATGGCGCGGTTGGCTTCTTTTTATCAGGCTTTTCATGGGTCAATCGTGCCGTCTACCTGGTGTTTACTTGGTTGGGTATGGCATCAGGTGTGGTGGGCTGGCTCGGTGTAACAGGCTGGCTCGATAGAGTGGGTTGGATATCTACTGCGCCTGGACATTCCACTGACTGAGCGTCTTCGACAGTTTCAGCTGACACGCTCATAATGCGCGCGAGTTCTTCTGGCGGTAGAAACGGCGCCATATCCTCGAGCGGCGGGGATATAAGCGTTCCATCGGGCAAACGTTTGGTGGCTGCTTTTGGTTCAAAGACTTGACTGTGTCCTACCATGATCTCGCAGATGGCTGGTCCTGATAGTGCTAAGGTTGTTTCAATTGCTTCGTCGATTTCAGAATTAGCTGAACAGCGGCAAAACGGTATTTCATACGCCCAAGCAATGCGTTCCATATCGGGAAAACTCAGATCGCCCGACTGTGGCCCAATGCCAACAAACTTTTTGTTAAAAAGGTTAGTCTGCGTCATGCGAATGGAATGATAGCCATCGTTGTTAATAATAAAAATCTTCAACGGCATTTTATGGTGAACAACGACCTGTAGTTCCTGGAGATTGAATTGAATACCACCATCTCCGGTGAACAGAATGGTGTCGGAGGTCTGTTTGCCATTTTGAATAGCCTGTCCGTAGAGGGCGCTACTGCCATGCTCGGCTATGCACGCGCCAATGGCGGCGGGAAGATCCCATCCCAAAGAACAGGTTGCGCAGTTAATAAGGTAACGAGTGCCCTCGCGCATGGTAGCAGCTTGTCCGCCTGCTACCGATGTAAAGCCACTTCCGGTAACGGTGATGCGGTTCTCGCCAAGGTGCTCTGACAGCCGTTTGATGAAGACATAAGGGTTAGCGGGCGTATCGACATCAAAGAATTCTGGTCGTACGACAGGATAGGTTGCACGCCACTGCTGACAAGTTTCAATCCAGGTACTCAGGTTGGCGTTGCGGTGTGGTTCTGCATCCAATACGGCTTCGAGCTGTTCAAGTAGGTCGCATGCATCGGCAACAAGAGGCATATCTACATGAATGGTTGGTTTACGTGTTTCATCTGCGCAGATGTCATTCATAATGACATAGGCACCTGAAGCCCACTGAGCAGAATCAAAACCGACTTGGCGAATGCCTAATCGTGCCCCGATAGAAAGAATGGTGTCTGCGTTCTGTACTGCAAAGTTACCAGCGCGATCGCCAACGATGCCAGGACGCCCAACATTGAGTGGGTGATCGTCGGATAGCATATCAACGCTATCCCAGCTGAAAACTACAGGGATACCCAACTTGTCGACAACGCGGCGAAACACTTCGTAGCCGCCTGATAAGCGAATTCCGTAACCGGCATATAGTACTGGTCGGTGTGCCGACCAAATTTTGTCGAGAACTGTTTCAGCTACTGTACGTGAAACAGGGGCGGGAAGCACGCTATCGTCCTTATCGGGGCAGTAACCTGGCAGGTCATCTACCTCGATTATGGCACCCTGCACGTCAAGGGGTACATCAAGCCAGCAGGGGCCTGGGCGTCCTGTCGTAGCAAGGTGGTAGGCGCGCTCCAAACAACTACGAATCATTGAAGCTTCTTTTACAACCTCGCAGTATTTCGTTAAAGATGAAACAGCCTTGCAGATATCGAACTCTTGGTCGCCTAGATTGCGTAGTCCCGTCAAACCAGTTGAGCGTGCCATCAATTCAAAGCGAACCTGTCCAGAAAACACCAGCATGGGAATAGAGTCGAGATAGGCACTCATGACACCCGTGATAGCATTTGTGCCCCCTGGGCCTGAGGTAACACATACTGCAGCTGGTTTATTGCAAACCCGAGCGTATCCTTCGGCTGCCATAGCGCAAGCCTGTTCATGGTGGTTAAACACGCAGGTGAGACCCTCTTGGTGACCGAATGCATCGTCGAGCTGCATGGCTCCACCGCCGACAACCATAAAGCAATAATCAATGCCATGGTCTACGAGAAATTGTGCAATATAGTCTGCCACTCTCATTCGCATAGGTTATTCTCCTGCTACTTTTGCTGGTTTCTTTTTGTGGGTGGGATCGATGTGTTCATCTTCGTTTTTGCGGGCGCATCCGCGACCAATTCGCTCTTCATTTTCCTGGTTTTGTTTTTCCATTTCATTTTCGCAGGTGCTAGCAAAACCAATTCGTTCTTCTTCAATAACCAAGGGGCGATTCATCAGGCGCGTATTGATACTCATGACATATTCGCCAAGCAGTCCCACAAGGAATATGGTGACCGATCCAAACACGAGCGTTGCAAGAAGGGTAGGGGCACTTCCTGCGGGAAATGAATCCCACCAGATCAGTTTCGCAATCAGGTAGACAAGTGCGACTACGAGACTCGCGATGCTTAAGCAAAAGCCGACGATGCCAGCCACCCTAAGCCCCGATTTAGTGTAACTAGTTATTGACAGCATCGCTGCATCATAGAGGGTGAAAAAGTTATTTTTCGATGTGCCGTGGCGTCGGCTTTCCTGTGTATAGGGAATGTCTACGCGCTTCCAACCCAATTCAGCTACCATGCCACGTAGAAATGGGGTTGGATCGTTGAGTTCGCGGAGCACTTCGATGAATGTTCGATCGTAGAGTCCAAAGCCGGTGAAGTGTTCAATTTGGTCTTGGCTGCTCATCCGTTTCACAAGACGATAGTATCGGGTGCGTAGCCAACGGAGTATTTTCCCCTCTGTACTGGCTGTTTTTATGCCGCAAACAATAGCTGCCCCTTCTTCCCATGCCGCAATAAAGCGCGTGATAAGAGGCACCGGGTCTTGGAAATCGCAGCACATAAGAACAACCGCGTCACCTTGGGCTTGCAGCATGGCATGGTAAGGGGAATTGAATTGGCCGAAGTCGCGGGTGTTGAAGATGGCTTTTATGTGCGCATCGGAAGCGCACATGAGGCGCAAGACATCGCGTGTTCCATCGGTTGAGCAGTTGTCAGCAAAAATAATTTCATAGTTGTAGTGTGGTAGGTGATCAGCCATTTCCTGTTTGATTGCAGCTGCTAGTGCCGGGGCATTATCGCGTTCGTTGCGACAAGGAATCACAATGCTAATAGTCTTCATTGGCCTGCTCTCTTTGCAATCTATGCCATGCAACGGTGCGGGCGATACCTTCGTTAAAAGATACGCGGGGGACAAAGCCAGTATCAGCTTGCAGGGGAGTGATATCTGCATGCAGTACCGAAGGCTGCAAAGGGTCGTAAGGAAGGTCCCCAATACCGAGAGGGAGTTGAGGATCAACCGCATCGCGCAGCTTTTCGAGATAGTTCACTAATAGCGTACTTACACCGCTCGCCAAGCAATATTGAGCGCCATCTTTACCCTTGAGTCCTGCTAGGGCAATTGCCCGTGCTGCATCATCAACATACAGATAGTCCCATTGTTGCAGAGCAGGGGTGAATGACGGCTTTTCCCCGTCGAGTAGTTGCTCAATAGCTTGGGGAATCATGGCCTGTGCGTGGTCATGGGGCCCATATACGCTAAAGATACGTAACCAGACATGAGTAATCCCCATCGCGTGCGCTTGGAGATACGAAAGGGTACGACAGGCCTGCTTTGCTGCTCCGTAGGCAGTTGCTGGCTGTTCTAGTTGATCGGGTGAAGTTTTGGGTGAGGAAGGGTTGGTCTGATTGAGGTATTTCGTTTCAGCTTGCGATCCTATTCCGATAAACCGTGTGCAGCCGCAGGTGCTTGCTGCTTGTACCGCATCGATTGCAAAAGGAATATTTTTTGCTTGCAGGGTAGGGTCGCGGCGTTGGTCAGGTTCGGTTGACTCCCAGGCAAGATGAAAAAAGACATCGCCCCGAACCAGTGCGGTGGGGAGCATGTGGGCATAGGTGCCCAATGCGGCTTCTACGATTGTGAGCTGCTTAGGTTGCGCAAAGGGGGTTATTTCTTGCTTGAAAGAGTTCAGGTGGGGCGAAGCAGGCCGGACAACGCACGTGACGTGCCATCCTTCTTGAAGCAGCTGGCGACAAAGCGCACGTCCTATCATGCCAGTAGCACCAGTAACGATAGCCTGAATCGTCATACCCTTCGTGCCTTTCCCACACTGCGGCGTATTTCAGTTGCTATGCGCTCGAGCTTCTCTTCTGTTATACCCGGATATACCCCTACCCAGAACGTGTTTTCCATGATGGTATCAGTTGCGGGTAGGTTACCGACACAGCGATAAGAGGTCTGGTTGTTTCGCAGTGTGTCGAAACATGGATGTCTCAGAAGATTGCCAGCGAAGAGCATGCGTGTTTGTATGCCGGCCTGTTCTAGATGCGAGATAACAATCCGACGATCAAGGGTATCTTTGCACGTAAGGGCAAACCCAAACCAACTTGGGTCAGAATGTGTTAGCGGATCAGGCAAAACGAAAGCGTCCTGCAAATCAGCGAGCGCGTGCCGTAAGTAAGCATGGTTTGCTTGTCGGGCTGCTTTGAATGCTGGTAGTTTTTTCAGTTGGGCGCAGCCAATAGCCGCTTGTAAGTCGGTAACTTTGAGATTGTATCCAAAATGCGAATACGTGTACTTATGGTCGTATCCTGCCGGCAGTAGTCCTCGTTGTCCGTCGAAACGATGGTCGCAGGTTCCGTCTTCGCCGCTGGGGCATGAACAATCGCGCCCCCAATCGCGCAGCGAGCGTATCAATTTATGCAGCAGTGGGTTTGCCGTGTAGACTGCACCGCCTTCACCCATTGTTATGTGATGGGGCGGGTAGAAACTTGAGGTTCCGATATCGCCAATGGTACCCGTAAAACGCATTTCACCATCGACACAGCATGTTGACCCGAGTGCATCGCAGTTATCCTCGATAAGCCACAGATTGTGAGCTCGGCAAAACGATTGCACCTGCCCGATATCAAAGGGATTGCCCAAGGTATGGGCAAGCATGACCGCCTTAGTTTTATGCGAAAGTGCCTCTTCAAGTGCGTTGGCATCTATGTTGTACTGGCCGACTGTCACATCCACAAATACGGGAACTGCGCCGAATTGGAGGATGGGGGATACGGTTGTTGGAAAACCACAGGCGACGGTAATAACCTCATCGCCGCGCTTAATGGCTCGGTCACCAAGCTCAGGACAGGTCAGCGTCATGAATGCGAGCAGATTTGCACTTGAACCCGAATTTACGGCAGAAACATAGGGAACGTCGAGATATGCGCCGAGTTCTTTTTCAAAGCGGTTGGCATAGCGACCTGCGGTCAGCCAAAAATCCAGTGACGCATCGACGAGATATGCCATTTCGGTTTCATCGAATACCCGCCCCGCATAGTCGATACGCTCTGTTGAAGAGGATATACGATTGGTTTGTCCTGCTGTTTGGGATGCGCAATCGATGCAGTCTGTCGTGGGGGACGTGTGATCAGCACAGTCTGTTGAAGCTAATGCGTTCTCCGAAGCTTTGAACCGGTGGTAGTATGCCTGCACCGCGCGCAGTATTTCTGCCCGTGCCTGCTGTTCATCTACGTCTTCAAACATCCAGTTCTCCTCTTCGAGCTGTTGCGCACCAGCGTTCTATCTGCTCGTCTAAGCAGTCGCTTGCCCGTTTTTCGTCAATCCAAGCGCGTGTCCATTCCACGGTGCGATATATCGCCTCGTGCACATCCCACACCGGATGCCAGCCAAATGTTTTGCGAATAAGGGTGCTGTCTAACTGAAGACGTGCTGCTTCATACGGACCATTATCGCCGTGATGTTCCCAGCGCGCCGATTCGCCCCAGCAGGTACAAAATTCATCAGCAAGAGCACCGGCACTGAGGCAGTCTTCGTAGCGCGGTCCCACGTTATACCAGCCAGCCAATGCGGCATCATCGTACTGGGCGCGTGCAATCATCAGATAGGCACCTAGTGATTCCAGCACATGCTGAAAGGGTCGCACCGATCGAGGATTGCGAATAACAATAGGTCTATCAGCCAAGACGGCACGTACGCAGTCAGGTACCAAGCGATCGCGTGCGAAGTCGCCCCCGCCGATAACGTTACCAGCCCGTGCGGTGCTCAGTGCTGCGCCTGCTGACGAAAGAAAGCTGCGCTGGTAGCAGTGAGTAACTAGTTCTGAACACGACTTTGAATTGGAATACGGATCAGCTCCATCAAGGAAGTCCTCTTCCGAAAAAACCTGTATGTTCCCATTGTCGCGATACACCTTGTCGGTGGTGACATTAAGAATCGACTGAACATTTCCCGTCTTCCGTGCGCATTCCATAACGTTGACGGTACCCATGACATTGATTTCGTAGGTTTCGCGCGGGTGCTGATAACTTTCACGTACGAGCGGCTGTGCAGCCAAGTGAATCACGATGTCAGGTTGCGCACGGTTAAACGCCCGCTCAAGTGCTGAAACGTCGCGTATATCGCCGAACGTTGATTCAATGTCTTGGCCGATATTGGCAATGGTAAAAAGACTGAAAGTATCATCGGGAGTAAGAGCATAACCGTGTACTGTTGCGCCAGCGTGCACGAGCATGCGGCAGAGCCACGACCCTTTAAAGCCGGTATGTCCTGTAATGAACACACGCTTTCCGCGATAAAACTGAAGCTCACCAAGGCGCGGCTGAAGTGGCGCATCGGTGGTATCTGTCGAACCTTCTATGGTGCGCTCATGAGGTGTCTGAACAGAAGGTCGCAGCGCACCAGTGTCTTTTACCAGATCTTCCATGGTGCGTTTCCTTTAGCCCACATGTCTTCAAGAAGCTGCTTTTCGCGCTGCATATCCATGCATTGCCAGAAGCCTTCGTGGCGGTATGCGCCAAGTTCGCCTTTCTGAGCAAGCGTAAACAGCGTGTCGCTTTCAAATATCGTGCTGTCGCTTTCAATGTAGTCGAGCACTTCAGGTTCCAATATCATGAATCCGCCATTGATGTAACTGCCATCGCGATCGTGCTTTTCTCTAAATTCCCTGATCAAGCCACTATCGTTCATATCAAGTACACCAAATCGCTGCGTAGCATGAACAGCCGTAAGTGTGGCTTTTGTTCCTGATAGCTGGTGGTATGCAACCAAATCGGAAATATTGACGTTGGCAACACCGTCACCATAGGTCATAAGGAACGTTTCGTCGCCGACATAATGCTTTATTTTCTTGAGCCGCCCGCCGGTCATAGTGGCATAGCCCGTATCGGCTACAGTCACCTTCCACGCTTCAGAGGTGTTGCGATGGACTGTTGTCCGCCCCCCATTTGTTAGATCGAAGGTCACATCTGAGGTGTGCAAATAGTAATCGGCAAACCAGTCTTTGATGACTTCTTGCTTATAGCCAGCACAAATTACAAATTCAGTAATGCCCTGTGTCGAAAGGATTTTCATGATGTGCCAGAGAATGGGCATACCACCGATTTCTATCATCGGTTTGGGCCTTAGGTGGCTTTCTTCGGATATACGGGTACCAAGGCCTCCCGCAAGAATAACCGCTTTCATACTTACAGTTCTTCTTTCGAAGAGTCCGAAGGGCGTTCTTCTGTATCTTCTACAGAACGCTCGTCTGTAAAACGCTTTTCCGTAAAGCGCAGATATACCGTAAACATGCCGTGCTCCTCCTTGTAGCTAAAATGCCATCCACATGCCTCCAACATGCGCTGAGTCGTCTTTAGTCCAATGCCAGTACCCGATTTGGTTTCGCGTTGATCTCCAACGGTGTTGGAGATACGAATGGTTACCTGGGTGTCTGCTTGACTACAAGAGATATCGATTGGTTTGCTTTTATCGGCGTATTGACGGATGTTTGAGAAGAGATTGTCGCAAGAGCGTTGTACGAGCCCGCGGTTTGCACGCACTATGAGGGAAGGATCAATGCCACCGTCATTGTTGCTACCTTTACTGCCTTTGTCTTCCTTGCTATCTTCACTATCTGCGGGGTTATTGATAGTGCTATGCACGGTAAAGCCAGCTGTTTCGAGATCCAAGATACCATCTTCGATTATTTCACCAATGAACGCGGCAGCGTGATAGTCTGCCAGTTCGATATTGCTTGTGCCGGAATCAAACGAGAGAAAGTAGTCGAATAACTGGTCTGAGACTTCTTTGATGCGATACGCTTTTCGTCGACTATTCGATAAGTATCGCGTACGATCTTCTTGGCTGACCTGGTCGTTCATTTCAAGAATATCCAGGTAGCCGATGAGGGACG
This sequence comes from Cryptobacterium curtum DSM 15641, assembly GCF_000023845.1. Lineage (NCBI taxonomy): Bacteria > Bacillati > Actinomycetota > Coriobacteriia > Eggerthellales > Eggerthellaceae > Cryptobacterium > Cryptobacterium curtum. The sequence continues at coordinate 1,180,786 of NC_013170.1, read as the reverse complement.
TTAACGGCGAGCGCAGATCGTGCGACATGGCAGTAACAAGTTCGTAGCTTCTCTGTTGCATGCGTCGCTCTTCATCCAAGCGACTCACCATGGCGCGACGCATGTCTTCAATGCCTTGCGCTAGGTCTCCTATTTCGTCGCCACCGCGCACGTTAATAGAGTAGTCGAGGTCGCCTCCCTCAAGGATATGTAGGTCATCGCTGAGACGGGATACATAGCGGGCCTTGCGCCTGACGGGAATTATCAACACAATGCCAAACACCACTGCTGCCAAAGCAATGGAGACGCCCGTGCCTATCGTTTCATCACGCAGGGAAAAATATTCGTAGAACATAGCGGAACCCGGACCATCGGCAAACTGTACCGTATACGTTTTTTGCCACTGCATAGAATCGCCGCCGGGTATTCTGAGCGTCGAAAGATCCATGTCCATGGTTGAGTCGTACAGAATCATGTCATCGCCGTAGATCTGGAGCATGATGTAGCGCTGATCATGAACCCAGGTATCGAGCTTTTCCTTATCGGAACGAGCGACATCGTTTTGATCCACATAGCTCTGCAGCGATTCGATAGCTTGTTCGAGTCGCTGGTTTTGAACGGCTTCACCACTGAAAAATGAAGCGATAATCCAGTTAGATGCCATTTGAAACAAGAAGAAGGCACAGACAGCTGCTGCGAGCGCAACAAGGGTGAGCGCCAGGAGCTCGTACGTCAATTTCTGCAGCCGCCTACCCAATGCGATAACCCTTTCCCCAGACGGTTTGAATAACAACGGGGTTACGAGGATCGTTTTCGAGCTTCTTACGAAGGTTGCGGATATGCACCATGATGGTGTTGCTCGATTGAGGAAGATATGCATCGTCCCAGATAGATTCATATATCTTTCGAGCAGTTAGCGTCTGTCCGCGATGGGATGCCAACAGATACAGCAGTTCGTATTCAAGGTCGGTCAGCGGTATAGCCACCTTGGCTTTTGTTGCCGTTCGCGTTAGGGGATCTATCGTGATATTCCCGATGCAAATGGCTTGTTCCTGCTGGCTTGTGGCGGTCGGCCCGGAAGCACCGTATTGATGCCAGCGACGAAGCATTGCTTTCACCCGGGCTATGAATTCTGCGATTGAAAAGGGTTTAACGAGATAATCGTTGCCGCCAAACGCAAAGCCACGCACTTTGTCTTCATCCTGCCCGCGGGCTGTTAAGAAGAGAACAGGAACGGCCGAGGTTTGGCGCAGATGCTTACATACATCATATCCGGTGGCTTGTGGCATCACGATATCGAGAATAACCAGATCGTAATTACTGTCTGGGTTATCGAGATAGCGCATAGCTTCTAAGCCGTCGCCCGCCAGATCGACGTAATAGCCCTCGGCGCGTAGCATAATGCTGACAACTTCTCGAATGTCAGCATCGTCATCTGCAAAGAGGATGTGTATATGTCCAGACTGCGTGGTAGATGTCATGGAGCTATTATCCCATGTGAAAGAGCACTCAAGCGCGCACTAAATATTCTTCAGGTTTCTTCAGGAATGTTAGGGCCGTGCCTTGTTCACGGGGATGGAACAAGGCACGTATCGGTGCATTACAAACCTATAAGTGATGGCACCTGTTCACGAACGTAGTGAACAGGGCTTCAGGATTTGTTCTTACGAGTTTCTCGATATTCCTAGAGTTTGCCACCGTACACGGGGAAGAATGAACTATCGCCATAGTCTGAAATACGCTCAACGTTCTTGAGGGCTTCCATGTCATCGGCCGCAATCTCAAAATCGACTGCAGCATTTGATTTCATGTGATCTGGATTTGCTGTTTTAGGAAGCGCAACCATGCCTAATTGCAGCACATAGCGAATGCACAACTGCGCAACCGACACGCTGTACTTTTTAGCCATATCGACTATTGCGGTGATCTTGCCTGCTTCGCCGTGAGCGATGGGGGAGTAGGCTTCTACCAGGATATTGTTGCGCTTGCAAAAGTCCGCCAGTTCAAGGGGTGTATTGCCGATATGAGCAAGCACCTGATCAACCGCGGGCACTACACGGCAGTTATCCAAGATGTTACGTAGGTCGTCTTCAAGGAAGTTGGAAATACCAATAGCGCGCAGCTTACCGGCAGAAAGCGCATCTTCCAACGCCCGGTATGCTTCGACGTTGCCCTTTTCATAGCGATTATCCGACTGGTTGACTTCAGTCCACGGCTGCGGGGAATGGATAATCATCATGTCCAGATAATCGAGCCCCATTGTGGTAAGCGTGCTGTCAATAGAAGCTGCAGCTGAATCGTAGGTCTTGTGTTCAGCAGCAACTTTAGAAGTTACGAACAGCTCATCGCGCGCTACACCGCAAGAACGAACAGCCTCGCCGACACCGCGTTCGTTGTCGTACGCCTGTGCCGTATCGATGTGGCGATATCCTATCTCGACTGCAGCCTTTACCGCATCAGTAACGACATCGTCGTCAATCAGCCAGGTGCCCAAGGCCAGCTTGGGGATAGCGACCCCGTTATTCATCGTGAAGGTTTCTTCCAGCATCATAGTTTCTCCCTTTCTCGGGTGCGCTTTACGTGTTGTTGTTCAATACGAGCGTTTTACGGGACGCCATACGAATTTCTGTACGCATTGAAAGGTAACGCTTATTCCGATGCGATATCAGCTCGACTTATTTCTGGCAATGAACTGATACTAAATACAGCGGATAAAGGCATTGATGAAACGGCGCACATTAGGACAACGCACTGCTGATAAAACAAGTAGTTATCCAGATTATTCACGTGCGCTTTCGCTATCATAGGGATAAGTAGAAAAGTGTGAGAGTGAAAGTATCGGGGCAAACATAAGGGAGCCAGCAGAGACATAGGTGTAGGTGTTTAGGCTTAGGTTTGGCATAGACATCGGCGTAGGCTTAGCATAGGCATAAGGCGCATAAGCTAGGGGATAAAGATGCAAAAGCGTCAGTGAAACGAGGGGCTTCGCACCTTATCAGCTGAGGGCATATCGACCGAAAGGCGATCATGGACGGATACAGTAAACTCACAGCAGAACTGATCGAGCAGATTGCGGCTATTGTTGGGGAAGAAAACTGCCTAACGGGCGAAGATATAGCTGATGATTATGCGCATGATGAAATGCCCATCTACGGAAGCCATATGCCGGAAGCGGTTTGCTTGCCAGCAAATACCGAAGAGGTTGCCGCCATTATGCAGGTGTGCAACAAACATACTATTCCCGTGACGGTGCGCGGAGCGGGTACCGGTTTAGTAGGGGGTAGTACCCCTCTGTTTGGCGGCATCGTCTTATGCACTATGCGCATGGATCATATTCTTGGCTACGACATGAATAATCTGCTTGTTCGCGTACAGCCCGGCGTGCGCCTTTGCGACCTGGCAGCCGATGCCCTGGACAAAGGTCTGCTTTATCCTCCTGATCCGGGTGAAAAGACTGGTTCAATCGGTGGCAATGTAAGCACGAATGCTGGTGGCATGCGGGCGGTTAAATATGGAACCACAAGGGACTATGTACTCGACATGACAGTGGTGCTGCCGACTGGCGAGGTGATGAAGCTCGGCCGTCCCGTTACTAAAGCTTCGTCGGGTTATAGCCTGATGCATCTGATTATTGGGTCGGAAGGCACCTTAGCTATTATTACGGAGCTTACCTTGCGCCTTGTTCCTAATCCGCGGGAAAATACGAGTTTCATCCTGCCGTTTGAGAGCATCGAAGCTGCTATCGATGCTGTGCCTCGTATCAAGTTAGTCGGACTTGGGCCACAGTCCATCGAGTTTATGGAACGGGACATTGTGGATTCATCTGCTGCGTCAACGGGCAACAACATCTTTCCAACCGAAGTCAACGGGCGTGAAGTAGGGGCTTACATTCTGGTGACTCTCGACGAGGGAGATGAAGACGAAATATTTCAGCGGGCTGAAATTTTGGCTGAGATCGGCGACGAATTAGGAGCCTACGACACACTTGTTTTGAGCCAACCTGCTGAAAAGCAAGCAGTTTGGGATGCGCGCGATTCATTCCTTACAGTGATTGAATCGAAATCTGAACTTGTCGATGAAATGGATGTCGTTGTCCCGGTCGATAGGATACCGGCATTTTTGCGGTACGCCCATGACGTTGGAGCTGAAAATGGCGTGCGTATGCGTTCGTTTGGACATGCTGGCGACGGCAACCTGCATATTTACTGTTGCACCAACGACATGAAGCATAAGGAATTCATTGAGCGTTCCGGACGCGTGATGCGTGCCTGCTATGCCAAGTGTGCCGAATTCAATGGTCAGATATCTGGTGAGCACGGTATTGGTTACGGCAAAAAAAGAATACTTGCTCGAAGCAATGGGTGATACCGCAATAGAATTAATGGCAGGCATCAAACGTGTCTTTGACCCAGCGGGAATTCTTAATCCCGGGAAGATATGCAATTAACACCCTCGAAAAGTATGTGAGCTAGGCGCCGCTTGTGTTTGTAGGTCGATCGAGTGAGATTTCAGTGTCGGCAAGAGCACGGGTGGACGCGCGATGGCTGACAAGCACAATGGTCTTCCGTGCTTTTTCGCCTTCGAGTGCTTCGACAATCGCTGCTTCATTGAGCGCATCGATATTTGATGTTGGCTCGTCAAGTAACAAAAATGGTGCATCTTGAAGGAAGATACGGGCAAGACCTATGCGCTGACGTTCACCACCAGAAAGTCGTCCACCTAGTTCACCAGCTGGTGTGTCGAACCCAGATGGCAAGCTATCTATAAGCGTGAGCACGCTTGCCTTGGCGCAAGCTGCCCGCAGCTGATCGTCAGTTGCATCAGGCTTTGCCAGACGAATGTTCTCGCCGATGGTGCCAGCAAACAGGTGGGTATCTTGGGTGAGGTACCCTTCGTTTGAACGCAAACTTGCAGTATGTACTTCGCGCACATCATGTCCAGAAATACGCACAGCACCACTGCACGTATCCCAGAAACGCATGAGCAATTTCAGTGTTGTTGACTTGCCGCAGCCATTTTCTCCCACAAGAGCTACTGCTTCTCCCTGTGGTATAGCGAATCTTACCTGTTCAAGAACCTGTTTGTGTGCGCCAGCATATGAGAATGAGACATCATCGAATTCAGCGCCAGAGAATTCTATATTGGAGCCGTCTTCTATTTCGAGCGTTTCGGGTGTTTCATCGAGTATATCGAGAACACGTCCACCTGAAGCAAAAGTTTGCTGCAGTGTGGTGCCAAGACGCATCAGGGCAAGCACCGGTCCAAACGAGGACATAAACGTGAAGCCAACCACAAAAGCAGCTCCCAGTTCTGTTGTCCCGGATGCTGCCAGCGCGAAGGCAAACTGCACCATGCCAATAGCAAGTGATCCAACAATTGCTTGTGTCGCCGCTTCCATGGCAGCCGAGCGTGCTTTGAGAGAAAGTTCTACTTTACAGAGTTCATTGGTAATCTGAGTAAGAGTATTTCCACGCTCTTGGGTATGTCCAAACTGCAAAAGCTCTCGCATACCACGCAAGCTTTCGAGCGTAAACGATTCAAGACGGCCTTGTCCTTCGCGCAGGTGTTCACCTGCTTTTCCAGAGATATGAGAAGCGAAAATGGGCAGTACCACACCAACAAGGAGATAGCTCGCGAGCGCAAGCGGCACCACTTCAGGAACGGTGGCGCCAAAAAAGACAAGCATAATAACGCTGACAATACAGGCGATCGCTATCGGCGAGATGGTGTGTGCATAAAACACTTCAAGCAATTCGATGTCGCCAGTGGCTACTGACACAAGATCGCCCTTAGCGCGACCTTCAAGCTTCGCTGGTGCGAGACGCCGCAGCGCGCCGTAAAGCACATCGCGAATATACGCGAGTATGCGAAAAGCGATGTCGTGGTTACATAGTTGTTCACCGTAGCGCAGTGGTCCGCGGAGGATGCCGCAGGCAACGGCTGCGACGCACAACAGCGAAAGGGAAGCCCCAGTACCGAGTGTTCCTTCGACGATACCGTACGACGCGAACGCCATTAGGAATATGGCGGCAAGGAATCCTATAGTACCCAACGTGATGGCAAGGGCCATGCGGGGAGCAAGTGGACGTACCAGCTTGATAAGGCGCCGCATAATTGCGAAGTTCGAACGCTTCGGGGTTGCTGCTTGGTTTATTGAGGTAGCCCGATCGGGTTGATGTGCTGCTTGGGTTGGTTGATGTGTCGAGCTAGCTGCCGAACGAGCTGATGTGCTTGTGCTGCTTTCAGGTGATTCGGGTTGCGCTGGTGTCTTGTGTACGGCCGTCGAGGAGACCCTGTCTGTAGATGCTGCAACGGTTCTGCTTGCAGCTATCACATTACTATTTGCCGCCATTTCAGCTGCGGCTGCACGTTCTTCCAGATGGCGTTGGCTTTCCCATAATTGCGCAAACAGACCACTGGTTTGTACAAGTTCTGCATGTGAACCCTCTTCGGCGACAGTGCCGCCATCAAGGACCACAATGTTATCGGCTTCTTTAACAAGCGATAGGCGATGCGCAATAACGATGACGGTCCGATCGCCTTTCATGCTGCGGATGACTTCAGAGATTGCCTTTTCACTTTCAGCGTCGATACTTGAAGTTGCTTCATCAAACACGTAGATCGGCGTGTCATGGAGAAGGGCGCGCGCAAGCGCGATGCGTTGGCGCTGACCACCTGAAAGGTTCGAGCCGCCTTCAGAAAGTACTAGGTCGAGGCCACCCGCCGTGCGCACGAAGTTAAGTATTCCGCAGCGTCCAAGGGCACCTTCCATAGCCGCATCCGTTGCGCACGGTGCAGCCATCTGCAAGTTTTCCCGTATGCTACCAGCGAATAACATGCTATCGGACGGCACAACGGTTACTAGAGTAGCGAGTGTGCTTGCAGAGAGGTCGCGCAATTCCACGCCGTTTATAGCTACCGTGCCCGTGTATGCGTCAGCGTGACCGGAAAGCACAGCGGCGAGTGTGGACTTACCGGCACCACTTTTCCCGACGATACCGGTAAAGCTGTTAGCAGGGAAGTCGAGGTTAATCGAGTGAAGCGTTGGTGTCGCCGAGCTGCCGGGATAGGTATAGCCCACCGTACGGCATGAAAGTTCGCATTGCTGCGCTGTAAGTTTTGCGTCTTTGCGCGGTGTTTCCTTCGTATCGAGAAGTTCGAATATACGTACCGAACTGGCCATGCCGCTCATAGCTGCGTGGAAGAGCGATCCGAGTGCCCGCATGGGTAAGAAGAACTCTTGAGAAAGAAATACAACAGCAAAAGCAGCAGCAAACGAAAGCGAACCCTGAAAAAGGAGTACGAGGGCCACCACAATACCGGCTGCTGCACCGCCATATGCCACTACGTCCATAGCGCCAATTGAGGTGAGCTGTACACCCAACATACGCATGGTTGCCTTGCGGAATCCTTCTGCGGTGTTGTTCATCTGCTGATGGCGCATCTTGTCAGCTTGAAAGATCTTAAGGGTCGTCATGCCTTGGAGGTCTTCTAAAAACATGCTTCCAAGATCGGCGTAAGTATCCCAATAATCTTCAGCCACCGCGGTAGCTTTGCGGCGCACGATAATAATGAGCGCAGGAATAAACACTACGCAGGCAAGCAACATACACGCTGGACCTGCTGCAATGGGCAACAGACAGATAAATAAAATAACAGGTGCAATGAGGGAAAAGAAAAGTTGAGGCACATAGCCACCAAAATACACTTCGAGCTGTTCGGACCCTTCAACAGCTAATTGTACTGCTTCAGAAGTTGACACGGTCTCTTGGTAGGCAGGACCAAGAGAAACGAGCTTGTTGTAAATCTTTGTTCGAATGGATTTCTTGGCGGCAACTGCTGCTATATCACCGGCGCGCTGTGTGCCATATCCAGCGACCGCCCGAACGATGAGGGCGACAGCCACGAGCGCCAGAGTTCCGCTATCGAGTAAGGTTGATGTTCCCTGAAAGATTCCTTCGATGGCTCGACCTAAAGCAATCATCATGATGATATTTGCAAAGAGCGCGACTACTTTAAGCACAACGGAGATAAATACCGGTATGCGTGCTTCGGGCGCGAGTTCAAACAGTCTTTTATCGAACATGAAACCTTCCTTAGGTATCAAGTGATTTGGAGGGCTTTTGCTTATACAGTCCTTCGCAAGGTAAATAAAGCGGACTTGATGAGCAAATAGTATTGAACACGATTATACACAGAAGGTCACAATAGACCTACGAGCAGAATCTAGGTGGGGGTTGGGTATATTTGTAAGCACCAGTTCTCTAATATCCTATTGGGTAAAGAAAACTCTTCAGCTATTATTTTTGCTTGAGAAGATAAAGACAGTAATAAGAGGTTCGCTAGTGGCTCATTAGTAGGAGTACATATAGGAGAAAAAAGTACATCTTGGCATGTTGTTCCACTTCGATGGAATAGCAAGCGCGCATGCATACAGTAGAAGAGAAGCAGTAAAAGGGGCACTGTGTGATTTACAACATAACAAGCATCCTACAATTTCTGATAACGTGCTTTATTGGACTTGCTGCTTGTGTACTTGTTGTCTATGTTGTTGCTGAAATGCGGAAATGCAAACGCGAAATTACTAATCTCAAGGAGCGTTTGTGCAATCTTGAATCTGCTAGTTTATCTGTCGGACATACTTCACCTCCTGCATCAAACGTGCCGTTAGGTGGCGAAGCTGACTACGGACGACCGCCTGTTTCTGTTGGCGTGAGTGCGTCGGCATCGGTTGCCTCTGCAGCGACATCAGCCAGCTCTACCACAATGCCCACTGATATACGCACGCCTGTTACTTCCGTATTGGTGCCTGCTGGTGCGCCCGTACCACCTGTCGGTGCGCCTCTGTCGGCGCCCGCTGTGGCTTCTACATCTGAAACTTTTGCTACACCCGTATCTTCATCTGCTAATTCTCCCGCAGCTCTTTCGGCGTCTGCTGGTGTAGCCACATCTACAGAAAGAATCTCTGCACAGACAGACAACTCGCTTGAGGGTACATTCGGTCGTAATGTTATTGGGCTTGCTGCGGTTATCCTTGTTTTCCTTGGGCTTATCTTCCTAGGTATTCTGGTGATTCCCATCCTTGAAAACATCGTTCGTTGTGCAGCTATGTGGCTGATCAGTCTTGTTTTAGTTCTCGCAGGACTCTTGACAACGCGTCGGCGCCAAAACACCTTCTCAATATCCCTTTTGGGTGGCGGCATGGGCGCTGTGTTCATTTCTGCGCTCATAACTCACGTATATTTCCATTACCTGGGTGAAATACCCGCCTTTGGACTATTGCTTGCCTGGATGGCAGCTTGTATGGCATTGATACGGCGTCTCGACTCCATTGTATTGTCGGTGATAGTCCATGTGGGTATGGTCGTTTCTGTCTGCTTTGCTTACGCTATCGGTTTTAACGAGACACGTTTACCGCTTGTTGTTACCTATCAGATGCTGGCATGTATTCTGGTAGTGGTTGGAGACATCTTCTGCATGAGGAAGACGTATCGGTCTGGGCTGCTAACCTCACTCGTGCTTATTTTGATCGCCAGTCTTTTTATGTATGACTACTTCAGGATGGGATTTATCGGTTTTGGTGGTCCTCCGCTTACCACTCCAGTCGTGCTGGTCTTTTTCCTGCAATGTATTGGTGCGAGTGTCCTGTTGCTTTTGTTTGTGCAGGCGCTCCCTCAAAAGGGGGAAGCGCGGCATGCCATTGCGACGGTGTCATACATTATTGGTAAGCTGGTTTGGCTTGGGGTACTTCTTGTTGATGTGTGGGCTGTTGTGCGACAGCTGTCTCTTCAAGCAAGTGGTTTTGTAGGTAATGCGGGCTTTTATGGTGCGGTAGCAGATCGATTGGTGATGACTGCCGAAGTACAGGCAACGGTTGCGGGTCTTATTTGTCTTGCGGTTGGAATTGCCCTAGTCCTATGGCTGACCTCCAAAGGTGTCGTAGATAGAGCAACCAGCCGATTGTCCCTTTGCCTGTTGGGTTCTATGGCGGCGTTTCTGCTAGTACTGCGGTATGCCTTTCCACATCTGTCGCTTCTGGCGATTCCTAATCTTTCCTATATTGTTCTTGTTGCTACGTTCTTTTACATCCTCGCATATGCGAAACGCGATACCGCATTCGCACTGACTGGCGATATCCTTTGGAGTCTCGACGCTTTACTAATGATTGCTTTTGGCTATGACGAACTGGTGGAACACGCGGGTTTGATTGCTGCATTTGTCTATGTCATGCTGCTTGTGGCAATAGCGTTTCTTTCATGGTGCGGTCGCTGTAAGAAAGCTGCTGTACCGAGCGTATTACAGGTGTCAGGAATTCGTCCACGTATCCTTATCTGCTTGGTTGTAGCTGAGATTTCAACGCAGGTTATTGTAGCTGCAACTGCCTTTAGATATACGCAAGTTGTTGTTGCGAGTGTTCTTGCGGTGCTACTGGTGGGTATGTACATTCTTCAGGCGCATGATCGCAAGATGGTATCCGATACGTTCTGGATAGGGGCAGCGGTTAATGAACTCGTTGTTTCTATGCTCATAGCCTTCTGGGTTCTTAGGGAGAACGGAAGTAGCCTTCTTTACGGTGAAAATCCACTGATGGCCTATACACCAGCACTACTTGTTTTGCTGGTGTTAGTTGGATTGCGCCTTTGGGATTTCTATCCCGATACTCCTCGGCCTGCAGCGGTTTTGCAAGTGTCAGAGGGGATAACACTTTCGCTGCTTGGCTGGGCACTTGTGCGGTGCTTTACTATTTTGCTTGATGTTGCCTTTGTTGAAAGCATTGTTGTGATGGCAACAGCGCTTATCTGTATCGCTGTTGGTTTCAAAGCACGGCTCAAACCATTGCGTTTATATGGTCTTACCCTCGCCATCATCTGTGTTCTGAAGCTTGTGCTGGTAGATGCAGCGGTGCTTGAGCCGTTTGCTCGGGTGGCCTCGTTTATTATCGGTGGCGCTATCTGTTTTGCCATCAGTGCACTCTACTCCTATGTGGAGCGGCGTATGAAACAGCAAGGTAATGTAGGGCCAAATGATGAGATAGCTCGCGAAAATCTCTCGCGCAGGTAGTCAAATACTGCAATGTTAGCAGTGGTACCGTAAGTAAAAATCGAAAGATAAACCGGATATCGATTGTATGTTGCTTACACCATTTGCTTACAGGTTTCAGGGGTAAATACCATAACGCGATTACAGAACTTACGAACACTATGCATGCGCTCAAAAAGAGGGCCCTCCGACTGAAATTCCGCTGTGCCAGTAAGAAGAAAGCCTGTTCCTAAGTACTTTTTGCCTTTAACTTCAGGACTGCCGATAGTGATTTCAACATAGGGATTGCTCTTTATGTTGCTTTCGGTTTTGCGGTAGCCAGCGCAGGGGATGAGCAATTCATCATCTTTTGTGACCATGACGTATTTATTCCAAGTGTTTACAAGGTGCGGGTGTCCGTCTACATCAGCAGTGGCGATAGCCACAATACAGTCATTTTCTAGACATTTATAAAGCGTTTCTGGAAGCATGTTCGAACCTCCTATAATGGACAAAAGTTATCGACGATCTGTCAAACTTGGAATGAGTGTAGATAGACGCCTGTCTTTGTTCAATGCCAAAAATATATCGTCGATAAATTTTATCTATAATTACTAGATTGGTAGAAGCATGAAATTTTCTATAAGCATTGAACATGCGCTTCATTGCCTTATGTATATGGTTGATGTAGAAGAAAACAAAAGTATAGGTATTCGTGATTTGGCTGAATTCCAGGGGATTTCTGCAAGCTATTTGTCCAAGACTTTTACTCGGCTTGCGAAGGCACATATTGTTCTTTCTTCGCCCGGTGTTAAAGGAGGCTATCGTCTTGCGCGCACTCCTGAAGCCATTTCGTTTTGGGACATCGTCGAGGCTATTGAAGGCAAGGATCCATTTTTTCGCTGTCAAGAGGTGAGGTTTGGTAGTCCTGTTCTGAAAGAGCTGGGCGCCTTGGATGCGAACGACAAGAGTCCTTGTTTAATTAGCGGGGTTATGCATCAAGGAGAAGCCGAAATGAAACGATATCTTTCCAAGAAAACACTTCGCTGGCTTCACGATGAAGTGTTTGAACATGCATTTACGGATAAACAACGTCAGCTGACGGTTGAATGGTTTGCTCGTCATAGTTGGTGAATATTTCGGCAGTAGACCGTTTCTATCGTGATGATGAGAGTGATTTTAACGATCTGATGCAATCAATTCAACGAACGGATGCGGTCATCAGGCTTTATCGAGCGCACGTGCTGTAATAAGGGTGTACTTGTAATGAAGGTGTATTGCGTGCGAATTATCGCATAATGAAGTCTTTTTTGCGAATAGGCCCAAACCCTATCGCAAGTGCATTGTGTCGACAGGCGTCACAGCATGCGGCACACTGGATGCATTCCGTGCTGTCAATAGCTGCTTCACCAGCAGCTAACGTAGAGACCGGTAGGCTCATGGGGCATGCCCGCTCGCACGCTCCACAATGTACGCAGGTGTTAGAAACACCGTGTACGTGAAGTTGCGGAAGGTGCAACAGGCGTCCGATTGTTTCACCAATAATCATGAATGGCGCAATCCAGCAGATGTAGTGACATGCACCGCGGCGTCCCACGATGAGGTCTATTACGAAGAACAGAGCAACAATTCCCAGGTAAATAAGCAGATCGTGAATGCTTGCTACTGAAAGGCCGTGCTCGGTTTTAAATGCTAAGTCGACAGTATGGATTCCTCCTGCAACCACAGCACCAGCGGCTATAGCGCATATCCATGGCACCCATATTACGAATTTAATCGCGCAGCGCCACCCCAGTTTGCTAAGTTTTGGCTGTATCGTGGCCACCATTTCTTGGAGACCTCCTGTTGGGCAAAGCCATCCGCAAAAGCCGCGACGCAAAAAGAATGAAAGCAGAAACAGCGTGCCAAATGCGACGAGGCTTCCAGGGAGAATTCCTTGGAAAGGTCCAAGAACGGACAGGTAGGGAGAAAAATAAAAGATCGTAGCGGGGAAGAGCAAAAACGAAGTGAAAACTAGACCAAGCCGTATGCTCTGACGCCTTGATGTGACCGAGCGTTTTAATGCAGATTGGTGCTTTGATACATGTCTGTCTGTTGGTACGGGTTGACACTTTGACATAGGCCTGTGTTCTGGTGTTGGCTGGCACGGTGGTATAGGCTCGCGCTTTAGTTCAGGCTGACACGGTGATGTGGTCTGACATTTTGCAGTGGACTGACGCTTTAATATGGATACATCGGCATGCTTTCGGGTGGCAGTCTTCCAACTTGTTGCGCTCTGTCGTATCGATAGCGAAGACATACTAGTGGCTTTCTTTGTTGGCGGCATCAGCAGACTCACATTTGGCATGAGTGATATCTCGATAGAAAGCGCGAAAAGCATCATTAACAAGGCAGTTAATTTCTTCATCCGCAAACAAAGAGCCCGCAAGCGCCATGCAGGCAAGCCCATGCGTAAATACGATCATCCGCTCGTAAAGTCTGGAAGCTTCTTCCTGGTCTAGGTTTTTCAATTGTTCGATTTCTTCTATTACACCAGGTTGTGACACGCTTTTAAACAACTCTGTCATTGATGTCGCGGCAAGATGGGGTGACACGTATAAAAAGCGGAAGAGCTCGGGTTCTTCTTTTGCCAGTGTGATGTGAGCTGCCCCATTGGAGGCAAATTTATTCGAACAGGTGTGAGCGCGCATGCGGTTGTAGTTCTGAATCCATGTACGTGCGTGTTCGTACAGTGCTTTCGTTAAGCCATCCATGCCGCCGAAGCGATGGTATATGGGCTGAACAGAACAGCCTGCTTGTTCGGCAATAGCACGTGCAGATAATGCTTCGTAACCTTTTTGGCGCACGACAGCAAGTGCTGCATCGAGCACAACATCGTCCGCATAATGAGTCTCGCGTGGCATAGTTGACTTCCTTACCATTCTTAATATAACGATTGTTATATTAAGCTGATACGATAGTAATGTCAACGTGAATATACATTGTCTAGCGGTATGGGTCTGTGCCAGTGGAGGAGGCATTCCAGAGCCATTTATTTGCCATCGCATATAGAGGTACGTTGCGCATCCATTCCTGCTCTCGGAAGGGTGCCAAGCTGAAGCGGACAGCTAATGTTTCTGGGTTCCTGCTTTTGAAGGCATGAAGACTCTTGGATTTCAGGTTTTCCTCAGCCTTAACCTCGATAGCTACCACGTGCTCAGAATCCTGCACAAGGAAATCAACTTCGCCGATGGAATTCTCCGCCGACCAGTAGAAAGGCTGTTCGCCACAGTCGGATGCTAGCTGTTGGCAGACGTATTGCTCGATGAGTGCACCCTTAAACTCCGTGAAGACTGCGTTGCCATTTACGATAGTTGCAGGGTCGAGTTTGGACATGGCGGCTAGAAGGCCAACATCAAGAAGAAAGATCTTGAAGGACTTATGGTCGTTGTAAGAGGAGAGCGGAAGCCCTGGTTTGGTCACGCGCGGTACCTTCATGATGAGCCCCGCTTGGGAGAGCCAGGTAAGCGCTTCCTCGTAATCTTTAGCACGTGCGCCCTTGCGGATGCGCCCGAACACAAACTTGCGGTTTTCCTGCGCTAAATGAGAGGGGATCGATTCCCAAGCTTCCATCATGCGTGGCAGTATCCTGTAAGGTGCATGCTTTGCAAAGTCGCGCTGATAACCCTCCAATATGTCGGTTTGAATTCTGCGAACTTCTGCGAGCTCAGCGCCCTGTACGAATGCGTCTACTGCTGCAGGCATGCCACCGATGACGTAGTATTGACGCAAAAGTGCTGTCGCTTTGGGTGCGAACGATGTCATGCTGTCAATATTTTCTGAATCGGACAGCTTCCTGAGTATGGTATTTCCGGTGGCATCGAGGAACTCTCGAAAGTTCAGAGGAAAGAGATTTAAAACATCGACTTTGCCTACGGGGTAGCCTGATCCCTCATGAGCAGAAAGCCCAAGTAAAGAACCGGCTGCTGCGACAGCATACTCAGGCGCATCCTCGCAGAAGTATTTGAGGGACGTGATGGCTTTCGGGCACGCCTGTATCTCGTCGATAATAATAAGAGTGTTTTTGGGGGTGATGTTAGTGCTTGTGTACAGCGACAAATCGCTAATCATGCGCCCTGTGTCGAAATCTCGTTCAAAGAAGGATCGAGCTATTGTGTTGTTGTCCAAACTTACATAGGCAACTTTATCGAAGTGAAGTTTCCCAAACTCTTTCAGTAGCCAGGTCTTGCCAACTTGTCTAGCGCCGTTGAGAATGAGCGGCTTACGCCTAGGACTGTCTTTCCATTTAACGAGTTTTTTCATAAGGAATCTATCCATATCGACTCCTTTCACCGGTAACTAGTGAATCAATTACGTCCTTATTATAGTGCGATATTACATAAATAAGGACGTAATAGTGTGTGAAATGACATAAATAAGGACGTAGCTGTTATTTCGAGCCGGAAAACTTAGATGAATGCTATGAGATACAGAGATCTTTTATATAAAGGGTCCATCGCACTATGGCTTGCGGGGGTGGGGGGGGATTAATTTTCGTGCCTCACGCTTGTATGATCGTGCCAATGAGACTCATAGTATTGCATTGAGATGACACGAGATTTGGTCACGAGAAATCAAATAATACCTAATGGATTAGGTATAATGGGAGCGCACAGTTAATTACTCATGCACCTACTACGATACTTGATGGACGAAGATTAAGACGAAGCAATCAAGGTGAAGGCGATGAAGGGTACTTTCGGGAAAGCCATAGAAGTCCTTTGCATTCTACTGGTAATCGGAACCTTTATTCATCTTGCGCTGGTGTGGTCGAACATGCCAGATGTCATCCCGGTGCACTACGGATTTGACGGGCAGATTGACGAATGGGGCAGTAAGTCTCGGATTTTGGTTGTTCCGATGCTTATGCTTGTGCTTTGCGCGGGGATAGATATCGTCGAGCGCCATCCAAAATGGTGGAGCACAGGCGGCATACAGATAACCGATAGAAATCGAGCAGGTATCTATCATGCTTTTGGCAGTATGCTTGCTTCGATCAAGGTTGTTATTGCTGTGGGTCTTTCTGCAGTGTCCGCAGTTCAAGTGAATGGAACCCCACAGCCCTGGTTTCTATTTCCTCTATTCATAGCTGCGCTGGTACTTGTAGTTGTCTTCTGGATCGTGCAAGTTTACCGTATGCGGTAGCACTGCTTAGGGGGCTAATGAGTCGCGGTGTCTACAAGTTGAAGTATTCTGGCTGTTGGGTTGAGATATCTACGAACCGTATTATTCTATCTGCTGAATAAGAGTTGCGACATTCTAGCTGTTGTTGGACCGCAACATCCAAGCCAGCGGTATTCTCGCACGCTATACAGGCTGAGCATCATGGATTTCCGCGCATAAGCCATCGGGGGCGCGCTGCTTTGGGTAAGATAGACGTGTCGCTTTACGCGGCCATTGTAGCTACAAGAAACACGATAATGTAGGGTCCATTTATAGAAGGAGTGCGCCCGTGAGCACAGCAGCGGTTCCTGACCAAAAAGTAATCGTCTTGGATTTCGGGGCTCAATACGGGCAATTGATTGCTCGCCGCGTGCGTGACCTTCACGTGTACTCAGAAATTGTGCCCTGCGATATTTCTGCTGCTGAACTAGCTGAAATGAAACCATCAGCTATTATCCTGTCCGGTGGACCAGCGAGTGTATATGCCGAAGATGCTCCTGCGATTGATCCAGCAGTGCTCGAGCTGGGCGTTCCGGTACTCGGTTTTTGCTATGGGCAACAGATCATGGCTACCACTCTTGGCGGAACGGTTGGTCATACCGAAAAGGGTGAATACGGCGCTGCCACGCTTACACGCAATGGCATGAGCCTTCTGTTGGGCGACACTCCACAACGACAAACCGTGTGGATGAGTCATCGCGACGCCGTAACCGACGTCCCTGAGGGGTTTGTCGTAACGGCGCAGACCGATGTATGTCCTGTTGCTGCCATGGAGTGCATCGAACGAGATCTGTACTCCACGCAATTTCATCCTGAAGTGCGTCACACCCCGTATGGCCAGGATATGCTGAGTAATTTCCTCTTCGATATCTGCGAACTTGAGCCGAATTGGACTATGGATGGCATCGCGCAGGGCATGATTGATGCAATTCGCGCGCAGGTTGGTAGCGATCGCATGATTTTGGCACTTTCAGGTGGCGTTGATTCAAGTGTAGTGGCCGCGCTCTGCGCAAAAGCTGTCGGCAAACAGTTGACCTGCGTGTTTGTAAACCATGGATTGCTGCGTAAGGGCGAACCAGAGCAGGTTGAAGAAGTATTCACCAAGCAATTCGATATAGACTTCGTGCACGTGCACGCCGAAGAGCGCTACGCAAAGCTGTTGGCTGGTGTGGTTGATCCTGAACAAAAACGTCGTATTATTGGCACACAGTTCTGGAAAGAGTTCTTTGCCGTAGCTCAGGAGACTGGTGGCATTAAGTATCTGGCGCAAGGTACGATCTATCCTGACATTATTGAAAGTGGCGCGCGCAAGACTGGTGGCAAAGCATCAACCATCAAAAGTCATCACAATCTGATTCCTTTTCCTGAAGGAGTACGTTTCGATTTGATCGAGCCACTTGATCATTTCTTCAAAGACGAAGTACGCGCACTTGGTGAAGCGCTTGGGCTGCCTGATCATATTGTGCATCGCCAGCCATTCCCTGGTCCGGGTTTAGCTATTCGTATTATCGGTGCTGTCGATGCCGAAAAGCTGGTGCTTTTGAAGGACGCCGACGCTATCGTGCGCGAAGAGCTTGATGCGTACAATGAATGGCTAATCGAACAGACTGGCGAGCGTAATAGCGAACATGCGGCATGGCAGTATTTTGCTGTTTTACCTGATATTAAGAGCGTGGGTGTGATGGGGGACGAGCGCACCTATGCGCGGCCGATTATTCTGCGGGCTGTGGAATCAAGCGATGCGATGACTGCCGATTGGGCGAAGCTTCCTTACGAGGTACTCACGCGCATCAGCAGTCGAATTGTGGCTGAGGTTCCTGGTATCAACCGTGTGGCATATGACATCACAAGTAAGCCTCCTGCCACGATCGAGTGGGAATAGCTGATATCGGCGTTTTCAAGCACCTGAACCAGACCAACGGGTCAGGTTTGCTTGGCAACCTCTGGGCAACCTTTGCGGTTTCACGTCCCACGAACAGTGGACGTTGCTTTATTTATGTACGATTACCTCTTCACGATTACGGTAAGCATTGTCAAATCGTTGTCACCGGTGTTGATGGTGCTGTGCTCCGAACCCTTTTTACAAATATGGCAGGCGCCAGCATGCAACAGCTCCTCTTGTCCGTCGCGTATTGCTTTACCGGTTCCTGACAAGACGTAGTTGATGTCGTCGCTCGTCTCATGTTTATGTAGGCCTATCGAGCCGCCTTCGTGTATGACGGTTGGGATGATCTTCCCCTGTTTATCCATGTACATCCTGGCACTCATTTCGCCTGTTCCGTTATTCATGCCAGGGATGGTCACCTCTTTGACTTCGTTGAAATCACCAGCATCGATACACTCCTTTTTTTGTGTGCCGGTTCATCTTACTTTGGCAATAGCAGATGATAAGCCATTTTCAATGGAGGCCTACAAGTCCGCTTGCTCATCTTTGCTTTATACGATATTTGACGTATGCGAAACATGTCTAGCTATGACTTCATCCACGATAGTGATGGGTGTTTTGGATATCGTGAGCTTAAAGAGAATACATGGGCAGCTTTAATTGTGTGTTGTGGCGCGATCCATGTATTTCTTATTTTCTGGATCTAGAATGCGGTTGGGTTATCGAGTGCAACGATGGAAGTCTTCTATTCCGCTAGTGTTTACCTACGTTCCAGTGTGGTGGGTGGTGTGTTGGATTATGCCGATATATCGAAGGTTACAGGAGATTATTGTTGTACGCGTTGAGCGAACTTGTTTTCAGAACAGTTAATTAAATGCAAAATTCTTTTGCCGCCAGATCCATCGTGGGTATTTTGTTGACAGGAATTTATGGTGGTAAATCTTAGCAATGTCAGTCCCATTAATGTTGAAAGTGGAAACAAAATATGAATCAAAAAGCATTTAAAATTATTGGATGGATAGCAACTTGTACCGCTATGCTCATGTATATAGCTTACTTTCCTCAGATTCTAAATAATCTGAATGGAGATAAAAGCGGTTTCTTACAGCCTATGGTTGCCGCAATAAACTGCACCTTGTGGGTCTGCTATGGCTTTTTTCAAAAGAAGAAGGACTGGCCTATTGTGGTAGCAAACATCCCCGGTGTTTTGTTTGGTGCAGTTGCCGCAATCACTGCCCTGTAAGTAGCTTGTTAGAGTTTGAGCTATCAGGTTGCCATTTGGACTACAAAGGCAGAACTACACCCCAAGGTTGAATGACATATGGACTTCTATAATCTTGATTACATCATTTCGCATCAGTCTACCGATTCAGCTTTACGCGTAGCTATAATACTGGCGCTTCTTTTAGTGGGTATCGTCTTTAGTACGATTTATTTTCGGAATAGAATACGAACCCGTTGGAGAGATGTTGGGATAGGCGCCCTTGTTCTTTCGTTAGCGTTAGTGGGCATTCAAGCCGAGCAGTACCTTCAGGTAAGCAATCAGATGTCCCGGTCTCAATTACTGGTGAAATTTATCGAGGGCGTTGCTACAGATCAACAGATTTCAGCGGATGAAGTGCTAGTAAATGCTACAAACTTAAAAGACGGCATTATCGTACGCTTTAACGAAGAAGACTATCTCGTTCATCTTAAAGACGACAATAACTCTTATACGCTCGAACGGACGCATATCATCAATCACAATGTTTACGTGAACGGGGAGCGCTGACATGGATTTTTATACACTGACAGCTATCAAATTTGCACTTGGGATGCTTGTGATGATTCTTCAGATCAACATCCTTGGAAAACATGATTTCTCTCTCAATACACCCCTTAACCAAGTTCAAAACTATGTTTTGGGCGGCATTATAGGTGGAGTTATCTATAATCCATCGGTCACGGTACTCCAATTTTTGATAATCCTTCTTATCTGGTCGCTTGTTGTTGTAGTAGCAAAAATTCTTTTCGGGAGTAGTAAAACATTCAGGCGTGTTGTTGCCTGCCAGCCTGAACTTCTCGTTCGTGATGGAGAAGTAGATATCTCGCGTTGTGCGAAGGTCGGCCTGACGGCAGAGCAGCTTTGTAGGAGCCTGCGAGAAAATGGTATTTCCAGTATAAAAGATGTAAAAGCAGCCGTCATGGAAACTGATGGCAAGCTGACGATTCGTTCAGGTGATATGCAGCGTGAGGGGCTACTCTTGCCGCTCGCAAATGATGGACACTTGACACCTGACGGATTGAAGCTCGCAGGTAAAGACAAGACATGGGTGATAGAACAGCTTGCAGCGCAGGGATATGCTTCAGTGAAGCAAGTATTTCTGGCTGAGCTTGTGGATGGAAATCTTGAAGTAGTTCCGTTTTCTAAAGTTGCTAACGCCACTCGACCCAAATAATGTCACCAGGTTTTGGAGCTTCAATTCCTGTACCGGTTGGTAGCATATAGTATGCGTTTGCTGCAAGGGTTGCCGCGCTGCCCGGACGACCTGCGATTGGCCAAGCGCGCAAGGTACCATCTTCAGCATGATCAATTCGCAGCATTTTCACAGCAAAGAATTCGGGCTTGCCGGGTTCATGTTCTGGGTGTTCCATCGGTCGTTCTTCACCCCGTACGGAATTGCCATGCTTCTTTGGTCGATCCGATCGGGCTGCAGGGAATTCTTCGGCAAGTACAACTGGTATGCGCTCAGCTTCAGGGCTTAATCCCATAAAGGCGCGCATAAGTGGACGCAGGTAGAAGTTCAACGTAAACGATGCACCGCCCGACGGTCCGGAAATGCCGATGATGGGCGTACCGTCGATAACCGCCGCGCTGGAATGATGCCCTGGTCCGTGATTTGTCTGGTGATAGATCATGTGTCCCATTTCCTCCATGACCTCGCACGACCAGTCATCGCTACCTTTTGATGATCCTGCGTTCAGTACGACGATATCGGCAACTTCTACGGCATGTGCAATGGCGTCTTCAATGGCGTCGCGACGATCGAGCACAATATCGAAGGGGATAAATTGTCCACCCCATTGTTCGCACTTTGCACGAACAATCACGCTATTTGTTTCGAATGTACGACCGTGGGCAGCAAATTTGTCAGGGTGCTGAGGGTCAAAGGGAACACCAGGCGCTATCAATTCGTTGCCAGTGGGAATAAAGGCAACACGGGGGCGACGAATCACGTCCACGCTAGCATTGTTGCCCGTGCCAATGCGAGCTGCTAAATCTGGCGTTATCAGAGAGCCCGCCTGAGCGAGTACGTCGCCGCGGTGCATGGTACTACCAACCGGACGAGTGCCAGCACCTGGCTTTGAGGGGGCAGCGTCAATAGTAATATGTTGCTCGTCGGTGGAAACCTGCACATGTTCGATAACGATGGCTGTGTCGAACCCTTCAGGCATGGCTACGCCCGTATTTGCGAATTGCCAGTTTACGCCACGCACCCACTTGCTGGTATCAGGCAGCTGACCTTCGGGCAAATCTGCAAAGTCAGACCAATGCAGGGCAACAGAATCCATCGCACACGTGAGTGCGCTGGGTATATCATTCTGCGCAACAACGTCATATGCCAGCACGCGGTCAACAGATTCTGCAAGCGAAACGCGCTCGACAAGCTTTCGCTGAACATTGCGCGTGTGTCTGGTTACTTGGTTATCTGAAGCGCTTGCTGTCTGCGCCAACGCACCGCGCCAGCCGAAGCCTTCGGACACTTCATCAAGAGCTGCGAGCATCTGTGCGACTGCGTCTTCGCGCGACAGCTGAATGTGCTTTGAATGATCCCTCATGAAATGCCCCTTTCACAAAAGTATGAGTTATCAAATAGTATCAAATTGCCTGTAAGCTTTTGTTATTCCCAGCCTTTGAGAATAGCATTGAGTCCGCGTTCAAATTGGGCACTGAAGTCCCATTTGCCATCCATCACATCGCCAATGAGCATGCTGAGTGAGGCCAGTTCATCCGCTGGGAGGGACTCCATTGCGCGAGATAGTTCACCAGTGGCTTCATCAGGGGTATCACCCGCAGGCGGCGCGGCTTCTGAAGCAGCGAAACCTGTTGTGTATACTGTGATAGCAGTTATAATCCCGAGCATGTCTAAGGGTGCGGTGAAGCCAGTCTTTGAAAGATCTGCTAAAACGCGAGCAATAAGAGAGAGCTGGCCGGGGGTTGAAATGGGGTGCGTGAGCACCAGTATGATAGCGTTGGGATGCTCAAGAAGTGTGGCATGAAGCGTTCGCGCATAGATGCGAAGGTAGCTTTTCCAGTCGGCTTGATGCGCTGCTGATGTGTCTTGTGAAGTGTGATTCGATGCCGATGCATCCTGCGAAGAGTGAATCAACGCCGGTGTGTCTTGTGAAACGTGGCCTGATGCTGGTGTATATTGTGAAGCGCGGCTTGATACCTGCGTTTCCTGCGAAATATCTGAAAGAAAGTGCTCGAGGGCGAGTTCCCAGACCTTTTCAGAAACCCCTTCGAGCAGTGCTGATTTATCAGGCACGTGCCGATAAAAGGCAGTTTGAGAAACACCTAATCGTTTTCCCAGAGTTCGAAGGGAAAGGGAAGACAGACCCTCTTCGTCTACAAGAGCAAGTGCCATCGAGAAGATCTTATCCTTCGAGAGCGTGCGGCTTTTGCTTTTAGGCGATTCGCTCGGCATCTCGTCAGGCATAGTCTTCCCTTTTCGTTTAACGCGACTGCAGACCTTTCTTGATTGCGAATTGTATCACCACAAGGGCAACGAGTATTGTAAGGAACACGCCAAGCATACCGATTTGAGGCAGTACACCAGACACGCCAGCGCCATCCAAACTGACCGCATGAACTGCGTCAAGAGCCCAATAAGCTGGCGAGAATTTTGATACTGCCTGAGCCCATTCGGGAAAGCTCGATACGGTGCAAAACGAACCGCCGATTCCTGCTGCAAGCATGCCCACAATGTTGGAAAGAGACAGAGCTATATCTTCTGTTGGTGCCCACAGGGCAATCGTGACACCTAAGGCGGCAAGCACTGCAGCAAATGAGAGAATCACGAGAATGAGCGCGCCAGTATCTCCAGTGGGTCGATAGCCAAAAATAAGAGCTCCCAGCGCCAGAACTGCCAATACCTGTACCGACTGAATAAGAAAAGCTACAAGGGCTTTTCCTGCCAGTATGACACCATGAGAGGTCGCGGACACTTCGAGGCGCGGCCACATACCCCAGGTGTATTCGCGGAAGAAAGACTGAATAATGGTTTGCACCGAGAGGAACGAGAAAAGTACCGCCATACCAGGCATAGCTTGTTCTGCTCCAGTGACGTTTGTATAACCATCCGCCAGAAGCATAGACTTAAAAGCGGGTTCCATAAACGGTATCAAAACAAGAGGGATAACGGTGAGAAGCAGGGTTGAAGTTGGATCCATAAGTTGAAGACGAATATTCAGTCGAACGACTGCTAAGAATTTCCTAAGCGTTTTCATTATCTGTTTCCTCTCCGACAATGGATAGATAAGCGTTTTGCAGGCTTGCATGGGATATCTGTACGTCTTCAAGATTGTTGTTACTCAGAGCGGGATTTGAAAGGAGCTTTGCAATGGCACGTCCCGCGTTGCTGGTGTTGCCTTTTTTGGTCAGCTTTGTTCCGTTACTCTGCCAATCTTCAATAGAAGGAACAGCTTCTGAGAAACGCACGCTTACTGAACTTTGTGCATAGGTGGCAATCACCGCATCAAGCGTATCCGCCACGACAATGCGTCCGTTGTTCAAAACGGCAATATCTGCGTTGAGTTCCTCAAATTCGCCCAGGTAGTGTGAGGTGTAGATGATTGCCGCGCCGTTTTCAGCAAGGGAATGTATGGCATGCAAAATGCGACTACGAGCCTCGACGTCGGCACCTACTGTTGGTTCGTCCATGAAGACAACCTTGGGTTCGTGCATGATGGCCATGCCTGAATGCAGTCTTCTTTTCTGTCCGCCAGAGAGGTGTCGAGCCCGCTTGGTCTTTTCATCTTCAAGCCCCAACAACTCCATCACTTCGGATGCTCGTGTGAGAGAGCGTTTCCGCGAAAGTCCTTCGAGTTGTCCGTAGTACGTAAGGTTTTCTTCGACGGTAAGGTCAGGGTAGATTCCCAGATCTTGCGGAGCGTAGCCAATAAGATGACCGATTGATTCTTTTGCGGGGTCCATTCCACAAACGGATATCGACCCGGAATCTGCCCGCCTCAGTCCGCAGAGTATTTCTATTAAGGTCGATTTACCGGCGCCATTGCGTCCGAGAAGACCGAGTATTTGACCGCACGAAACCTCGAGATCTATACCGTGCAGTACCTGGTGGCCCCCGTAGCTCTTTTGTACGGCGTGCAGTTGTAGAGCGGGGGAGCTCTTCTTTATATCAATCACAAAAACTCCTTTGTGGATGCCGTGTTGGCAGCGCCATCGTCATACATATCTACGGTTATTGGATATGTTAACAATGTTAACATATGATAACGCGCTGTATGTTAACGCTGTAAACTAAGATGTGCAAGTAGTTTCTTGAACTTTTTGAAAGTGGACCAATACAAAGCGCGATTAAGACGGCAGCACAGTGTGGCTGATATTACTCGGCCAATGCGTTTCGCTTTTGAAAGTTTCCCGAATGTCTTAGTACTTGTTGTTTGGGTAGAGCAAGTGGATGATAGGGTAGGAGCCACCATTTTGCTTGGTAGAGCTTGGTAGATACAGTGTGATAGGTGAACAAGCTATGATTATTGAAGTGCTGAAGTCCCTGTTTTTGGGTTTTGTTGAGGGCGTGACCGAATGGCTGCCCATCTCATCGACAGGTCACATGATTCTTGTTGATGAGTTTCTGAAGCTCAACGTGTCGGAGCAGTTTCTTGCTCTTTTCTTAGTTGTTATTCAGATCGGTGCCATCCTAGCTGTCATTATTTTGTACTTCCATAAGCTCAATCCGTTTTCCCGCACGAAGACACCTGAAGGCAGGCGGGCTACGTGGCGTCTTTGGGGTATGGTCGTTATTGGATGTATCCCCGCTGCTATTGTGGGGCTTTTGCTGGACGACTGGGTGCACGACCACTTCTACAACGCGGTTGTGGTTGCTTCAGCCCTTATTATTTATGGTATCGTTTTTATTGTTATGGAGCGCCGCAACCGCCGTCTAGAAGATCAGGTAGTCGCCGCAGTCGATGGACGCCATGCACGTCCGACGACGTCGCCGTCGGGCAGTATTTTCCGCGTTGAGACGGTCGACGATATTGATATTCCAACCGCAATTAAGATTGGCCTCTTTCAGTGTCTGGCTATTATTCCGGGCACAAGCCGCAGCGGTTCTACGATTATCGGCGGCATGCTATTTGGCTGCTCACGCACGGCAGCCGCTGAGTTCACGTTCTTTTTGGCTATTCCAATCATGTTTGGGTGGGGCCTGGTAAAGACGCTGAAGTTTCTTGCGGGTGGACTTGCCATGACGCAGACAGAAATTGTGGTGTTGGTGGTAGGCGTCTTAACGGCGTTTATCGTGTCGATTATTTCGATCAAGTTCTTGATGGGGTATATCAAACGCAACGACTTCACGGCATTCGGTTGGTATCGCATTGTTGTTGGTGTTGTGGTGCTCGGTTACTTTGGGGCAAAAGCCATCGGGTTATTCTAAGAACTAGACAGAAAATGAGTTCGGTCTTGGGATTGTTCATTAGTGAAGCCGTAAGGCTGGCTGGAACATGAGCTCAGAATCTGGCGAACTAATCACCGAAACCAGCAGTAAGCTAACGGTAGCGTGAGTGAAGGGATGAGTGACGGCGATGGAATCTAACGGTGATTTCTTTACGCGTGCATTTGATGTGGTGCGTCGTATCCCTGGAGGGAAAGTGGCTACCTACGGGCAGATTGCGCGCCTAATTGGCGAGCCGAAAAAGGCGCGCTACGTCGGTTTTGCGATGCATTCAAGCCCTGGTGTTGCAGGCGGTGTTCCCTGTCACCGGGTGGTGTTCAAAGATGGGTCGCTTGCGCCGGGTTTCGCGTTTGGTGGCGCGGATGCCCAGTGCAAGCTGTTAGAAGCTGAGGGCGTTACGTTTCTTTCTGACGGGCGCGTTGATATGAATGCTTGCGCCTGGGATGGTCGCGATCCGAATAGGATGGGTCCACCACCTGGCTTTTTAACAGCCGCAGAATTCGGTGACTAACGCCAAACGGCAACTAACACTAAGGTCGTTGTCTATACCTTGTTATCTACCCAACATACGCAGCAGCTTGTGAGCCAGCAATGCGACCGAAGGTATAGATGTCTGCCATCGAGCATGACCCTAAGCGGTTGGTGCCCATCTTATGACCGGCAACCTCACCGGCCGCAAAGAGACCAGCAATAGGATTACCCGCGGAGTCAAGCACCTGTGCATCGGTATTAATATGCAGTCCACCCATGGTGTAGTGCACAGCGGGCTTGTATGAATTCACGTAATATGGGCCGCCCTCAATGGGAGTCATCTTGTCGCGATAGCCAAAATCTTCATCGGCACCTTGTGCGCACATGTCGTTCCAGTGTTCAACCGTTGCTTTAAGGGCAGAAGCATCAATACCAAAGTGACCAGCAACTTCTTCAAGGGTATCGCCCTTCACGATAATGCCGCGGCTCTCGAGATTTTCGTATTCGTCTTCATGTTGTACTAGCAGGCCGGTTTCATCTGCTGCTGATTGGTTCCACAGCATGTAGCCCATACCACCAGTTTGGTTCTTGATAGCGTTGGACAGTACATCGCGCCGTCCCAGTTCTTCGACAAAGCGCACGCCTTCCTTATTTACCATGATCGCGCGGCTTTCTAGGCGCATGTCATCCACATACAACAAAGCGCCAGTTTCTGGGTCGCAGGTGGGATATGTCTGGATGTATTCCATATCGATAAGATCTGCTCCGATGGCGCTCGCCATGGTTAAACCATCGCCGGTGGCGCCGACGCTATCGGTCGAAAGAATTTTGCTATCCATATCAGGGTTGTATTTCACGCGCATGTCAACGTTGCTTCCGAATCCGCCTGAAGCAAGCACGACAGCCCGTGCCGTGATGGCTGTGGTTTCCTTTGTAATTTGGTTTTCAGCTGTCACACCGCTTACCGCGCCAGCGGCATCGGTGGAAAGGCTGGTCACACGCATGTTGCGAATTACGGTCAGGTTATCGATTTCATCGGCTCGTGCAGCAAGCTTAACGATCATTTCGCTGCCCGTGTGTCCACGAGGAATAATAGAGCGTTTGACGGAATGTCCACCAAAGAACAAGAGGTCATGTTCCCAGGAAACACCGCCCTCAAAGGTGAGCCATTGCGATGAATCAAGTGCCCCTTGTGCAATAACATCCACTAAAGCAGGGTCGCCTACGTTATCGCCACCCTTTAACATGTCGGCGGCCAGCAAAGCGGGGGAGTCAGCAACGCCATCAGTTACTTGAATCCAGTTGCCTGGTACGGCCATTTCACCGCCAGAAAGCGATGTGTCACCACCGACAACGCCAAGCTTTTCAAGCAGTACAACTTTCTTACCAGCATTAGCAGCGGTGATAGCGGCTGCAAAGCCTGCGCCACCAGCGCCAATGACAACAACATCGGCTTGAGAGGGGATATCCTGGTTCGACTTCAGCTGTGCGTGATCGCGCTTTTTCCAGTTGGAGGATTGCGCGCCCGACTGATCGAGCGCATCGCTAACAGCCGTTAAAAACGCCATGCTTGTTAGCGTTGCTCCGGATATGGTATCCACGTTAAGCGTTTGATTGTCAACGATAAGCTGCGACAATTCATCGATAGCGACATCGCCCATGCCTTGCGTCTCGCGCGACTTGAGCACGTTGATACGGGTAATAGAGCCACCTTCGGTAACCACTTCGATATCCATGTCGCCGTGCTTGCCGATGCCGTGACCGACCCAAGCTCCATCCGATCCGGCATTTGCGGTTTTGCTGCCTGATTTAGGTGCACAACCGGCAAGTGCGGCGGCGCTACCCACGGCAGCAAGTGCGCCCGCAGTAATAAACGAACGACGCGAAAGATCTTTCATGATGATTCCCTCCCTGTGTGATTTTCATCTGGCTGCTCGTAGTTACTGGATGGCCGTGCATCTGACGCACCCGGCTGCTGGTTACCTCAGAGGGTTTTCCCTCGCGGTGCCAGTAGCTACTGGATAACTGTGTATTTGACGGCAAACTATCAAGCAGATGTCCTTTCACCTACTTTTATCTACCAGCAGATAACTACACCAGATGTTTTGTAGTGCTAGTCTCCCCTGACCAGCGTATTCACCGTAGCTTTTTCGTGCACCTATTTCTAGATAGAAGGGCGGTTAAATTCGTAACCCTGAAATAACCTTGCCACTTCAAACGCGGTCGGTATCATAACGATGGGAGGGGATATGAAAGAAAGACGCGATTCTGCTTTGTCGCTGCGCCGACGAACAATAAAGGTTATTCAACGCCTGGTTGCCGTTCCGCTCGTGTTTTTGGGTGTGGCAGCATACCGCGCGTGGCTCGCTATTTTCTTTCGGTACGACGTTTTTGAAAGCGTCGGAACGTTTGATTACTTTCTTTTTGAAGGAGCTATCGGCCTAGCGTCGTTTGCGCTTGCGTTTGCTGCTGCGCGCATTACGCCGCTGTGGGCTAACCGTCCGATGCGGTTTACCTGCGCGCTGCTTATGGTGGGTGGCTCGGTGTTGCTGCTGGCACAGAACGGGAATGTTTTACCTGATGTCGCAAAGACAATTGGTCTGGTATGTGCTGGTGCGGGCTTGGCGGTACTTATCCTTATGTGGGCAGAATTTTACGGCTCCATTAACCCGATGCGTGTGGCGGTCTATCATGCGCTTGCCATCTTCGCTGGCGAATTCTTGAAATGGCTGTTTATGGGCTTACACCCAGCGTATCTATCCTTTTTTGCTATAGCGCTACCCCTACTTTCGCTGGTGCAGGTGCGCATGAGCATGGAGCGACTTGAACATGCCGATCGACCGGCACCGCCCAAACGAGATGCGAAGCGGGTGTTTCCATGGAAGCCTATTCTACTTATGTCGGTTTGCACTTTTGCCGGTGGTTTTGGCGCCTTTCCCGCACAGGCGCTTCTGGCGGGTAATGTTGTCGGTGCGATGGCGGTTTGTGCTCTGGTGGTTGCCGGCGTCTTTTCGCAGGCACGCTGGTTTAATTTCGACACGGTCTACCAGCTGGCATTTCCATTCTTTATTGTGGGCTTTTTACTGGTGTCTCCGTGGGCCTCGGGTAATCCACAGCTTATGGCACTGTGCTATGACGCGGGATATACCATGCTGTCCATGTTCATCATGCTTATTATGAGCAACATTACGTACCGATTTGGCATCAGTGCCGTATGGCTTAATGGCATCGAACGCGGCATCCGCTATGTGGTAGAACTTGCTGGTTGGGGTTTTGGTGCGCTCGTGTCGGCGCGCGCTGCCTCTTCAGTCGCTGAAGTTGTGTTCACCGTGATGACGCTTGCGTTAATTGCCATCTTCGTTGTGGTGTTTGCCAGTGAGCGCAATTTGTCGGCTCGGTGGGGCATTACGTCAACGGCGTTTGGCGACGACGAAACGGACGCAATGGGTTATACGGCGTTGCGAGTATCGGATTTGTCGCGAGCACATGGTTTGACCCCGCGCGAAGAAGAGGTGCTGCAGCTGATGGTACGCAATAAGAGCGTTCCCGACATGGAAAGCGAACTGTTTGTGGCCGCAGGTACTATCAAGGCTCATATCAACCATATTTATCGTAAATTCGGTGTGCATAGTCGCCATGAACTATTTGCTATCATAGGCGCATCCGAGGAAAGGACGAATCATGCCTGCACAGGAAGATAACGTTGCAAAAATCGAAGATCATCGCACGCAGATTGATGCAATCGACCGCCAGCTGGTCGATCTGTTGAATCGTCGCGCCGAGCAGTCGCTTGCTATTCGCGAGCTCAAGCCGGGTGCGCATATGGGTTTGTTTGATCCGCGCCGCGAAGAAGAAATATTCGAGCGGGTCAGAAGTTATAACGATGGCCCACTCTATGATGACAATCTGCGCGAAATTTACTCCGCTATCTTAAAGGTCATGAAGGAGGTGCCTGCACGATGACTGACACTCCAGCAGGTAGCACTTCAGAAGCTCCATCAGCAAAAACAAAGCTTAAAGGGGTGAAGGGTCTTCCTGATTATGGTACGCGCACTGATGAGATTACGCTTTATGCAGGGCCGTGTGCAGTAGAATCGCCCGAGCAGTTTGAAACGGTTGCGCGCTGTATTGCTTCTGCGGGCTTGTCGTGGATCCGCGGTGGTGCTTTCAAACCACGTACCAATCCTCATTCATTCCAGGGTCTTGGTGAAGAAGGCCTGCAGATTATGCATGAGTACGGCGGAAAGTATGGTCTGAAGACGCTGACTGAAGTCATGGATTCAGCCCATTGCGAAATGGTTCATTCTTATGTTGACGGTCTCCAGATTGGGGCGCGTAACTGCCAGAATTTCAGCCTGCTCGAGAACGTTGGCGAGGTTACAGCTACATCGCACAAGATGGTGCTTTTCAAGCGCGGTTTGGCTAACAGCATTTCCGAATGGTTATCGGCTACCGATTACATCACCATGAAGGGCAACGATAACGTGGTGCTGTGCGAACGTGGTCTGCGCACCTTTGAGACGGCTACCCGCTTTACCTTGGATATTTCAGCGGTGCCAGTTATTCACAAGCAGAGTCTCTTTCCTATTTGCGTTGATGTCAGCCATCCAGCAGGTGTGCGCGACTTGGTACCGCCGCTTGCCCGCGCCGCTATTGCTGCTGGTTGTGACTCGATTATGATCGAGGTTCATCCCGACCCGGCGCATGCGAAGTCTGATAACGCGCAGCAGTTGACCCCCGATCAATTCCTTGATCTTCTGGCCGACTTGCGCGAAATTGCTGCGGTATTTGGCAAGCGGATTGTCTAAGCGCTGCTGATACAGGCGGCTTGCGTGGAATTATCGCAGTCTTTCCGTTTGGTTAGTTGATTGTCTGACTCTGCGGTATCGTTAATAGCGAAGAACATAAGCGAGGGCACATCGGTTGCGGTGGCCCTCGCTTTCTGTGCGGTGTCGCTTGTATAACGAAAATAGATTGATGAAAGGGATCCATGGCGCTCGATCTGGAAACTCTCAACCCTGAACAACATGAAGCAGTGATGACTACCGAGGGTCCACTTTTGGTGCTTGCCGGTGCTGGATCAGGTAAGACGCGGGTACTGACGTACCGCATTGCGCATATGATCGAAGATTTGGGCGTTGCTCCATGGGAAATCCTCGCGATTACGTTTACGAATAAAGCGGCCGCCGAAATGCGCGAACGTCTTGGTGCGTTGGTGGGTCCAGCGGCACGCGGTATGTGGGTGTCCACCTTCCATAGCATGTGTGTGCGTATTTTGCGGGCAAATGCCGAGGTAATTGGCTTCACGAAAAATTTCACGATCTACGCCGACGACGATAGCAAACGCCTGATAAAGGACATCATGGCGCAGCTTGATATCGATCCGAAACGCTTTCCGGTAAACGCGTTGCGCAATCGTATTTCCTCGGCAAAAAACGAACTGATTCTTCCCGATGCCTTTGACCAGCGAGCATCTGACCCTATCGCTTTGGTTGCGGCACGTGTCTATCACGAATTGCAGAAGCGCTTGCATCAGGCTAACGCATTCGATTTCGATGACCTGCTTATGTATACCTGGTTGTTGTTCAAGCATCATCCCAATGTGCTTGAAGCGTATCAGGAGCGGTTTCGCTATCTGCTGGTTGACGAATACCAAGATACAAATCATGCGCAGTACGCAATTACGACGCTTCTGGCCGCTCGGCACAAGAATATTATGGTTGTGGGTGACGATGACCAATCGATCTATAGCTGGCGTGGTGCTGACATTCGTAATATTCTTGAGTTTGAACAGGACTATCCGCAAACGCGTACCGTCAAGCTGGAAAAGAACTATCGCTCGACCGCCACGATTCTCGATGCTGCCAATGCGGTGATTGCCCATAACGTAAATCGTAAAAGCAAGCGATTGGTGCCGACGGGCGATACGGGCGACAAAATCCACGTGTATATGGCGTCCGATGAACGTGACGAAGGACGTTGGATTGCCGGTGAAATTGAGCGACGTCATACGCAGGGTACGAGCTACAACCAGATAGCGCTGTTTTATCGCACCAATGCTCAGAGTCGTATGCTGGAAGATATGTTGCTGCGTGCTGGCGTGCCGTATCGTATTGTGGGGGGCACCCGATTCTTCGATCGTGCTGAGATTCGCGATGTCATGGCATATCTGACCCTGGTGGTAAATCCCGCTGACGACATGGCTGCTAAACGGGTTATTAACGTTCCGCGGCGCGGTATTGGCAAAACAACAATAGAGCTGATTGATGCATGTGCTGCGCGTAATAACTGTACATTTTTAGAAGCCGCGCAGCTAACGATAGCTGACGAATCGGTGCGCTTGTCTACTCGCACGGCGCTCGGGCAATTTACGAGCCTTCTTTCTGAAGCTGCTACGTGGACGGGGGAGTTGCGCCGCATAGTTGAGATGATCCTCGAGCGAAGCGGTATGGTGCGTGCGCTTGAGAATTCGGGTACCGATGAAGACCTTGGTCGCGTTGAGAATATCAAAGAGTTTCTTGGCGTTGTTGACGAATTTACTGCCACGCATGACGCTGACGAAGCCCACTATGCTGCTCCGATAGCGGCCGCTTCTCTTAACGAAGAGGCACAAGACCAAGAGCAAGATCAGCAACAAGAGCGACAACAACAAGAGGTGCAAGCGAATGTCGCCACGGCTTCTTTAGCTACAGCAGAAGAGACCAGCGCAGACACCAATGCGAATCACAGCACAGCCTTTCTTGCTGCAGAGGAATTCAATACCGAAGCTCCTGCGGGCACCAATATGGGCACGGCAGCTGATATGGCAGCGCCCGTGCGTGTACTTTCGGGCGATTCATTAGCTGACTTTATCGAATGGGTCGCTTTGCGTACCGACCTGGATACGATGAGCGACGATGGCACGGCAGTTACCCTGATGACCGTTCACGCGGCGAAGGGCCTTGAGTTTGATTGCGTATTCGTCGCTGGCATGGAAGAAACTATTTTTCCCCATATGAACAGCATTAACGATGCAACCGGCGTTGAAGAAGAGCGTCGTCTTGCGTATGTTGCTATCACGCGTGCTCGCAAACAGCTCTATATTACCTGCGCCTCCAACCGCAAGCTGTTTGGACAAACACAAGCCAATCCAACCTCGCGCTTTCTTGCTGAGATCCCTGCCGAGCTGCGCCATACAAGCGGTCTTGGGTCGGCTGGATTTTCCGGTACCGGCTGGGAAAAGCGCGGTAGCCGTCGCGGCATTTCAGGCAGTGGAGCTGAAGCCGGTCACGGTCGCGTATTTGGCACTTCAAGTGCTTCGGGTTCGTCTTCACGCAAGCGCACACCCACCGCTGCGGCTCATCGTAAAGAAGCAGCCGGTATGTCGTTTGCTAAAGGCGATACGGTTGACCACAAAGTATTCGGACGTGGTAAGGTTATCAAGGTGGATGGCGATACCCTTTCCATCCGCTTTGCTAAGACGGGATCGGTTAAAAAATTGTTGAAAGACTACGCTCCTATCGTCAAAATCTCGTAAGAGACGTACAAGAGAAAGGACCTTCCATGGCTGACAAGATTCTTATCGTGGGGCATAAAAACCCCGATAACGATGCTGTGTCCGCTGCAATCGGCCTCGCATACTTTGAAAATGAACTCGCGCGCCGTCGCGGTGAGGATGCGGAATACCAGCCGGTTCGCCTTGGTTCGCTGCCGCCTGAAACTGAATGGAATCTTGCGGAAAATGGCATTCCTGTACCTGAATTGATCGAGCGGGTGGGGGAAGGCGACAAGGTTATTCTTGTTGATCATAATGAATTGAGCCAGGCGGTCGATGGGTTAACGGAAGCTGAGGTTGTGGGCATTGTTGATCATCACCGTATTGGTGATGTCACCACGTCGGCGCCCATTTATATGTCTGTGTTTCCCTGGGGTTCATCGGCCACGGTGGTTGCAATGTTTTATCGCTGGCATGATATCGACATGCCTGTTGGTATTGCAAATGTGTTGTTAAGCGCCATTCTGACTGATACGGTTATTTTGAAGTCGCCAACGGCAACAAAGGTAGACGAAGAAGTTATTGCCTATCTCGAAGGCATTACCGGCAAGAATCATGTGGAATTCGGTCAAGAATTGTTCCGCTGCCGAGGACGCGAAGAAGACCTCGCTATAGAAACGTATGTTGGTGCCGATGCCAAGGAATTCGCAGTTGCTGGCGGTACGGTGCTAATTGCCCAGCACGAAACGGTCGATCTGCCAGCAGCAATGAAGCGCGAAGACGAAGCACGTGCGTATATGCGCTCGCTTATCAGTGAACATGGGTATGATTTTGTGCTGCTGCTCGTAACCGACATTTTGAATGAGGGCAGTAACTTTATTGTTGAGGGTGATCATACCCTTGTTGATAAGGTCTTCTCTATTGATAGTTCATCGGCTGTTTGGATGCCAGGTGTGCTTTCTCGTAAAAAGCAGGTAGCTGCCCCTATTCTTGCTGCGCAATAGGTTGAAGCTTTCCTCGCCAAGAGTTCTTATTGTCCAACAGATTGCGCTGTTGCGCAGAAGCATTTCGCTATCAGTGCCCCGGTTATTCAATCGGGGCATTGTCTTTATTGCTCTACTTTACGACGAGTACGTCGCATTTTTGGGTGCGCACGAGATGTGTGCTCACGCTTCCAATAAAGGCATAGGCGATTTTTGAAAGGCCGCGTGCGCCGCAGATAACAAGGTCTGGTTCAAAGGGGCTAATAAGGTCAC
This sequence comes from Cryptobacterium curtum DSM 15641, assembly GCF_000023845.1. Lineage (NCBI taxonomy): Bacteria > Bacillati > Actinomycetota > Coriobacteriia > Eggerthellales > Eggerthellaceae > Cryptobacterium > Cryptobacterium curtum. The sequence continues at coordinate 1,145,821 of NC_013170.1, read as the reverse complement.
GGTCAAGCACATCGACTACCGATCCTGCCATAACAACTAGTTCGGCTTCGGGTATTTCACGTGCTTCATGTGCTTCAGTTAAAACACTGGCCAGTTTTTCTTCCATACGCAACTTTGATTCTTCGCACAGTCTTTCGTAATCGGTCACGCTTGCTTCAGCAGGTACGGCATCCACTACATGGCCAAACCGCAAGTGAGCGCCATTCTCGCGCGCTAAGGTGAGTGCACGTTCAGCGACAGTCAGTTGTGCGTCGGTGCCGTCAAGTGCGGCAAAGATACGATGATATTCAAACGACATAAGGCATCACCCTTTCGATATACCTTGATTGTAGTGCGCAGGCTGCTTATCGGGTGTGAGAAATTAGTTGTTACCCTGGCTTATTTTGCTTATATCGCTCGCCAGACTCTTTGTTGAATATAGTTCCCTCTGTGTTCCTTTCACGAATCACCTCGTATAAGAAACGAGCGGTTGTAGGCTAAAACCATACAGGGATTCACATACAAGGGAAGTGACAACATGGCTGAAATTTTAGAGGCCGTTATGATGATTTGTTTCGGTCTATCTTGGCCTATGAATGCGTATAAGGCATTTAAGTCGCGTACTGCAGCAGGCTCTAGCTGGCAGTTTATCGCGCTTATTACCTTTGGTTATATTGCTGGCATTGCTGCGAAGTTTGCTTCAGGGTCGCTGAATTGGGTGCTTGCTGTCTACGTTATCAACTTGGTCGCGGTGCTTATTTGCTTTGCCGTTTATGTGCGCAACCGCAAGCTCGACGCGCTGCGTGCTGCGCGGCGTACGGCAGCCGTTGACGTTATTAAATAGTTTAGGGTCTACTGCGTAGCATTTAACGGTGTGCTCATATACATAAAGCACCGTTATTGAGTAACCAGAAGGTTTACTGCGATATCCCGACTGGTCATCTGAAGACCTATCTTGACATCCTAGATAATCATCCGAATAACTATCCGATGCGCTCGGCGCGTGTTGGATCGAGATTCATCGATTCGAAGCGATGCGCCATATAGTCGTTGTTATAATGCTCGGCACAGAATAGTTCGATGGCATTTTCTGGCTGTTTTCCTGACGTTCGTTGATACCAACAATCAAGCGTTAGCAGTGTCATGGTGACGTCAACCGCGATGAACAAAGCGGCTAGCGATGTAAGTGTAATGCGCCATTTAACCGGGATAGCGTCGACCAGCTTAAGCACATTCGGTAAAAACAGCTTGATCCATACAAGACCAAGAAACCCCCAGGCGCAGAAAAAGGCAAAGTTCGTTCGCCCTTGGATATTAAGGAATGTGCCAGTGTAATTCCAAGCCACAATACCAAAGGCTGTTTCCATAAAGAGACTCGTGAAAAATTCAAAGGCTGCGCCAATAATTCCCGCTACGAGAAAAATAATAAGGGTGCTGCGATTCCAATAACGATTAAGTGCAATGGTCATCAAAGTAGCGCCGAAGCCATAGATCGGCGAAAAGGGGCCCCAGAGCAAGCCCGCGCGGTCGGGATAACTGCCGAAGACGATGGCAAAATAAATCGTTTCAACAAGAAGCCCCATGATTGAGGCAATCAGAAATACCCAGAAGATATTGAAAAAGTTTAATGGAATGTATTCACGCCGCAGAGGGTCGGCATCGGTGTGCCAGGGCGCATCGAAGGTTCGATTGCGGGCAAGCTGAGAGTCGGTATAGGTTTGGAAGGTGACCAGGCAAACAAATTGAAAGACATACAGCAGGAAGAATACGCTTAAACCCGAAAGAATAATTCCGAGCACCACGCTTGCGAAAAGACTCGCCATTGTTGCACGTGCAACGAGGCGGGCTTCATGCATATGGGTGTTGTAATCAAAGACTGCAATTGCGAGGCATCCGATAGCATTAGCGGTCATTAATATCAGATAAATAATCATCGGTACCAGCTGCATAGGGCTTAAGCCATTCGCGGTTTGCGCGGCGTTTATCGATATGACCACGGTGATCGCAATGGAAAGCGCCACCGATATGGTGAATCCAATATTCAGCAGTGCAACCCGCAGACCTGCCACTTCAGTTGTAGCGGTAGGACGGATGACGGGAAGATTACGGTGGGTATGGTGCTGCAGAAACGGTACGGTGATATGCATGGGAGCGATTCTACTTTGTTTCAGCGCGCTTGCGGAATCCTTCACACCATTCGCAAGCTGCCGGACAGGCGGCCATTCCTCCCAGAGCGCTTTCGCGTAGCTCAAAGGGAAGCGAGCGGCCGACATGGAACATCGCATCGACCGTTTGATCGAAGTCGACGAGATTCACTACACCAGCAAGAGCAACCTCGGCGCTAATAAGGGCATTAGCCGCTCCGGAAGCGTTGCGCTTCTGGCAGGGAACTTCCACCAAGCCTGCAATGGGGTCACACACCAAACCAAGCATGTTGGCAATGGCATTGCCGGCAGCGTCAAAACATTGGGCTGGGCTGCCTTCTCCTAGCTGAGTTGCTGCTGCTGCCGCCATGGCTGCTGCCGACCCCATTTCGGCTTGGCAGCCGCCTTCAGCGCCCGATACGGTAGCGTTACGCGTAATAAGGTAGCCAATTGCTGCGGCGCAGAGCAGCGCTTCACGCATGTCTTCATCAGAGAATCCGCATTCATCTTGCAGGGTAAGAAGGGTGCCGGGGATTACTCCTGACGACCCTGCGGTAGGGGCGGCAACAATGCAGCCCATGCCGGCATTCGTTTCGAGTACCGCCATGGCATAGCGTGCCGCGCGAGCCAATTGTCCCGAAATAAGTGCTTTGCCAGATTGCTGTCTGAGGACAAGTTTGCGTGCTTCGCCCCCAATAAGGCCGCCCATAGCGGTAATAGGCTGTTCGGCTGGCTCGGTGGCTGCTGCGCGCATCACTGCGAGCACGCGATCAAGGTAACCATCGATATCGGTCGACTCACCGTGGGAGGCACCAAGCGCTTCCTCTCGTGCGCGAAAAGCCTGCGCAATGGTAAGAGAATGCGCGGTGCAGTATTCCAGAAGCGCGTGCGCGGTAGGAAAATCAAGTGTTCGGAAGCGTTCGGCAGCTGCTTCATCAGGCTTATTTGTTGTGTTTGCAGTGGATCCGCCAGCAGCAGGTATAACGCGAATACTCATAATACCGGGATGTCCCATAATGGCTTCGCATACTGAAATAGGAACTGACCCATCCACTTCAAGTACGGTATAGGCTGTTTCGCCGCGTTGTTCACGATAGCAGCGGAGGGTGGCGATATTGCCGCCAATATGGCTAATGCTTTGCGTGATGTGTGCGAGCACGCCAACGGTGTCACGCTGCTGAATGATAACGCTGGTACATTCACCGGTGATATTGACATCAACACCGTTGATACGGGTGAGCGTTGCCGCCCCGCCACCAATACTAATACCTCGCACAATCGTTTCAGATCCGCTCGCGTCGCTCATCACCACATCAACCGTGTTCGGATGGTCGTAGGGCGCATCAGGAAGGGGAGTGAAGGTTACCTCTATGTCTGCTTCCTGCGCGAGCTGCAGCGAATTGCGGATACGCAGGTCATCAGGGTCCATGCCAAGTATGCCGCCGACCAGTGCTCGGTCGGTTCCGTGTCCGCGATATGTATGAGCAAAGGAACCATACAATCGAAATTCAACAGCGGTTGGAATTGATGTAGAAAGACGGCGTGCCATCATAGCGATACGTAGTGCGCCAGCAGTATGACTTGATGAAGGGCCAATCATAATGGGCCCCAAAACATCTGATATATGAAGGTCCTGCATAGTGCTCACTCTCTGCCATGTAAGCGTTCATTATGTATCATAGTGGCACTTTTTCTTAATCACAGACGGATAGTGGCTGCTAAGCGGCATCTGATGCCGACATCTCGGCATCTGGTTGCCTGTGCGCGTGCAGCGGACGTTTACGTGAAGATTCTGCGCAGGTGTGGGAAGGTTTTTGCCATAAAGCAGGTTTCTTCGTTTTCTATCAGGCAAAATGTCGGTTTTCTCGAATAGATACGCCCGGATGCGTGGCGTTTGACAGACTGGTTTCATGGGTGCTAGAGTTGCTGATCGCGCCCTTATCGAGGGTGCTCTTTAGTGTGCGCATCAGCTGAACGCACATGAGAGAGGTTTGATGTGAAGGTGATGGTCGGCCGTACTAACCGCTTCGAAGCGTGTCAGTACAGCCGCAGCAGTAAAAAGGAGTGAAACTTGCCTACTATCAACCAGCTGGTCCGCAAGGGCCGCCGTAATTTGGTCGAAAAGAAGAAGACCCCGGCGTTGAAGGGAAATCCCCAGAAGCGCGGTGTATGCACACGTGTATACACCACTACTCCGAAGAAGCCGAACTCTGCTCTGCGAAAAGTAGCGCGTGTTCGTCTAGTTAACGGCATGGAAGTGACCGCCTATATTCCGGGCGAAGGTCATAACCTGCAGGAACACTCCATGGTGCTCATTCGCGGTGGCCGTGTAAAGGATCTTCCTGGTGTCCGCTATAAGGTTATCCGTGCTGCGCTCGACTGCGCACCGGTTAACGACCGTAAGCAGGCTCGCAGCCGTTACGGCGCCAAGAAGCCTAAGAACTAGGCAAACGCTTTTCTAGGTAGTAAACGAAAGGAAGTTATATGCCGCGTCGTGCAGCAGCAACCCGCCGTGAAATTCAGGCGGATGCAGTTTATAACAACCGGCTGGTCACCCAGCTGATTAATAAGGTTCTTCTTGATGGTAAGAAGTCTACGGCCGAAGGTATCGTCTATGGTGCATTCGACATCGTGGCTGAAAAAACCGGTGAAGATGCCCTGTCTGTCTTTAAAAAGGCTATGGATAATGTCCGCCCCACGCTGGAGGTTAAGCCGAAGCGTGTTGGTGGCGCAACCTATCAGGTTCCGATGGAAGTTAATTCCCGTCGTGCCACTACGCTTGCCATTCGCTGGATGGTTGAGTTTTCTCGCAAGCGCAAAGAACACACCATGAAGCAGCGCCTTGCCGCCGAAATCATGGATGCTGCCGAGAATCAGGGCGCATCAGTGAAGCGTCGTGAGGATCTGTACAAGATGGCCGAATCTAACCGTGCGTTCTCGCACTACCGTTTCTAAGAGGGCGGTAGCAGATGGCGAAAAACACCCTTAAAAATACTCGTAACATCGGCATCATGGCTCACATTGATGCCGGTAAAACCACCACGACTGAGCGCATTCTGTACTACACCGGCAAGACACACAAAATCGGTGAGGTGCATGACGGTGCCGCTACGATGGACTGGATGGTTCAAGAGCAGGAGCGTGGCGTAACCATTACGTCTGCTGCTACTACCTGCTATTGGGAAAAAGATAAAGAAGAATACCGCATTCAGATTATTGACACTCCGGGTCACGTTGACTTTACCGCCGAAGTAGAGCGCTCGCTGCGCGTGCTTGACGGTGCAGTCGCGGTATTTGACGCAGTTGCTGGCGTTCAGCCTCAGTCTGAAACCGTTTGGCGTCAGGCCGTTCGCTATGGTGTACCGCGTATCGCGTTCATCAACAAGTATGACCGCGTTGGCGCCGATTTCTTCCACGCTATTGACACCATGCGTGACCGTCTGGGCGCTAAAGCTGTTGCGGCACAGGTTCCTATGGGAGCTGAAGATGGCTTCTGGGGCGTTATCGACCTGGTCACGATGACGGCCTGGGACTTCAAAGCCGACGATAAGGGTATGACCTATCCCGAGCCGATGGATGCAATTCCTGACGAATTCAAGGCCGATGCTGAACTGTATCGTCAAGAGCTGCTTGAGGCGGCTGCCGATTGCGACGACGACCTCATGGAAAAGGTCCTCATGGAGGAAGATATCTCCGTTGAGGAACTGAAGGCCGCTCTACGCAAAGGCACTATTGCAAATCAGATCAACCCGGTTTTTGTGGGTTCTGCGTACAAGAACAAGGGCGTGCAGGAACTGCTTGACGCCGTGGTCGATTACCTGCCGAGTCCGCTTGATGTTCCCGCAATCGAGGGTACTAACCCTGATACGGGCGAAGAAGACAGCCGTCCTTCTGATGCGTCTGCACCGTTCGCTGCCTTGGCATTTAAAATCATGACTGACCCGTTTGTCGGTAAGCTTACCTATCTGCGCGTATATTCGGGCACGCTTGATGCTGGTTCGTATGTTTTGAATGCCGCTAAGGGCAAGAAGGAACGCATCGGTCGTCTGCTGGAAATGAATTCCAACCAGCGTATCGATGTTGAAAAGTGCTCTGCTGGCGACATCGTGGCCGTTGTGGGCCTCAAAAATACCGGCACAGGCGATACGCTGTGCGACGAGGACAATCCAATCGTTCTTGAATCGATGGAATTCCCCGATCCTGTTATTGATGTTGCTATCGAGCCGAAGACAAAGGCCGAGCAGGATAAGATGGGCGTTGCTCTGCAAAAGCTAGCTGAGGAAGACCCCACGTTCCGCGTTCATACGAATGAAGAAACGGGTCAGACCATTATTGCTGGTATGGGCGAACTCCATCTAGAGATTATCGTTGACCGTCTCCTGCGCGAATTTAAGGTTGATGCTAACGTAGGCAAACCTCAGGTTGCCTATCGTGAAACCGCCACGATTGAAGTTGATAACGTGCAGGGCAAGTTCGTGCGCCAGTCTGGTGGACGTGGTCAGTACGGCGATGCTGTTATCAACCTTATTCCGCAGCCAGCTGGTGCCGGCTACGAATTCGAAAACAATATCGTGGGTGGCGTTATCCCCAAGGAATACATCCCCTCGGTGGATAAAGGCATTCAGGAAGCCATCAACAATGGTGTGCTGGCTGGCTATCCCGTTGTCGATATTAAGGTTCAGCTTGTCGATGGTTCATATCACGAAGTTGACTCGTCCGAAGCTGCCTTTAAGGTAGCTGGTTCTATGGCTGTTAAAAATGCTCTGCGTAAAGCCAACCCAGTTATCCTTGAGCCAATGATGGCAGTGGAAGTTGAGACTCCTGAAGAATACATGGGCGATGTCATGGGCAATCTGTCCAGCCGTCGCGGCCAGATTCAGGGCATGGGCGATCGCGGTAACGCTAAGGTTATCAACGCCAAGGTGCCCCTGTCCGAAATGTTCGGCTATGCAACTGACCTGCGTTCGGGAACTCAGGGTCGCGCATCTTACACGATGCAGTTCGACTCATATGAACAGGTTCCCAAGAACGTGGCAGATGAGATCATTAGCAAGGCTGGCGGTAACGCTTAAGCCCACAGGGCGAGCGCAACGCTTATAAACGGAGGTAAATTCAGTGGCTAATCAGAAGATTCGCATCCGCCTGAAGGGCTATGACCATGAGATTGTGGACCAGTCCACGAAGCTCATTGTTGACACTGCCCAGAAGACTGGTGCTAAGGTATCCGGCCCCATTCCCCTGCCGACCGAGCGCAATCTGTATTGCGTCGTCAAGGGCCCGCATGTGGATAAGGACTCGCGCGAACAGTTCGAGATGCGCACCCATAAGCGCTTGATCGACATTCTTGAACCCACCCCTAATACGGTGGACTCCCTTATGCGTCTGGACCTTCCCGCCGGCGTCGATATTGAGATCAAGCTGTAGGGAGGTATGCACGTATGATCAACGCTATCTATGGAACCAAGCTGGGCATGACCCAGATATTCTCCGAAGACGATGAAGTGGTTCCCGTCACCGTCATTCAAGCTGCGCCGAACACCATCTGCCAGCTGAAGACGAAGGAGACCGACGGCTACGAAGCCGTTCAGCTCGGCTTCGGCGCGATCAAGCCCCAAAAGGTAAACCGCCCTATGGGTGGCCACTTTGCCAAGCAGGGTGTTGACCCCGTTCGTCATCTGCGCGAAGTGCGTGTTGAGGATGCCTCTGCGCACAGCCTGGGCGAAAAGGTAACCGTTTCCCTCTTTGCTGATGCAAAGAAAGTTGACGTTACCGCTACGTCTAAGGGTAAAGGCTTTGCCGGTGTTATGCGTCGTTACAACTTCCGCGGTGGCCCAGGTGGCCATGGTGCGCACTTCCATCGTGCACCGGGTTCCGTGGGCATGTGCGCGACACCGTCGCGTGTGTTCAAGGGTCTGCGTCTGCCCGGTCACATGGGTGTTGACACGGTAACCGTGAAGAACCTCGACGTGGTCAGAATCGACGAAGAGCAGAACCTTATTTTGGTCAAGGGTGCGGTGCCCGGTGGCAAGAATGCCATGGTCCGCGTGCGCCTGGCCTAGGACCTCAAGGAGTTATAGATTATGGCAAATATCGAAGTGAAGGACGTCAGCGGTAAGAAGGTCGAAGTACGCGACCTCAACGCCGGCGTATTCGGCATCGAGCCGAATGTTCACGTGATGCACCAGGTAGTCCGTGCTCAGCGCGCATCATGGCGCCAGGGCACTCACGACACGCTGACACGTGGCCAGGTTCGGGGCGGCGGCAAAAAGCCGTGGCGTCAGAAGGGCACCGGTCGTGCCCGCCAGGGTTCCATCCGTTCTCCTCAGTGGCGTGGCGGTGGCACCGTGTTCGGTCCACATCCTCGTTCATACGCTTTCCGCGTGAACAACAAAGAGGTCAAGCTTGCTATGCGCTCTGCGCTGTCTGCTAAGCTGGCCGATGGCGAGCTGTTTGTGGTTGATTCATTTGGCTTTGAAGAGCCGAAGACCAAGTCTGCTGCAGCGGCACTGAAGGCGCTGGGAATAACGGGTCGCACAACGCTGGTTATTGGTAACGAAGATGTGAACACCTATCTGGCGTTCCGCAACCTGCCCAATGTTGAGGTTATTCCCGTTATGGCTGGCAATACCTATGATTTTGTTAATAATAAGGCACTCATCTTTACCGCTGAGGCCCTTTCCCGCATCGAGGAGGTGCTCGCTTAAATGAAAGATCCCCGCGAGGTTATTATTCGCCCGGTTATCTCTGAGCGCAGCTACGATAAGATGAGCGAGAATGTATACACCTTTGAAGTGGCTAAATCAGCAAATAAGGTAGAGATCGCTCAGGCTGTTGAAGCTATCTTTGATGTCAAGGTCAAGAAGGTCAACACGCTCAATGTAAAGCCGAAGCCAAAGCGCGTTCGTTTCCACATGGGTAAAACCCGTTCTTGGAAAAAAGCCATGGTTACCCTGGCTGAAGGCGATAGCATCGAGCTGTTTGCTGCCAACTAACAAAATCCCACTGAGCTTAAACCGGTACATTCGGTTATACGTGGCTATTTTGGTGCGGCGTCCGCAGAAGCGGGCGCCGTTTTTTTGTTGGGCAGACCTCTGGCTCTGTTTTCAGCTATCAAAAGGTCTGTGTTGACGGTTGTTTGAACATAAACAGCTTTACATATAGTGTTCCATAGCTATCGAAAGGCCTTTATCGATGGTTGTTTCGGCATGAACTGCCTAGATATGCTGTGCTTGGCTGGTAAGGGAGTATCTATCGGGTAATAGGGCAGAAATCCATCCATTTATCAGGCAATAGTGCAGCAACTCACCCAAAAACGCGATGCGTAAACAAAGAACCTGCCGTAAGCGCGATACCCTCTTCTTGCCCTTTTACCCTATTTGGGCGATACCGCCGCTTCCGAAAAGCGGGTAAGCTTGAGGGAGCTATAGCTTACTGTTGGCATAGTGCCGTGATTGCTTGCACAAAGAGGATGTGCGTTTGTCACGTACAGTAAGTCTATGGAGGGGTCAAACAATCAAAGGAGGATAAGATTATGGACGACACAAAGCCACGCGCGGGTATTTCGCGTCGCGACCTATTCAAGCTAGGCGGTATTGCAGCAGTTGGTGCTGCATCTGCAAGCGCACTGTCAGGTTGCTCCTCTCCCAAGTCAGCTGCCGATAAGACCGCCGACATAAAGACGACAAGTTCAGCACCAAAGGGTTATATGTGCTCGAGTGACTGGCTGGGCGAAGCACCTGAGACAGCGAATCCATCCCAAACATTTGACTGCGATGTACTTGTTGCAGGTGGTGGCCATGCTGGTATCCAGGCAGCACTGGCTGCGGCTGAAGGCGGCGCAAGCGTTATCGTTATTGAAACGGTGGCGGAAGCAAATCGCAAGGTAAAGGGCGAAGACATTGGCCATGTCAACAGCCAATGGCTTATTAATCAGGGCTTCGGTCCTTATGATGTAGGTGAGGTAACCGCTGAGTTTGTTAAACGTACGAACGGACGTGGCAATGCCGAGATTATTCGTAAGTTCGTGGCGAATTCTGGTGAGATGTTTGACCATACTGCCAATATGATCACCTGGCCAAACGACCGTATTAAGGTAACAGAAACAGCTGATCCGGCTATTTCTCCCATGGATCCATCACAGCTGATTGTTCAGGTGCCGGGTATCGCAGCGGATGGACCAGTAACCTATCCTATGGTGCGTGGCGGTTACAAAAGCTGGGCTGCAGTTGCGCAGTTTATGGGACCCATTCAGCATGAAACATTCAACGGCGTTGCTGCATTTAGCCGTCTCGATGAATTCCAGCAGTTTGCTATTCTTGCTGGTCAGGATCTTGGTGTCGATTGGCACTTCGAAACCACGGCGGTCAAGCTGACACAGGATTCATCGGGCAAGGTTAATGGCCTTATTGCCAAGAAGGGTGATGGCTCAATTGTTCAATACAACACCAAGATTGGCGTCATTCTGTGCACTGGTGACTATGCCGCTAATGGCGAAATGGTTTGGAATCTCAATACCGAGATTTCAGAATGGGCTGCGCGTGCTGGCAAAGGGCCTGATGATGTCAAGGGCTTTTCCACAAGCGATGGCACCGGTCATAAGATGGCGTGCTGGGTTGGTGGCATGATGGAACCTTCACCGCGTCCGGTTATGAGCATGGGTGGCGGTGGTGGCGGCCCCTGGGGTACGAGTGCGTATCTGTGGGTTAATGCTGACGGCAAGCGGTACATGAACGAAGCGCAAACGCTGGCGGCGTGGCCGATGAGCCTTCAGCAGCCAAAGGGTCCCATTACCACTATCACGGACGCAAAGTGGTATGAAACCATGAAGAATGCTTCGCTCGACCACGGTGCACCAAACTATGGTCGCCCGGTTTACTACGAAGAGCTCAAAGAAGATATGGCTAACGTGCCAGTGGGCGATCCAAACGGTGGCACGTGCCGTACCTGCACAATTGCCGAACGTATGGCATCGACTGTATATGCTGCTAATACGCTTGAAGAATTGTGTGATCTCATTGGCTACGAGGGCGACGCCAAGAAGAACCTTCTGAAGACCGTTGAGGATTACAACAAACTTTGCGCAGCTGGCGAGGACACCCAGTACGGCAAAGATCCCATTTTCATGCAAGCGGTCGACACCCCGCCGTTTTACGCTTCTTCAAGCATGAACGACCGTTCTGCATCAGCAGGTTTGGTAACGTTGGCAGGCGTGGTATGCAATGAAGACCTTGAAGTTGTCGATACGGACAATAAGCCTATCGGTGGTCTCTGGGCTGCTGGTAACTGCCTTGGTGGACGGTATGGTACCGGTTATGCTACACCATTTGCGGGCAACTCTATCGGTATGGCTATGACGCATGGTCGTGTTGCTGGCAAGCTTGCTACTGGTCAGGAAGTCTTGTAAGCAATTTCAATAGGCCTCTCTGCTTGTCCCTCCACAAACATCAGGCAGACGATGGCGAAAGGGCCGGGTTCCTTCGAGAACCTGGCCCTTTTATGTGCGCTTACGGCTGTTTGTTATTTACCGCAGGATACCTATACGCGAGCGTTGAGATAGAGAGTCCGAGGTCGTTATCTTGAGCGAATAAACTCACCAGTATCGTTTCAATGCGGCAAGCGAGTTTATTGACGAGTGAATAGATGCAGATAGGTACAGGATTTGATATACAGGTTTGTCGTGCTCGGGCGGAATACTATCGTATCCCTTCAACACGGCAGGCAGTTTATTACCGAGTGGTAGACGCAGGTTTGTTGCCTAGCGAATATGTGCTGGCTTATCGCCCCAATAAAACGAGAAGAGAGCTAGTGGGCCGGGACGGCGGGGGATATGTCCCAGGCGATTTTTGGCGGGGGCTTTTGCGAGCGCTGCGGTTTTACGTGCCACATCAAGCGCCGCATTCGGCAAGCGCAGCAAATTGGCATTCATGACCATACCGGCAATACGTTCAGGGTGAGCGTCGATGGAATTTAGCACATCGATAAGCTCGCGCGAGGTAGTTACATGCATGGCAGCACCGTTACTGGTGAGCATATTAACGTTAGCTTTTTCCTGTCCATAGGCACGACCAACAAGTATCATCGGCGTGCTCGCGCAGAGACATTCTGTCACAGTTAGCCCACCTGACTTGGTGATAATTAAGTTGCTTGAAGCCATGAGCTCTGCCATGCCTTCAACATATTCCATAACGGTGACATTCGACAGGTGCAGCGCGCGACACAGCGAGCGCACCCCGTCAGCATAGGTGCTATCGCGTCCACAGACCATTACCAGGTGAAAATCAGGGTGGGCAGCAAACACCGGAAGGGTTGCATTGAGAATACGACGCAGATTGACATACGGTTGGGGGAGGGTAGCGCCTGCCAAGGCGAGTATGAGTTTTTTATCGCGAGGAAGCCCCAGCCGATTGCGTGCGGTGTCGGTGTCATAGGTGCGACAAAAGTCGAGACGCGTTGGAATGCCAGTAAGGGCGATACGCGCTTCGTCTACCTTGCGTGCACGCAGCGTTTCAGCCATCGATTCAGTGCCCACACAGAAGCAGTCAGCAGCGCGGTGAGGCCAAAGACCCTCAGTTTCGTAGTCGGTAGGCACGCAGATAAGGGGGAAACTTTGTCGGTTAATAATGCGTCCACCAGCTGCCATATTGGCACCCATAATATGTGTTGCGACAACAGCGAGTGGATTGATATAGGCGAGGTAACGGGTAAACTTGCTCCAAAGAAGATAGTTGAGAAAAGTACCCTGACCCCACAGCGCACGTCCAGTAAAGGTGTAGCGCCAGATTAAGTCATAGATAGGACGAGTTGACCCGGTAAAACCCGTTGCATATTTATTGCCGTCGAAGACGTGCGCACCCCAAGCCAGTATGTCAATAACCACGATGCGGCAATTTGACGGTAGCGAAGGCGATTGTACGGCATCTGTCTCGCTCTCAGCCGTATTGTCGGTTTGCATCTGACGGATTTCTTCAAGTGCTTGGGCAATGGCGACCGCGGCGCTGCGATGTCCCGAGCCAACTGACGCATGCAGAACAAGAACTACTGGGTATGCCGCTTTACGCAGAGGTATGCCTGCTGATAGTGCAGTCGTTGATGATGTCGCAGTTGATGTTGGCTGGATAACAACCGATCCTGTCGCCGTCGATGATAGTGCAGCTGCATTTGATGCTGTTGGTGCTGTTGCAGTTCCTGATGGCGTTATGGTGCACGATGTTGTTGCATTATCTGTCGCTGCATCTGGCTGTTTGGTATTTGATTCGGTGCAGCGCCATCGGTGCCCTAGCTGTTTTTCAAGCGCATTGAAGGCAGCAAGATGTGCGCGACCCAGTTCTTCAGGTGAAATCGTTTGATTTCCTGACGCACCAAAGATAGCAACAGGTAAGGGGGTGTTCGTCTCATCCGCGACATCGGTGAGGCGCGATTGTGCGGGTGAAGCGGTATCCATGAAATGCATCATACCCCATCACTGCGGACGGTTTATGGGCGTTCTATGGGCTCTCTTCACACTGAGTAATTTTCTTGTCGTGGCATTTCCAAGCGGTTATAATACCTCTTTGCGTCTATGGGTGGATGGATACACCCGGACGCGTGGTTAGTTCGGAGTCGTAAACGTCAGTTCTCCCGGCTGCACGTTAAGCGGCGATCGAGCGCCACGAAAAGAAGCAGAAAGGAAAGAAATGGGAGTCAAGCAGTTCAAGCCGACTAGTCCCGGTCGTCGCTTCCAGACGGTTTCCGATTTTGCGGAAATCACCTGCGACAAGCCGGAAAAGTCGCTGTTGAGACCGCTGCCTAAAAAGGCCGGTCGCAACAACTATGGTCGCATTACCACCCGCCATCAGGGCGGCGGGGCGAAGCGCCGTTACCGCATTATTGATTTCAAACGCAACAAAGATGGCGTTCCTGCCAAAGTTGCAACAATCGAATACGATCCAAACCGCAGTGCTCGTATTGCGCTGCTGCACTATGCCGATGGCGAGAAGCGCTACATCTTACAGCCGCGCGATCTCAAGGTGGGCGACACGGTGCTCTCTGGCGCTGATGCCGACATCAAGCCCGGCAATGCTCTGCCGCTTTCGGCTATTCCCGTTGGTACACTTATTCATGCGGTTGAACTACAGCCGGGCCGCGGTGCTGCTTTGGCACGTTCAGCGGGTACCAGCATTCAGCTTATGGGTAAAGAAGGCAAGTACGCTATCCTGCGTATGCCCTCATCCGAAATGCGTCGCGTGCTGCTTACCTGTCGCGCAACTGTTGGTGAAGTAGGCAACGCCGATCATTCCAACATCAAAATTGGTAAAGCTGGCCGCAATCGCTGGGCTGGCATTCGCCCGACTGTCCGCGGTACTGTTATGAACCCGGTCGACCATCCTCATGGCGGTGGCGAAGGCAAGAACAAGACTTCTGGTCGTCATCCTGTGTCCCCCTGGGGTGTTCCCACGAAGGGTCATCGTACGCGCAACCCGAAGAAGGCTTCGAGTCGCCTGATCATCCGTCGTCGCAAGAAGTAGCGCAGAGGCGTTAAGGAGTTATCACTGTGAGCAGAAGTTTGAAAAAAGGCCCCTTTGTGGAGCCCCGCCTTCTCAGCCGCATCGATGCGATGAACGAGGCTGGTACGAAGGATGTTGTGAAGACCTGGTCTCGTTCGAGCACCATCTTCCCCGAGATGGTAGGGCATACCATCGCTGTACACGATGGACGCAAGCATGTGCCGGTATACATTACCGAGTCTATGGTTGGTCACAAGCTTGGTGAATTTGCGCCAACCCGCACATTCCGCGGTCACGCCAAGAAATAAGGAGAGGATAGAACATGGAAGCTAAAGCAGTTGCTCGCTATGTGCGCGTCTCTCCTCGTAAGGCGCGTGTCGTTGTCGATCAGATCCGCGGCAAGGATATTGTGCGCGCTCGTGAGGTCCTCGCATTCACGACCCGTGCTATCGCCGAGGATGTCGAAAAGGTTATGAATTCGGCTGTTGCGAATGCCGAACATAATCATCAGGCTAATCCCGCTCAACTCTATGTAAAAGCGGCCTATGTGGACGAGGGTCCAACCCTCAAGCGCATTCGTCCCCGTGCTAAGGGTTCAGCAGCTCGCATCCGCAAGCGTACGAGTCATATCACCGTTATCGTTTCTACCCGAGAGGAGGCATAAACACATGGGACAAAAAGTCAGCCCCACCGGCTTCCGTATCGGTGTTATCGAGAACTGGCGTAGCCGTTGGTATGCCGATAAGGACTACGCGAAGACCCTCGAAAACGACTTGGCTATTCGTCGATTCCTTGATGGATATCTCACCCGTGCCGCCGTCTCTAAGGTAGAGATCGAGCGCGCTGGCGACAAGATCAAAGTTGTTATTACGACTGCGCGCCCCGGTGTGGTAATCGGCAAGAAAGGCGCCGAGATCGACACGCTGCGCAAGAAGCTCTCTCAGGTTGCCGACGGTCCGATTAGCGTTGAGGTTATTGAAATCAAGCGTCCTGAGCTTGATGCAAACCTTATTGCTCAGTCCGTTGCCGAGCAGCTTGAAGGCCGTGTGGCATTCCGCCGCGCGATGCGCAAGGCTGTTCAGTCCGCGCGTAAAAGTGGTGCTCAGGGCATCCGTATTCAGTGTGCTGGTCGCCTGGGCGGTGCCGAAATGAGCCGCCGCGAATGGTATCGCGAAGGCCGTGTGCCTCTGCATACCCTGCGTGCCAAGATCGACTATGGCTTCACCACCGCCAACACTCAGATGGGTGCTATTGGTGTGCAGGTGTGGGTCTATCACGGCGAAGTGCTGCCAGGTCAGAAACTTCCTGAGCCTGCACTTGAAGGAACCAGCTCTCGCCCGAACCGTCGTCGCAATAACGATAGGGGGAATAAGTAAATGCTCGTACCTAAGCGTGTTAAGCACCGCAAGGTGCAGCGCGGCTCTATGAAGGGTCGTGCCAAGGGTGGCACACGGCTCAATCATGGCGAATGGGGTATCCAGGCTCTTGAAGCTCATTGGATTACAAACCGCCAGATCGAAGCAGCCCGTGTTGCTATTACCCGTCAAATGAAGCGTGGCGGCCACGTGTGGATCACCATCTTCCCTGATAAACCAATCACGAGCAAGCCGGCTGAAACTCGTATGGGTTCAGGTAAAGGTAACCCTGAAGGGTGGGTGGCCGTGGTTAAGCCCGGTCGCATCATGTTCGAGATTGGCGGCGTTGACGAGGCGACTGCCAAAGAAGCTTGCCGCCTGGCCATCAACAAGCTGCCGATCAAGTGCAAGATTGTTACCCGCGAAACGGAGGGTCAGAAATAATGAAGGCAAGTGAGATCCGTGAGCTCTCTGCTGACGATTTGCAGGTTAAGCTGAAGGAAGCTCGTGCCGAGCTGTTCAACCTCCGCTTTCAGATGGCCACCAGCCAGCTGGATAACACCTCGCGCGTTAAGCAGGTAAAGAAAGACATCGCACGCATCCTTACCGAGATGCGCGCCCGTGAGCTCTCCGCTTAAGACCAAGAGCGAACTGAAAGGATTATGAGCGAAGCATGAGTGAAGAACGAAACTCTCGCAAAGTTCGCCAGGGCCTCGTGGTGAGCATTTCTGGCGATAAGACGTGCGTCGTTGAAGTCAAAGAGCGTAAACCGCATCGTGTCTACGGCAAGATGATGACGACCACGAAGAAGTTCCATACACACGACGAGAACAATGAAGCCGGTCTTGGCGACACGGTCCGCATCATGGAGACGCGGCCGCTGTCAAAGATGAAGCACTGGCGTCTTATTGAGATCGTGGAGAAGGCCAAGTAGTTTGCCTCGTGCGAACTCAACGAGAAGGTAGGTTTAATCAATGATTCAGATGCAAACCATGCTCGCAGTGGCCGATAACTCCGGCGCTCGCAAGGTGCAGTGCATCAAGGTTCTGGGTGGCTCAAAGCGCCGCTATGCAGGCCTTGGTGATGTCATCATCTGTAGCGTTAAGGAAGCTATCCCCAACGGCCAGGTGAAGAAGGGCGAAGTTGTCCGATGCGTGGTAGTCCGCCAGAAGAAGGAAGTACGCCGTTCTGACGGTAGCTACATCCGCTTCGACCAAAACGCCTGCGTCCTTATCGACGCATCAGGCGCACCGCGCGGCACGCGTATTTTCGGGCCGGTCGCTCGCGAACTGCGTGACAAAAAGTACATGAAAATCGTGTCTCTGGCACCTGAGACGCTGTAAGGAGGGAAGCGCAAATGACCACAATGAATATCAAAAAGGGCGATAAGGTCAAGGTTCTTGCCGGCAAGGACAAGGGCGTTGAATCAACTGTCATCCGCTCGCTCCCTCAGCGCAATCGCGTCGTGGTAGAAAAGGTTGGCATGGTCACAAAGGCCCAGCGTCCAACGCAGGCTAACCCGCAGGGTGGCTTAAGTCACATTGAAGCACCTATCCACGTGTCGAACGTGGCACTTGTGTGCCCCAAATGTGGCAAGGCAACACGCTTTAGCATCAAGCGCGAAGACGGTAAAAAGATTCGCGTTTGCAAAAAGTGCGGCGCTGATATCGATTAGCAGCGCTGTGCAACACGTTCAGGGCGCTCTTTGGGTGCCGTGAGCTTATGACCCTCACAAAATGTGGGGGACGCAGGGTCGGTAATCCTGCGTTCAAATCATCGGAAGGAATGCAAACTATGACTCCTCGTTTGAAAGAAAGGTACCAGAGCGAAATTGTGCCGAAGCTGGCATCTGATCTGTCTTTGACTAATGTCAATCAGGTACCGCGTCTTGAAAAGATCGTAGTAAACATGGGTGTTGGTGCTGCAGCTGGCGACTCGAAGTTGCTCGATGCTGCTATCTCTGACATGCGTGTTATTACCGGTCAGCAGCCTATGATCACACGTGCTAAGAAATCCATCGCTGGTTTTCATGTGCGTGAAGGACAGGCTATTGGCTGTAAGGTAACCCTGCGTGGCGACCGTATGTGGGAATTCCTCGATCGCTTGCTTGCAACAGCCTTGCCACGCGTTCGCGACTTTCGCGGTATTTCGCCCAAGAGTTTTGACTCTCATGGGAATTACACGCTGGGTATTACCGAGCAGCTGATCTTTCCCGAGATCGACTACGATAAAATCGACCGCACCCGCGGTATGGATATTACCTTCGTTACTACTGCTGAAGATGACGCGACTGCCAAGGCTCTCTTCGACGCCTTGGGTTTCCCGTTTACGGATTAAGCGACTGAGCTTATATAAGCCGGTTGAAGAAAGAAGGATTTGAATGGCTAAGAAATCGATGATCGCCAAAGCGAAGCGCGAGCCGAAGTTTTCGACGCGCCAGCATAATCGCTGCAGCCGTTGCGGCCGTCCCCGCGCGTACTACCGCAAGTTCGGTCTGTGCCGCGTGTGCCTACGCGAGCTGGCAAACAAGGGCGAACTTCCTGGTGTGACGAAAGCATCGTGGTAGGCCCGAGAAGCTTTCGTTTTATCAGGTGTGCCGTTAATGGAGGCATCGGCGCCAAGGGTGTCGATGAACCGCATTTTCGACTCATCACGAGTTAAAGGAGCAACAATGAGCATGAATGACCCCATTGCAGATATGCTTACGCGCGTGCGTAACGCTCACTCTGCAGGCAAGGATACGGTGTCGATGCCTTCAAGCAAGAAGCTTGTTGAGATCGCCCGCATCATGCGCGAAGAGGGCTATATTGCCGGCTATGAAATTGAACCGGCCAAGCCGCGCGATATCCTTGAGATTACGCTGAAATACGGCGAAAAGAAGGAACGCACTATTCGCGGTATTAAGCGCATCAGCAAGCCTGGTCTGCGCATCTATGCAGGTAAAGACGAGCTGCCTCGCGTGCTTGGCGGCCTCGGTACTGCTGTTATCTCTACATCCGCTGGCGTAATGGCCGATCGCGATGCTCGCAAAAAGGGCATCGGCGGTGAAGTCATCGCCTACATTTGGTAAGAAGGGAGCGATAGTATGTCTCGTATCGGTAAACAACCTGTCGTCGTCCCTTCGGGTGTCGATGTCAAGATTGACGGTCATACCGTTACCGTCAAGGGCAAGCAGGGTGAATTGACTCGTTCATTTAACCCTCTTATGAGTATTAGCCAGGAAGGCGATTCCATTATCGTTTCCCGTCCTGACGATTCACGTGAAGCTAAGAGCCTTCACGGACTGACACGTACCCTAATTCACAACATGGTTATCGGCGCTTCTGAAGGCTTCAGCAAAAAGCTTGAACTGGTAGGCGTTGGGTATCGTGCGGCGCTTAAGGGCAAGAATCTTGAAATGCAGTTGGGCTTTTCCCATCCTGTTGTTATCGAACCGCCCGCTGGCATTGTCTTTGAGGTACCCAGTCCGACAGAGATCCTTGTCAAGGGTCCAAGTAAAGAAGCTGTTGGCCAAATCGCTGCCAATGTGCGCGCATGGCGCAAGCCCGAACCATACAAGGGCAAGGGTATCCGCTATGAAGGCGAACATGTCCGTCGCAAGCTTGGCAAAGCTGCCAAGTCCGAATAGCAGCGGGTGAAGGGAATCGTTATGAAGAAGCTTCAGAAAAAGCAAGCAAGCTTACGTCGCCGTCACACCCGTGTTCGCGGCAAGGTATTTGGTACGTCTGCTCGTCCTCGTCTGTGTGTTACGCGCAGCAATTCCAATGTCTATGTTCAGATCGTTGACGATGTCGATCGCAAGACGCTCTGCGCAGTCTCTACTCTTGGCCCTGATTTCAAGGCAACGGGTAAGAGCGGCGCAAACGTCGAAGGCGCTGGCGTCTTGGGCGAAATCATTGGCAAGAAAGCCATTGAAGCCGGCATTACCGAGGTCGTCTTCGATCGTGGCGGCCATCTGTATCACGGGCGTGTTAAGGCTTTGGCCGAGGCAGCCCGCGAAGCAGGCTTGAAATTCTAGGAGAGGGTACAATGGCTCGTAAGCAAGAACATCAGTCCGACGTGCCTGAACTGCAGGAACGTGTCGTCTATATCAACCGCGTTTCCAAGGTAGTCAAGGGTGGTCGTCGTTTTGGCCTCACTGCTTTGGTGGTTGTTGGCGACGGCAACGGCAATGTGGGCATTGGCATGGGCAAGTCCCAGGAAGTGCCTGTTGCTATTCGCAAGGGTATTGAAGACGCAAAAAAGAACATGTTTAAGGTTCCGCTGACTGCTGAGGGTACGCTCCCTCATGAAATCATTGGGACGTATGGCGCAGGGCGTGTGCTCATCAAGCCAGCAACTCCTGGTACAGGCGTTATCGCTGGTGGTGCTGCCCGTGCTGTCATGGAACTCGCTGGCGTAAAAGACGTCTTTGCTAAGTCGCTGGGCACCGACAACGTGATGAATGTTGTTAAGGCAACCGCCGAGGGACTCAAGGCTATGGAAAGCCCTGAGGACGTTGCAGCACGCCGCGGCTTATCGGTAAGCAAGATTTATGGCTGGAAGGAGTAGCAGCATGGCGAGCAAGCAAAAAATGCTTCATGTCAAGCAGGTTCGTAGCACGATCGGCCGTCCCGCCACGCAAGAACGTACTCTTAAAGGTATGGGTCTTGGCCGTATCGGTAAAGAACGCGATCTGCCTGATAACGAATCAACCCGCGGCATGATCTTTAAGGTCAAGCATCTGGTTGAGGTTACCGAGGCTTAAAGTAAGGTAATTTCTCCGCATGGTACGTTTTCCCGTGCGGGGTGGGGCAGGCGAGCTATACAAATGGCTTACCTGCCCTGTGGCTTTTTGAAAGCCACAATGGTAGTTAGCTGGCGGCGAGCTGCCAGCAGGCACGACGGTATGTGTCGTGCATCAGCGCAAAAGGAGTGCACTTATGGAACTAAAGGATCTCACCCCGGCAGCGGGTTCGCGCAAGCAGCGTACACGTGTTGGACGTGGTCATGCAGCTGGTAAGGGTAAAACTGCTGGTCGTGGTTTGAATGGCCAGAAGTCTCGTTCTGGTGGCGGTAAGCGTCCCGGTTTCGAGGGTGGTCAGACTCCTCTGTATATGCGTCTGCCTAAACTCCCGGGCTTCCGCAATATTAATCGCGTAGAATATGTGCCCGTCAACGTGTCGCGTCTCGAAGCTAAATTCGAGGCGGGTTCTGTTATTGATAATGCAGCCTTAGTTGCAGCAGGCATTATCAAGCACGAGGATGCGCTCGTGAAGGTTCTCGGTGACGGTGAAATCACGAAGGCCCTTACGGTTAAGGTTGATAAGGTTTCCGCAAGTGCTGCCAAGAAGATTGAGGCAGCCGGAGGAAAGGTTGAGCTGCCTTGCTAAAGTCCCTGGTAGAAGCATTTAAAGTACCGGAGCTACGCAACAAGATTCTCTTTACGCTGGCAATTCTTGCCCTGTACCGTCTTGGATCATTTATCCCGGTACCGGGCATTCCCTTCGCTTCGTTCGCTCAGGCATACGAGCAAGCGGGTGGTGCGGCTATGACGATGATTGACGTGTTTTCCGGTGGTGCCCTGTCTCACTTCAGTGTCTTTGCGCTGGGTATCATGCCCTACATTACCGCTTCAATCATCATGCAACTTATGCAGGGTGTTGTACCTGCGGTCGGACGCTGGGCTAAAGAGGGTGAACCGGGCCGTAAAAAGATCACGCAGACCACTCGTTGGCTGACCCTTGCTTTGGGCCTGCTCAATGCGGTTGGTTACCTGCTGCTGTTCCAGTCTGCTCGCTATGGCGTGGTCTTTTCTGACCAAGTACCGTATGCCCTTACCAGTATTCTTATCGTGTTTACTCTGGTAGCTGGCACCGCCTTTATCATGTGGATGGGCGAGCTTATTACGCAGCGCGGCATCGGTAATGGTATGTCACTTATCATCTTTACGAGTATTGTCTCTCGTGTTCCATCAGCTATTTTCTCGAGTGGAACGAGCCAAGATGATGCTGGTATGGGGCTGGCTATCACGTTGCTGATTCTCGTTGTGGTTGCTATTTGCATCCCGGCGATTATCTTCATGGAGCGCGCGCAGCGCCGTATCCCGGTAAGCTACGCGAAACGCGTGCAGGGTCGTAAAATGATGGGCGGGCAGTCCACTTACATTCCACTGAAGGTGAATGCCGCGGGCGTTATTCCCATTATCTTTGCGAGTTGCTTAATTTATTTCCCCGCTCAGATTGCTGCTCTGTTCAATGTTGACTGGCTTGAAGTCTTTGCAAATGCGATTTCAAGTGGTTGGCTGAACTGGATCATGACATTCGGATTGATCATCTTCTTCGCTTATTTCTATACGTCGATGGTGTTCAATCCCGAAGAGCTTTCCGATAACCTGCGCAAGCAAGGCGGCTTTATCCCTGGTATTCGTCCTGGTTCAGCGACCGTGACCTATATCAAGAATGTTATCCGCCACGTAACGCTTCCTGGCGCTATGTTTATCGGTGCGGTTGCGGTTGTGCCATCCATTCTCTTTGTGTTTACGAATAACCAGCTTATTCAAACATTTGGCGGCACGTCGATCCTTATTATGATCGGCGTTGCGCTTGATACGATGAGTAAGATTGAATCGCAGCTGAAGATGTACAACTACGACGGTTTCTTTAAGTAGGTACTCAAGAAACTCTATAAGGCAGTTGGGCGCAGTAAAGTAGCTGTGAGCGGCAGGCATGTGTTTATTGCTTTTAAGAGATAGTGGTTACTTCGTTAGAGCGACTGACGAAGCGAAATGGGCTTAACACAAAAGGCTGGCTTTGGAAGTACCCGAAGCCAGCCTTCTTATTTAACGTTATGATCTACTGGCCGTTCGTCTGCTGTCTACCTTTGCCTTCAGTAGCCGCTATACCAAGAGGTCTCACACCCTATTTGCGCCAAATGAATACGCGATAGTTTCGAGAGCGACTTCTCTATTAAGTAAGCGTGTAGCCTTTGGACATAAAAAGGGGCACCGACTTGCGTCATGCGCCCCTCTATCAGACATGCTTTTGTTCTTTGCCCTGCTTCTCTGCTCTGACTGCTTTCCCTTACTTATTCTGAAAGCAACAACAACAGGCCCATCTTGAACGGCTTTTCTGCCTTTACATAGTGCTTGCCATTTTTCGCAAACTTGAAGTTCTCGCCTGCCTTGATAACATGCTCTTGACCTTCGTAACCGATGATGCCTTCGCCATCAAGAGCGAAAATCAAGGCTTCTCCAGGGGCAGAATGTTCAGAGAGCCCGCACCCGGCATCGAAACTCATGAGAACAAATTTCATGGTGTCGTTATGTGCCAAGTCCATGTTGACGATCTTGCCTTCCTGATAGGGGAGGAGATCAGCAAGCTTGAGCACTTCGCCTGGTTTCAATACGTCGTTCATCGCGGTTTCCTTTCGTATTTCGATTTCTGTATACACGCATCCTTCGGTTGATCGCATGCCAACCGGAATGTCTGTCGGTGTGAGGATAACTTGGCCCTCAGACACATCCCAGTGCTCTCCCGCGTGGGTAAAAACGCTCAGCGCTCCTGATTCAACATGGATCAGCTTATGGTAGCCATAGGTTTCTGCACTGATATCGGTCTGCGGGGCAAGCGAAAAGTACAGCACCGACCCCGCTTCAGCTGCATAAACAATGGAAGATACCGTGCATCCGGGCACGGGTGGGTTGTCTTGTGCAATGGAAAATACCGTTCCTATTTTCTGAGCCATAGATAAATCACCTGCCTGTCGTATTTATTTCTCATTGATGATAGTAGCGCGTTTTTCACATTGGTCATGTTGCTTTGACAACGAAACAGTTATTTGCGGGGTGCAAACACCAGCGGTGTGAGATACCCCTTCGATGACGGTGGCGTGACGTTCACCGCTCCTCGAATCTGCGGGCGCGCTGCTTTGGTAAAATCCGAACCGTTGCGCAGTAATGAAAGGAATCGATTATGAACATCGTTCTGTTGGGTGCTCCGGGTGCAGGTAAGGGCACACAGGCAGCAAAGCTCGTGGAGAAATTCGGCCTCTGCCATATTTCAACGGGTGATATTCTCCGTGCAGCCGTGCGCGATCAGACGCCACTTGGCGTCAAGGCAAAAACCTATATGGATGCGGGCGATTTGGTTCCCGACGATTTGATTATTGACCTCATGAAGGAACGAATTCAGCAGCCTGATACTACTGCTGGTGTCATCTTAGACGGGTTTCCTCGTACCACAACTCAAGCGGTTGCTCTCGACGGCATGCTCGCTTCACTTTCTCGTCCTCTTGATGCCGCTTTGCTTATTGACGTTGACTCTGAGGTAATCGTGGGTCGCCTGACCTCTCGTCGTACCTGTTCGTCGTGTGGGCATATTGGATCAACTGCCGACGGTGCACAGTGTCCGGTGTGCGGTGGCGACATGTATCAGCGCGCTGATGACAACGAAGCGACAGTTCGTAATCGTCTTGAGGTATATGAGAAGTCTACGGCACCGCTTATCGATTACTATCGAGGCAGCGACCTGCTCGTGCAAATCGATGGCGACCGCGATCAGCAGGTCGTATTCGACGATGTCGTCGAAAAGCTTGGCCTGTAGACCAGGTTGCTTAACGGTATGGCTTGCAGGTGTGCCGCTGGCTCATCTGCAAGCTTAGTACGTATGGATCGTGCCGACTCCTTCACCGATATTTCAAGAAATACCCCATTCACCGATGGCGAGCGCCGTGGTATATCGCTCGGCGCGTGTCGGCTGCCTGCGTGATAGGATTTGAGATACGAGAGAGAGGCATGGGCGCTATTCCTGTCTGTAGGTGGCAGAGTAGGGCGTCTTTCTGAAGGAGAGGGTAATGGCACGAGAATTTAAGTCGATGGATGGCAACAACGCGGCAGCGTATGTCTCCTACGCATTCACCGAGGTGGCGGGTATTTACCCGATTACCCCATCGAGTCCCATGGCTGACTATGTCGATATATGGTCCGCTCAAGGTAAAAAGAATATCTTTGGCACTACGGTACGTGTTTGTGAAATGCAGTCGGAAGGTGGCGCTGCTGGCACCGTACATGGATCACTTTCCGCCGGTGCTCTTACGACGACATATACTGCTTCTCAGGGTCTGCTGCTCATGATTCCCAATATGTATAAGATTGCCGCCGAGCAGCTGCCAAGTGTTTTCCATGTGAGTGCCCGTACGGTGGCTACCCATGCGCTGAACATTTTTGGCGATCATTCCGATGTTATGGCGTGTCGTCAAACGGGTTTTGCAATGTTGGCCGAAGGCAACGTGCAAGAAGTAATGGACCTATCGGCCGTTGCGCATCTCGCCGCCATCAAGGGCCGTATTCCGTTTTTGAATTTCTTTGACGGCTTTCGCACATCGCACGAAGTGCAAAAGGTTGCCGTATGGGATTACGATGATTTGGCAGCAATGTGCGATATGGAAGCGGTTCGTGCTTTTCGCGATCATGCCCTCAATCCTGAGCATCCTTCGATGCGTGGCAGCCATCAAAATGGCGATATCTTCTTCCAAAATCGTGAAGCTTGCAATGGTGTCTACGATGCACTGCCAGCGGTTGTCGAAGAATACATGCAAAAGGTTAACGACCGACTGGGTACCAATTATGGGCTGTTCAACTATTATGGTGCGCCTGATGCTGATCGTGTCATTGTGGCGATGGGTTCGTTCTGCGATGTTATCGAAGAGGTTATTGATTACCTGTGCGCTCAAGGCGAAAAAGTTGGGCTTGTTAAGGTGCGGCTCTATCGCCCCTTTGTGTCAGCGAAGTTTGTGGAGGCTCTGCCCGCAACAGTCAAAAAAATTGCCGTCATGGATCGCACAAAAGAGCCGGGTTCGGTGGGCGAACCGCTGTATCTCGATGTTGTTAATGCCCTTATGCGCGAAGGTGTAACCGATAAGATTGTGGTGGGCGGACGCTATGGCTTGGGGTCGAAGGACACACCCCCTGCATCGGCCTTTGCGATTTTCCGTGAGCTTGAAAAAGACAAGCCGCAGCCGGAATTTACGGTGGGTATCGTCGATGATGTGACGCACTTGTCGTTGCCTGAAGATGCTGACTGCCCCAGTACGGCAGCTCCCGGTACGATCGAATGCAAATTCTGGGGACTGGGCGGCGACGGAACTGTTGGCGCGAACAAGAACTCAATCAAAATTATTGGCGATCATACTGACAAGTATGTGCAGGCTTATTTCCAATATGATTCGAAGAAAACAGGCGGTACGACAATCAGTCATCTGCGTTTTGGCGCTTCACCGATTCGTAGTCCGTATTACATTAATAAGGCTGACTTTGTCGCGTGCCATAATCCCAGCTATGTAATCAAAGACTTTCCGATGGTCTACGACGTCAAGCCGGGCGGTATTTTCCTGGTTAACTGTCAGTGGACTCCCGAAGAGCTTGCGGAACACTTGAGTGCAAAAGCAAAGCGCTATATTGCGCGCAATAATGTGCAGCTCTATACGATCAACGCCATCGATTTAGCGCGTGAGATCGGTATGGGTAAGCGCACAAACACTATTCTGCAGTCAGCATTCTTCTCACTCGCAGGAGTGCTGCCGCAAGAAGATGCTATTCGCTACATGAAAGATGCTGCCACGCGTTCATACCTGAAAAAGGGCCAAGACGTTGTCGATATGAACCATCGGGCAATTGATGCCGGAGCAACTGCCTACCAACACCTTGATGTGCCCGCGGCATGGGCTGACGCATCTGATATGGCCGAAAAGCCACAACTCGCGGGCAATCCGCAGCTTGTTAGAATGGTCGAAGGAATCATGCAACCGGTTGGTCGTATGGAAGGCGATTCACTTCCGGTATCCGCGTTTGCCAATCATGCTGATGGACAGTATGCGCTCGGCGCGGCTGCGTACGAGAAGCGCGGGGTAGCCGTTTCGGTTCCCCGATGGGATGCTGACACCTGCATTCAGTGCAACAACTGCTCATTCGTCTGCCCGCATGCAACAATACGACCCTTTGCCCTAACCGAAGCCGAACTGACGGGTGCACCCACTCACACTAAGGGCATTCCCGCAAAGGGAAAGAAGGCAGCGGGGCTCACCTATGTGCTTGCCGTTTCGCCGCTTGACTGCATGGGATGCGAAGTGTGCGTAACGCAATGTCCCACCGATGCGTTGTCGATGGTACCTGTTGAAGAAGAGCTGGCTGAGCAGGCAGTATTTGATTACTGCGTCGATAAGGTTGCCGCTAAACCAGAAATAGAAGGAACGTCAGTTAAAGACAGCCAGTTTAAGAAGCCGCTTCTTGAATTCTCGGGTGCCTGTGCAGGCTGCGCGGAAACGGGATATGCTCGTCTGGTCACGCAGCTCTTTGGCGACCGTATGTATATCGCTAACGCAACCGGCTGCTCGTCTATTTGGGGTAATCCAGCAGCCACTTCTCCGTATACAACCGATGCCAACGGTCATGGGCCAGCCTGGTCAAATTCGCTGTTCGAAGACAACGCCGAGTTTGGCTACGGCATGCTTATGGGCCACGAAGCGGTGCGTCGCGAACAAGCCGCTCGCGCTGAAGCAATCGTCTTGGCACCTGATGCATCTGAAGCACTCGCGCAAACCGCACAGGCCTGGTTGGAAGCACGCGATTCTGCGGATGAATCAAAAACAGCAGCGGCAGCCTATATTGCCGAACTTGAAATGGTTCAGAATGCTGATAGCAACCTCGGTCAGCTTGCGCGTCAAACGCTTGAGCATCGAGAATTTCTCACCAAGAAGAGCGTGTGGGTCTTTGGTGGCGACGGCTGGGCATACGATATCGGCTACGGCGGCTTAGACCATGTGCTCGCATCAGGCGAGGACGTCAACGTCTTCGTGTTTGATACCGAGGTGTATTCCAACACGGGCGGTCAGGCATCAAAGGCGTCAAACATCGGTCAGGTTGCTCAGTTTGCTGCAGCAGGCAAAGATATTAAAAAGAAGAGCTTGGCTGAACTGGCTATTGATTACGGCTATGTCTATGTTGCTCAGGTGGCTATGGGTGCCAAGCCAGCACAGACCATCAAAGCCATTCTTGAAGCTGAGGCATACCCTGGTCCGTCGCTGATTGTGGGCTATTCGCCGTGCGAGATGCATTCAATTAAGGGTGGCATGAAGAACTGCCATGTGGAAATGAAGCACGCTGTCGATTGCGGCTATTGGAACTTGTTCCGTTTCAATCCATCAGCACCAGCTGGTAAAAAGTTCACGCTCGATTCGAAAGCGCCAGAAGGTGGGTATCGCGAATTCTTGATGAATGAAGCGCGCTATAGTCGTCTTACTCGTGAGTTCCCCGAGAGAGCCGAAGAGCTATTCGAACGCAATGAACAGGCTGCAATGGAACGCTGGCGCCATCTTGAAAGGATGAAGGATCTCTACGCTGAATCGTAGATGATGTACACGGCTTGAAGGGTTTATCGTAGCAAGCCGTATCGTAAAGTGTCTGCTGTTTGTACTGTGGAAACAGCTTTTCTGGATAGTAAAGAATGCCTCCGTACTGCCTTTTGGGAGAACGGAGGCATTCGTATCGTTTCGAGCAATAGGTAAGCACAAATTACACGAACCATAGGTCCTTCGAACTATAGAGTGTTGAGCTTAGGAACGTAACTGAGCACAAGAATAGAAGGGCTCAGGAGCGGTTCAGGCTGTGGAGTGGACACAACCACTGATGTGCGCTAGGGGCTGCTCAGGCTTAGTGTCGATTTATTCGATGCTATGCGCGTTGCGCGAGTTCTGCTTCGATACAGGCAATCTGCGCACAGCAGATAAAAACTTCAAGAGCGCTCTTCAGTTCATCTTCAGTTGGTAGGGTAGGAGCAAGGCGTATAAACGCATCATTTGGATCGATACCTAAGGGGAAGGGGGCACCGGCCGCCGTTAGCTTCACGCCAGCGCTTGCTGCCAGTTCTACGATACGGTGTGCGGTACCCTGTGGCCCCTGAAACAAAATAAAGTAGCCCCCGCGTGGCTTGGTCCACGTGCAATCGGTGTCTTTCAGGCCGTTTTCAAGCATCGACCACACAAGTTCAAACTTAGGTCGAATAAGGGCGGCGTGCTTGCTCATATGGGTGGCAATACCGTGCGCATCTTGCAAAAAACGCACATGACGAAGCTGATTGAGCTTGTCGTAGCCGATCGTACGCACGCCCATATGGGATGCCACCTCAGCCAAAACTTGCTCGCTTGCTGCCATAGCTGCGATGCCTGCACCAGGAAACGTTATCTTGCTGGTAGAGGCAAATTTGCAGGCGCGATGGGGGTTACCTGCTTGCAGGCAAGTTCGTGCAATATCAAGGACGTGTTCTTGTGTATCCGTTTCATCAAACAAATGGTGAACGCAGTAGGCGTTGTCCCACAGAATGCGAAAATCTTCCGCAGCGCATTTCATGGCGGCTAATCGGCGCACGGTGTCATCGGAATAGGTTATGCCTGAGGGGTTGGAATAGGTGGGCACACACCAGATGCCTTTAATGGTGTCATCATCGGAAACAAGTGTCTCAACAAGATCCATGTCGGGGCCGTCATCACTCAATGGTACGGGAATCATTTCCATGCCAAACGATTCGGTGATGGCAAAGTGTCTATCGTAACCAGGAACGGGGCAGAGCCATTTTACTTTTGGGAGGGTGTTCCAGGGTGCGCTACCCAAAGTGCCAAACAGCCAGAATTCAGCTAACAGGTCGTACATGATACTCAGGCTTGAATTACCACCGACAAGGACATGCTCAGGGTCGTCGTCAAGCAGTGTTGCCATAAGACGACGTGCTTCGGGCAATCCGTAGAGTACGCCATAATTGCGGCAATCGGTGCCATCTTCGGCATAGTAATCAGACGTGGAGGAAAGCGTATCAAGCAGTGCTAAGGACAGATCAAGCTGCGCAGATGACGGTTTACCACGCGCCATATTCAACGAAAGCTCGCGTTGAGTAAAGGCTTGAAGACGGCTTTGCTGTGTTACAAGCGCGTTTTGTAGTGCTACATCAGTCATATCGGTATAGGGCATACCGCTTCCTTTCAATGAAGAACTTCTTGCATATTCTAAAGCTCTTTGCTCGCAGTATTGGTACGAATAACGGTATAATCCGATGCCATTGCAAACCTTTTCGGAAAGTGGTTCCCATGGTTAAGAGCGACTTTTGGGTATTGTTCGCAATGCTCATCTACTTTATTGCAGTGGTGATCATTGGTTTCGTATACGCGAAACGTGCCAATAAATCTACCGAGGCATATTTTCTCGGTGGTCGTTCTTTGGGGCCTTGGGTAACAGCTTTATCGGCTGAAGCAAGCGACATGTCTGGGTGGCTGCTCATGGGTATACCGGGCGTGGCGTATTTTACGGGCGCATCAGAGGTCCTCTGGACGGTTATTGGGCTGGCGATTGGCACCTATCTGAACTGGCTACTTGTTGCCCGACGACTGCGAGTGTATTCAGAAGTTGCGGGTAACGCAATTACGCTGCCGAACTTCTTTTCAAACCGTTTTCACGATCACAAGAACACTCTGATGACCATTGCGGCGCTGATCATTATCGTATTCTTCAGCATTTATGTCGGCAGCTGTTTTGTGGCAGTTGGCAAGCTGTTCACCACGCTATTCGGTCTTGACTACGCCACGATGATGGTGCTCGGTGCGCTTATTGTGTTCTTGTATACTTTCGTTGGGGGGTACCTTTCTGTTTCCACAACCGACCTCGTGCAGGGCACTATCATGATATGTGCACTTGCCATTGTTTTTGTGGGCTCGGTTGTGCAGGCGGGTGGTGTTGAAAACACGGTGGCCTTTCTTAAAGAAATACCCGGTTTTCTTTCGGGGACGCAAACAGCCTCTCCCATACTTGATACAAATGGCTTACAGCAGGTAGTTGATTCCATTCCGCAGTTCGGCGATGCAAAGGACTACGGACTCATTACGATTGTGTCCGGACTGGTATGGGGTTTAGGGTATTTCGGCATGCCGCAGGTGCTCGTGCGGTTTATGAGTGCTCGAAGTGCTGACGATATTAAGATGTCACGTCGCATTGCAACGGTATGGTGCGTGGTTTCCATGGCGTGCGCGCTTTGCATCGGGCTTGTTGGTCGTGCGGTACTGCCAGGTGTTTTTCTGACGCAATCGGCTGCCGAGAGTATCTTTATTATTCTGTCGCAGATGATTCTTCCCTCATTTATCTGTGGGTTAGTGGTATCGGGCATTTTTGCGGCATCGATGTCATCATCTTCGTCGTATTTGCTGATATCGGGTTCG
Organism: Cryptobacterium curtum DSM 15641; assembly: GCF_000023845.1. Taxonomy (NCBI): domain Bacteria; kingdom Bacillati; phylum Actinomycetota; class Coriobacteriia; order Eggerthellales; family Eggerthellaceae; genus Cryptobacterium; species Cryptobacterium curtum. The sequence continues at coordinate 1,114,627 of NC_013170.1, read as the reverse complement.
GCCGTCGCGGAAAATATCTATCGTGGGCTTATTCGTCGCGATGCTACTGACACACAAGTGATGATCGTTGCCCGTATTACGCTTGTGGTTGTATTGCTGTTTGGTATTGTGATTGCACTCGACCAGGATTCATCGATCTTCCAGGTGGTGTCGTATGCGTGGGCTGGTTTTGGTGCTTCCTTTGGTCCGTTAATGCTGGCGAGTTTGTATTGGAAGCGCACGACTAAACAGGGTGCGCTTGCGGGTATGATCACGGGTGCGGCCACGGTGTTGATCTGGCATACGTTCATCAAGCCACTCGGTGGGGTATTTGGTGTGTACGAGCTCCTTCCGGCCTTCGTTTTGGCACTGGTGGCACTTGTAGTGGTGTCGCTTGTTACCGCTACTCCCGAGCAAAGTGTGCTTGATGAATTTGATCGTTATGAAGCGCAGTTGAAGTAACTTCCTTTGCTGCGTGGTTATTCTTTATCTACCTGCATGAACGAAGGAACGATGAAGATACGCCCGGGGGCGTGTCGCCCGTTGACAGCGTTTCGGTCGTAGCGTATTATTCCTATGCTTGCTGACAAGAGACCCTTGTCAGTTAAGCACGCAGCTTGAAAATTGCACAAGTCAAGCAATAAAGATGGGCGTGTGCCCGAGTGGTTAATGGGGACGGGCTGTAAACCCGTTGGCTTTGCCTACCTAGGTTCGAATCCTAGCGCGCCCACCATCTTTGCCCGTGTAGCTCAGTCGGTAGAGCACTTCGTTGGTAACGAAGAGGTCACCGGTTCAAGTCCGGTCGCGGGCTCCATCATCTGTTCGCTGTTTTTGATGGATTCTGTTGGTATCGGGTCACCATGCCATTGGTTGGATTCTATCAGCATTCAGCACATTGATTCCCATGGCGGTGTAGCTCAGTTGGTTAGAGCACACGGTTCATACCCGTGGCGTCACTGGTTCGAATCCAGTCACCGCTACCATGAGATATGTCGGTTTCCCTTTACCTGTATAAAGAGGAAGCCTTTTAACCCGCATTCCCAGCGCCGCAGAGAGGCGCCCACATTGAAGGAGGATTTCAATGGCTAAGGAAAAGTTTGAGCGTACTAAGCCGCATGTAAATATCGGCACTATCGGTCATGTTGACCACGGCAAAACAACGCTGACTGCCGCTATTTCCAAGACCCTGTCCAGCAACGACGGGTCTCATGGCACTGCTCATGCCGACTTTACCGCGTTTGAGGATATCGATAAGGCTCCTGAAGAGCGCGAGCGCGGCATTACCATTTCGATTGCTCATATCGAATACGAAACTGACAAACGTCACTATGCTCATGTTGACTGCCCCGGCCATGCCGATTACGTCAAGAACATGATCACCGGTGCTGCTCAGATGGACGGCGCTATTCTGGTTATCGCTGCTACCGACGGTCCTATGGCTCAGACGCGTGAGCACATCCTGCTTGCTCGTCAGGTTGGCGTGCCCTACATCGTTGTCTTCCTGAACAAGTGCGACATGGTCGACGACGAAGAGCTCCTCGAGCTTGTTGAAATGGAAGTTCGTGATCTGCTTAGCTCATATGACTTCCCCGGAGACGAAACTCCGATCATCCGCGGTTCTGCCCTGAAGGCTCTTGAGGGCGAAAAAGAATGGCAGGATAAGATCTGGGAGCTTATGGATGCCGTTGACGAGTGGATCCCCACTCCGACCCGCGACACCGAAAAGCCCTTCCTGATGGCTATCGAGGATGTTATGACCATCCCTGGTCGTGGTACTGTTGTAACGGGTCGTGTCGAGCGCGGCGTTCTGCATGTAGGCGATGAACTCGAGATTCTGGGTATTCGCGAAACGCAGAAGACCACCTGCACCGGCGTTGAGATGTTCCGTAAGCTGCTCGACGAAGCTGAGGCTGGCGACAACATCGGCGCTCTGTTGCGTGGCATCAAGCGCGAAGAAGTAGTACGCGGTCAGGTTCTTTGCAAGCCTGGTAGCGTTACTCCGCACACTGAGTTCAAGGGTCAGATTTACGTTCTGACCAAGGAAGAAGGCGGCCGCCATACTCCGTTCTTTGACGGCTATCGTCCGCAGTTCTACTTCCGCACCACCGACATCACTGGTGTGGTTCATCTGCCCGAGGGCACCGAGATGGTTATGCCTGGCGACAACGTGGAGATCAAGGGCGAACTTATTCACCCGGTCGCCATGGAGGAAGGCCTCAAGTTCGCCATCCGCGAGGGTGGTCGTACGGTTGGTTCCGGCCGCGTAACCGAAATCATCAAGTAGCTCCTTCACTGGGTAATTGCTTGAGGGGATGGGCGTCTTTTGGGCGTCCATCCCTTTGCTTGACGAATATGTGCGATTTCAAGTTCGACGATTATTGGCTATAAGGAGCTTAAGTATGCGTACATTGGTCACTCTGGCCTGCACTGAATGCAAGCGCCGTAACTACACGACCAAGAAGAACAAGCAGAACAACCCCGATCGTATCGAGTTTAAGAAGTATTGCAAATGGTGTGGACATCACACCCTGCATAGGGAGACTCGTTAAGAGGAACGGCATAATAGGCCAGTAGCTCCAATTGGTAGAGCGGCGGTCTCCAAAACCGCATGTTGGGGGTTCGAGTCCCTCCTGGCCTGCCAGCTTGTTACGAGCAGCTTGAGAAAGCTGCTTGTTTGGCGTTTAGAGACGCCTGTTTTAATCTGCCTTGAGATGTCAGAAGGATGAAGATGGCAAAGAAGTCAAAGACGCAACGTGCTAAGGCATCAGCGCGCCGTGCCGAGCGAAAAGCCGGCAATGCCGCTGCGCCGGCTGAGATGACGGCAGCCGAAGATTCGACGTCTGTCAACTCGGTTGAGAAATCCTCTCAAGGGGGGCTGTTCAACCGCGCAAAGAAGGCAAAGTCTTCTGAACCTGCTGCTTCTTCTCAATCGGGCAAGGCAGCTAAGTCTGCTAAGACCGCACGAAAGGCCGAGAAAAAATCTGGGTTTATTGCTCAGGTGCGCTCGGAAATGAAGCGGGTAACCTGGCCCACTCGTCAGGATGTACTGCGGTGGAGTGGTGTGGTAGTTGCTGCCCTCGTTTTCTTTAGCGTATTTGTATTCGTTCTAGACAACTGGGTAGTTACTCCGGTACTGCTCGCTTTCTCTTCTTTGGGGGCGTAAGGCACTATGGCTAAAAAATGGTATGTGCTTCACACCTATTCCGGCTATGAGAACAAGGTGAAGAAGAATTTGGAGAGTCGCATCGAAACGATGGGTCTCGAAAATAATGTCTTCGATATTCAGATTCCCATGGAAACTGTCACCGAGATCAAGGATGGCGGACGTCGGGTTGAATCTGACAAGAAGGTACTTCCTGGCTATGTTCTCGTGCGTATGGAATTGGACGACCGCAGTTGGGCTGCTGTGCGCAACACTCCGGGCGTAACTGGTTTTGTGGGCAGTCAGGCTAATCCTGCACCGCTGACGCGCGAAGAGTATAACAAGATCATGAAGCGCACTGATCATGCTGATACGCGCAAGGCGGTTGTTACGTCGGATCTTGCTGAAGGTCAGACCGTTAAGGTTGTTTCAGGGCCTCTTGCGGACTTCGATGGTGTGGTCTCAGAGGTTTCGCCTGAAGCAAATAAGGTGAAGGTACTTGTTTCTATCTTTGGTCGTGAAACGCCAGTAGAACTTTCCTTCGACCAGGTAACGCGCCTCTAACCTCAAAAGGCGCTTCCCACCTGCCAGGGTGGGCGAATATATGAAAGACACGCTTTCATGTGCCCTCGTGGACAGGGGCTTCTCGCGTGAAGGCTTGTTGATAGATAGTGAAATAAAAGGTTTCAGCTGAAAGGGAGCTTTTACCATGGCTGATAAAAAGGTTTCGGGTTTTGTAAAGCTACAGATCCCGGCTGGTGGGGCAAATCCTGCACCTCCCGTTGGTCCGGCTTTGGGCGCTCAGGGTGTCAACATTATGCAGTTCTGCCAGGCATTTAATGCTCAAACGCAGGATCAGTCCGGCACGATTATCCCGGTAGAAATTACTGTATACGAGGACAAGTCGTTCACGTTTATTTGCAAGACGCCGCCAGCTGCTGTGCTTATTAAAGAAAAGCTCGGCATTAAGGGTGGCTCGGGCATTCCGCAACTGCAAAAGGTAGGCGAACTCACCGAAGCTCAGTTGCGTGAGATTGCTGAAATTAAGATGCCCGACCTCAACGCCAACAGCATTGAGGCTGCTATGGAGATTGTTGCTGGCACGGCACGTTCTATGGGCGTTACGATCGAAGGTCGTGCACCAAAGAAGGTCTATACCGCGTCGCGCAAGGTTGCTGCGATGCTTGCTGAAAAGCAATAGATTGAGTATTAATCAACCCGCCGCGTGACCGAGTGTCACGCACTTGCTGGGAGGGTGTTTTACCCGTTAGCACCACGAAAGGAATGTATCATGGCTCAACTAACAAAGAAACAAAAGGCCGCTACTGAAAAAGTTGAAGCTGGAAAGCTCTATGCTCCCTTAGAGGCGTTTCAGCTGGTGAAGGAACTTGCGACTGCTAAGTTTGATGAAACCATTGAAGGCCATTTCCGTCTTGGTATTGATACACGCCAAGCCGATCAGCAGCTGCGCGGTACGGTAAGCCTGCCGAATGGTAGCGGCAAGACGGTTCGCGTAGCGGTATTTGCCGAAGGTGAAGCAGCTCGCGCCGCCAGTGAAGCTGGTGCTGATATCGTTGGTTCTGACGATTTGGTTGCTGATATTCAGAGCGGCAAAATCGATTTTGATGCTGCTATTGCAACTCCGGATCAGATGGCTAAGGTTGGTCGTTTAGGTAAGGTGCTTGGCCCTCGTGGCTTGATGCCTAACCCTAAGCTCGGTACGGTAACAAACGATGTTGCCAAAGCAATCACCGAACTGAAGGGTGGCCGTGTCGAATATCGCGCCGATCGTTACGGTATTACTCATGTTGTTCTTGGTAAGGCAAGCTTTACCGCTGAACAACTGGCCGAAAACTACGGCGTTGTCTATGACGAGATTCTGCGTATGAAGCCGTCTTCCTCCAAGGGTAAATACGTGAAGTCGATTACGGTAGTATCCACAATGGGTCCAGGGATCGCTATTGATTCGAGTGTAACCCGCAACTATACCGAATCGCAGGAAGCTTAAAGCTTTTCTAATTGTTTCCAGTTGCTACTCGGTCTTGCGTGACATGAGAGCAGCAGGGGACATATAAGCTGCCGATAAAGCAGCTATCCGCATAAGAAACGCACTCTTCGGAGTGCGTTTTGCGTAATAGGCTTTTGCGCTATGCATCTACAAGGTTGGGTACCGGGTGGAAGGGATTTCGCGGCAAGCGCTTCGCGATAGCCGCTGCACCCTTCCACCCGAGACCTTTACAGACAAGGAAGACCCAGCAAGAAGTGTGTGTTGCTGTGCTATGTATCTTAGGCTTCGGGCAGAAGGGATTTCGTGGCAACCGCTGCACCCATTCCACCTATGACCTTTATGGATAAAGGAAAACTAGAGGTATCTTTAGTGGCTGGGCCAGCAGGATTCGAACCTACATAGCTGGTACCAAAAACCAGAGTCCTGCCATTGGACGATGGCCCAAGCTGTAAGAAGATGCGCCGCTACAGCGTTGCATGGCGCGGTTGACTAGTGTAACGGGCGCCTTGCTGTCCGTCAACTAATGCAGACGTAACTGATTACATTGCGCAAACCTGTTATAACGAACACTAACCGGAAACACCTATCGATAGGCTTCTCGGTGAAAGCGATTCAGCGGTACATGGTACATACTTCGCGATAGCTCTGCGTCTACAGAGCACCACGTCTTGAGTGGGAGGGATTTCGCGGCAAGCGCTTTCGCGCTACACTGCTTGTATGAAACGGGAAAAGATACACAAGACAAACGCCATGCGTCAGCTTGAAGCGGCGGGGATTGCCTACGAAACCGCATCATATGTGGTCGATGAAAACGATCTGTCTGGCATGCACGTGGCTAGTCAACTCAAGCAGGATCCAGCACGTCTCTTTAAGACCTTAGTTCTTGTTGGAGAGCACACAGGATACCTTGTATGCTGTATTCCTACTGCCTGTGAACTCGATCTGAAAAAAGTAGCTCGTGCGGCGGGTGATAAGCGCGTCGAGTTGTTGCCATTACGAGAGCTGAGGGATGTGACGGGGTATGTTCGTGGCGGATGTAGTCCACTTGCCATGAAGAAGCAGTTTCCAACGTTTATTGATGAGACAGCGATACTATTCGATTCTATTTATTTAAGTGCTGGAGAACGGGGCGAACAGATTATCGTTAATGCGGAATCTCTTGCTGCGCTGCTTAAAGCCCCTCTGGTTGATTTGTGTTTATAAGCAGGATGGTATGCAGTAAAAGGCCTTGTTGAAAAACTGCTACTCTTGTTACTCTGCGCGATATCAATAGTCTTATGGGTGTAGTTGCCTATTTCGCTTCTAGGAGCGGCGGTTTTTTACACGGCTGAGCAAACGAGAAAGTGCCTCAAATTCACGAACGCGAAAGAGTCGGGTGAGGGCAAAAGTGATAACAATTCCAATTCCACCGTTGAAGCAGAGCTGGAATAGGGCATAGCCAATGCCTGTAGCGCCACTACCTCCAACACCAAAGCTGTCGGTAAACATAAGGCCTATAAACGCAATGCCCGATCCAATAATACTGGCTCCGATTACGCGTATTGTCGTTGTCCAGAAGGGACTGTAGCGCACCTCAGGTACGTAATGCTTGAGCAGAACTAAAGAAATAGCTGCTCGCGCTACGTAGTAGACCATATCAGCAGCGGGAATGCCGTAAAGTCCCAAGACGTTCGGATCACACAACACAGCATAGAGTGCCAGTTGCACAACAACGAGCGCGCAATTGGCAATTGCAAAGCTCATGAGTCGGCGAATTGACGCAAAGGCTTTGTACATGTACATACCGATAGCGTACATCGGCAAGCTGAGTACCCACAGGCGGAATAAGCTACTGATCTGCTCGACATCATCTAGGGTGAAGGCACCCGCATGGAATAGATGGAAGATGGGCGTTGCGAGTACAAATAAAAGACCAGTGAGGGGTACTATCATAAAGGCGGTACCTGAAAGACCCCGCACGACATGTTGTGCGAAGGCTGTCATCTTGCCTTGCGCTGCTGCTTCGCTCATTTCAGTGAACATAGTGCTCGATAACGAAACCGCCACAACGCCATAGGGTAACTGATACCACATCCATGCATAGGCGAGTGCCGAAGGGCCGTTATCGGCTGCTACTAGGCTGAATGCATTGCGGAAGGTATAGGCGACGAGATTTGCGACGATGTAGATAAGTGAAGGGAGGGCAATTTTAATAGTTTCTACAATCGAAGGATCGCGCAGATCAATGTAGGGTTGCCACCGATATCCCGACTTAATAAGAGCGGGAATCTGAATACCAAATTGTACTGCCACACCTGCCGTTGTGCCGACAGCAATCAGAATAATGGCTGCATCAGGATATACGGTTGACAATGGCACATAGACGGCGAATGAAAGAATAACAACAATATTGTTAAGAGCAGGGGCGATCGACGTTAAAAAGAACGACCGCCCTGCATTTAATACGCCCGTGATAACACCACCGAGGCCATAAAAGAGTATCTGAAAAGCAAAGATACGAAAGAAAATAACTGTTTGCTGGTGAACTTCAGCGGAATCGCCGACGGTAAAAGTTTGGGTAGATACCACCTGATCAGCAAAAATACAGGAAATCAAGGAAAGTGCCCCGAGTAAAATCAGGGTAATGTTGAGGATATTCGAGGTATAGCGGTTTTGTCCACGCCAGCCATATCGCGCTTTCTGCAGCAAGAGGACAGGAAGAAATGCGGTGGCCAAAAATCCACCCGCAACCAGGTCGTAGAGTACATTAGGCAGGTTATTAGCAACCTGATAGGCGCTGGTGAGCACCGTATTGCCAAGTGCAAATGCCATTGCCCACGTACGTAGTAACCCCGAGATGCGTGAAAGCATCGTTCCGGCGGTCATAAGACCAGTGTTCTTAATAACGCTGTCCTGTTGCTCGCTTGCCACGGGAATCGGCATTTCCTTTCTCTGCAAACGAAAACGATAGTAGCAGCATCAACGGGGTTTTTCTGGATGTCCAGTTGCTAGACGCAAGAAAAACAGCCCGTTGAAAACAGCCCTCCGTTAAGAGGGGTGGGCGATTGGATTATACTAGTTCGGCACCATTTCCCCGTTTTGCAGGAGGTTGCTATGCGCATTCTCATTATGAGAAATGCAGAAAGCCCCGCAGCGATTGATGCGTCGCTTATGCTAGGAGCATATCTGAGCTCACAGGATATTGAATTTACGCTGGCTGATGCAGCAGATCCTGAGGGCATTATTGCCTCTTCGTTTGATATGGCAGTCGCTCTCGGTGGTGATGGAACGATTCTGCGTACGGCTAAGATGATCAGGTATTCACGAGTGCCGATTCTTGGTATCAACTACGGTCATCTAGGATTTCTTGCAAATGGTAATCAAGGGGGTGTGGTGGCTGCTAGTGCCGCGGCACTAGCAGGTGACACGGTGGCAGAGGAGCGTACCAATCTTCGTATCTTCGTGCAGTGCGAGGGCGATGATGACGATCAGTATGAATCAATGTGCGCTGGTGATGCTGATGCATCGATAGATGATGATTTCGCCATATCGCGGTGCCTCTTTGCTTTAAATGAAGCGGCACTGACACGGGGTGCTTTAGGATGGATGATCGATTGCGAGCTTTCTATTAGTGGCTCGTTAGTAGGAACGGTACGCGGTGATGGCATGGTGATATCCACTGCTACTGGTTCAACTGCCTATGCGCTTTCTGCTGGCGGACCGCTTGTTGCACCAAATTTTCGCGGTCTTGTGGTGGTGCCCGTGGCTCCCCATTCTCTTATTGCTCGTGCGGTGGTTACCGACCCGCATGACATTGTTGAACTGACTTTAGGAGACACGCGTGGCGACCACGAAGCACAGTTGTTTGTCGATGGCTTAGCAGTGGAATTTCCAGCACCAATTAAGCGCCTGCGTGTGCAACGTGGACCTGAACCGACCATTCTCTTGCGTTATCAAGGGGAAAGCTTCTACACACTACTGCGTACGACATTTTTCGAACATACAGAGCCTGTTGACTAGCTAAAACCTCAATAGGCTTGTTGATTGGTTCCAAAACCTCTTTGCACAATGGATTCGAAATCATCTGTACGCGCATGAAGTCGAAACGTGTCTAACATCCTCGGCAAAGTAGATATCAGTTGGCGATTAAGCAATGTAAAGTTGCAGATTACATGCGCATCTGTAGATGAAGTAACTGCAACACTGCAGGCGAAGTAGATCGAGCGCATTATTCTTTGTTTCGATTTTGAAAACCTCTGCAGTCGCCCATGTGCTACCTTTCGTACATGACTAGAATAATGCCGTATAGCAAGCGCGAAATCAGGAGCATCATGGCAAAGTACATCTTCGTAACCGGCGGCGTTGTTTCTTCGCTGGGTAAGGGCATTACTGCTGCATCGCTTGGACATTTGTTGAAGGCGCGCGGGTACAAAGTAACTATGCAGAAGATGGATCCGTATCTTAATGTTGATCCGGGCACGATGAGTCCTTTTCAGCACGGTGAAGTGTTTGTAACTGAAGATGGCCATGAAGGCGATCTTGATTTAGGGCATTACGAGCGCTTTATTGATGAAAACCTGACACGTGCTTCTAACTTTACGCAGGGCTCCATTTACCAGACGCTTATTGCGCGCGAGCGGCGGGGTGATTTTCTTGGCGGCACCGTACAGGTGATTCCCCATGTAACTGAAGCAATCAAGGAACGTCTGCGCCGCGTTAGCGACCATACACAAGCCGATATCGTTATCGTTGAAATTGGCGGTACGATCGGCGATATTGAAGGACAACCCTTCATCGAAGCCGCCCGCCAATTCCGCAAGGAATGCGGTCCTGGCAATACAGCATTTATTCATTGCACACTCGTGCCCTACATCAGCGCAGCTCACGAAGTAAAAACAAAACCGACTCAGCATTCAGTAAAAGAATTACGTTCTTTGGGCGTTCAGCCTGATTTTATTGTTTGCCGCAGCGATCACGACGTTTCGCTTGCCGTACGTGAAAAGATCGCTCTGTTCTGTGATGTTGCGAGTGAACAAGTACTTTCTTGCATCGACGCACCAAGTATTTATGAAGTGCCCTTACATCTTCATGCACAGCAGTTCGACGAGAAAGTTCTTGCCTGTTTGCAGCTTCCTTGTCCGTCGATTGACCTTTCTCCACTTCAGTCGTTTCTTGACGCAAAGGCAGCGTGTCAAGACGTCGTTGATATCGCTATTGTGGGAAAGTACGTGAGCCTGCCTGATGCGTATCTTTCAGTGAACGAAGCATTAGGGCACGCCGGTGTCGCGAACGGCACAGCGGTGAATATTCATTTTATCGACGGGGAAGCGGTAACCGCTGAAAATGTTGCGTCAACATTAGCTGGTATGCAGGGCATTTTAGTGCCGGGTGGCTTTGGACAGCGTGCATTTGAAGGGAAGATTCAAGCAGCCCGATATGCACGTGAGAACAATGTCCCCTATCTGGGAATTTGTCTGGGTATGCAAGCGGCAGTGTGCGAATTTGCCCGCAATGTAGCCGGACTTGCGAATGCGACGTCAACCGAATTTAATGCTGATGCGATGCATCCAGTCATCGATCTTATGCCCGAACAGGAAGATGTTGAAGATAAGGGCGGCACCATGCGGCTAGGTGCTTATCCCTGCAAGGTGGTGCCCGATACGCGCGCCGCGCAAATCTATGGGCAGGAAATTATATACGAACGACATCGTCACCGCTTTGAGGTTAATAATGCGTATCGTGCATGTCTTGTTGAAGCGGGTCTTGTTATATCAGGGGAATCACCTGATGGTCGACTCGTCGAAATGGTGGAGCTACCCAATCACCCCTGGTTTGTTGCCAGTCAGGGACATCCGGAATTCAAAAGCCGACCCACGCGTCCCCATCCACTTTTCAAAGGGTTCGTTGCCGCTGCACTGCAGGTTCGCTAGAGCCATAGGTTTACTAGAATCATAGGTTCACTAGATTTATAGCTTCACGAGAGCCATAGCATAAGATTTCTGCTGTTTTCTGAGCTGTTTGTAGCAAGCCATCAATGTTTATCGTGTGTTCGCTTTTATCACCGCTGCCTGTCTATTGCTGGTGTGTTGTTGGTTCACGAGTGCCAGGTAGCATACGGTTTTATCAAGAAGACGTATACTGATGCTATGGATGATACCGTACGGGAATTTCTTTCTTACTTGAGGGTCGAGCGGGGTGCCGCTACCTCAACGGTGCGTGCTTATGAACACGACTTAACGCGCTATGTTGAATTTCTTGCGTCATTGCAACCGGCCGGTACCGCTATTTCTTGGTCGCACATAACACGCGACAATATCGTTGCCTTTGAATCGTCCCTGAAAGACCAGGGTCTTGCTCTTACTTCGCGCGCGCGGGCCCTGTCGTCAATCAAAAGCTTTCACCGGTTTTTGGAAGTGGATGGACGCTGTTCAAAGAATCCTGCTTCGCTTATTTCATTGCCGAAAAAGCCGCAACGGCTTCCCGATGTATTGAGCATCGACACGGTTGGGCGACTTCTGGATTCATCCATTGGCGATAGGCCGGTTGATCTTCGCGATCGAGCTCTATTAGAGGTTCTCTATGGATGCGGGCTGCGTGCAAGTGAACTCTGCGGGCTCGACGTTGATAGAGTGAATACTGACGATGGTGTTTTATTGGTACGTGGCAAAGGCGATAAAGAACGGATAGTTCCGCTTGCTGGCACCGCCGAAAAGGCGCTGTGTGACTATCTTGAACACGGCAGACCGGTTCTGGCTCGCGCGGGTAGAACTTCTACTATGGCGGTATTTCTGAATGCGCGTGGTAGTCGGCTAACGCGGCAGAGTGTTCACCGTATCGTGCGTAATGCGGGATTACGTGTGGGGATTGATAACCTCCATCCTCATACACTGCGTCATTCGTGTGCAACTCATTTGCTTGAGGGCGGTGCCGACCTGCGAATTATCCAAGATATGTTGGGCCACTCAGATATTGCGACAACGCAGATATATACCCATGTCCAGCAAACTCATCTTCAGGAAGAGTATCGCAGCGCCCATCCGCGTGCGCGGCGGTAAATTACGTCCCACTTCATCCCACATTCTTTATAACTCCTTGTAACACAATATATAGCGGTCTAGTTTTCCTGTATTCATTATCTAGCTTCCACAGCGAGTAAGACATGCTATTTTTCCCGGTCAAAGGGCATGAATTTGCAATTTAGTGTCATGGTTGTCTTGTGAAGTGGGATGAAGTGGGATAGAATGTCATCGCAGAAGCTCGATACGAAAGGGGGCGGCATGACTGAGCTGGTTGGCGAGCATCATCACAAACTTGATGCAAAAGGCCGTGTTTCCATGCCCTCTGCTTTTCGTAAAGTGCTTCCGAAGAACCTCAAGGTGACGCTTTCTCCAAAGAAAGAATGCCTCTATGTGTTCGAACCTGATTCGTTCAGCATGTGGGTTAATTCGTTCTTTGAAAGTGAAGGCGGCTACAAGCCCACCAGTTCACGCCATGTTGCGCTGCGCCGTGCATTGAATGCTCGTGCTCGCGACGTGGAAGTGGACAATTCGGGTCGTATTGGTCTTTCAGCCGATATGCGCGCCGAAGCGGGCCTCGATAAGGAAGTCGTGCTTACGGGCAACGATGACCACCTTGAGATCTGGAACGCAAAGCGTTGGGACGAGTTCTTGAACAGCGTCGATTTTTCGGATCTGTTCAGCGATTAGGCCCTTGGCGTGAGCGCGGTGACAAACGAATATCGGCATATACCAGTTCTGCTTACCGAATGCCTCGATTACTTACGTCTTGAAACGGGGCGCACCTACGTCGATGCAACGCTTGGTGGGGCAGGGCATTCCATAGAAGCGGCCAAGCATATTCAAACAGCCGGAACGCTTGTGGGTATCGACCAGGATGAAGTGGCACTTACTGCCGCACGAACTCGGCTTCTGGCTCTTCCTACTGACAAACGCCCCGAACTTTGCTTGCTCCGTGGCAACTTTGGCGATATGGATGAACTCCTCCTTCAAGCGGACATTCCTTCAGTCGACGCATTTCTGTTCGACTTGGGGGTATCTTCGGTGCAGATTGACACGCCATCACGCGGTTTCTCTTTCAAAGAGAAAGCGCCGTTGGATATGCGAATGGATCCGGGTAAATCAACCCTAACCGCAGCAGAGATCATCAACACTTACAACGCAGCAGATCTCGCCCGGATCATCCGCACTTATTCCGATGAGAGGTGGGCTACGCGCATCGCTGATTTTATCGTGCAAGCACGTACTCATGCTCGTATAGAAACAAGCGATCAGCTTGTTGACATCATCAAGGCAGCTATTCCCGCATCGGCGCGTCGTTCAGGGGGACATCCCGCAAAGCGAACATTTCAGGCTCTTCGCATAGAGGTTAATTCTGAATTAGACGTCTTACAGCAAGGATTAGAGGCGGCTATACGTTGGCTTGCTCCCGGAGGTCGCCTGGCGGTAATCAGCTATCACTCGCTTGAAGACCGCATTGTAAAGGAAACATTCCTGCGCTTCTCGCGTGGCTGTACCTGTCCACCAGACTTACCAGTATGTGTATGTGGAAATGTGCCGATAATCAAAGTAATCACGCGAAAGCCCGTTTTGCCGACGCCAGAAGAAATAGAGCGTAATCCGCGTGCTCGCAGTGCAAAGCTGCGTGTCGCAGAAAAGCTTTAGAACTACTATTGGGAGATTTGCCGACGATATTGGTCGGATATAAAAAATAGAAAGGGGAAAGACAATGGCAAGCAGTGCCCGCGCATATCGTCTTGACACATATGATCAAGCGGTAGCGCGTCCGCGTCGCGCAAGTCAGGTACGTGTCGTACCCGGCACTCGTCCTGCGCCTGTTGCTTCTCCTTTCGTTGCGAAGGCAACGGGTATTATCCTTGTTGCGCTTCTTGCCTTTATTGCTCTTTCCTGTGTGCGTGTTGGTCTTGCTGCCGCAACCGTGAGCACGCAAATCAGCCAACAGGACATGAGCGCTGAAGTGAAGTCGATGCGTTCAGCAAATGCCGCTTTAGCAGTGCAACAATGCACCTTGTCTTCTCAGGGGCACATACATGAACGGGCGACACAGCTTGGCATGGCAGAAAGTCCTGTTGCAGAACAGATAACCCTTTCACGCGATGTTGTTGCTTTTGACAGCGCTGGTAATCTTTCCCTGTCCGCAAGCCTCTCTCGGGCTGCTTCTTAAGCGCGGCGATGGCCTCCCGTCCGTCAAGTCGGTATCCACGCGCATCGTCGCGGGTTTCCCACTCACACCAGTTTGATGAAACGGCAGCGCTTGTGCCTGCTTCGGGTTCACGCGTTACTTTTATACTCATATTGTTTGCCTTAGTAGCTCTTGTTGGTGTTTTTAGATTAGCCTATTTATCGTTAATTATTGGGCCTGATAATGCCGCTGAAGCAATTGCGTCTCGCACACAAACAGTACAGGTAGAGGCTAAACGCGGCACAATTTATGATCGCAATGGGAAAGTACTTGCGACAACAATTGATGCCACAACAATTTATTGTAATCCCAGTGAAGTAACCGACCCAGAGGGTGACGCAAACCTTCTTGCAGGCGAGCTCGGCGGTACGGCAAGCGACTATATCGATGCGCTTTCAAAATCAGATTCATCCTTTGCCTATATATATCGGAAAGCCGATAAAGATACTGCTGTGCGTATAAAGGATATGAAGCTAGCAGGTATTTATTTCCTTGCCGATTCAAAGCGCGTGTACCCCTATGGTCAGGTTGCCGGTCAGGTGATTGGGCTGTGTGATGTTGACGGCAAAGGCGTTTCTGGTCTTGAACTTTACTATGACGAGACTCTTGCTGGTACAAGCGGTGAAATGCGCATCGAACGCGGCGGAAATGGATACGCGGTAGCGGGTGGGTTGACCGAGGTGCGCCAAGCGCAAGACGGCAAAGACATCGTGGTTTCTCTTGATGTTGATATGCAAGAGCGGCTCGAAACACGCCTCACTAAGGAAGTCAGCGAGCTTTCAGGAAAACGGGGCGATGCATTACTCTACGATGGCGCGACCGGCGAGGTAATTGCTTGTGCGTCGACGCCGTATTTAAATCCAGAGGATCGCTCTTCGGTTAAAGAAGGTTCAACTTCTCTTATGCCGATTAGTGTGGCATATGAACCGGGATCCATTTTCAAGGGCGTGACAATGGCAGCTATTCTCGAAGCGGGAGTTCTTTCTCCGGAAAGCGAGCTGTATTGTCCTTCAAGCTTGCCTGCCGACGAGTATACGGTCACTGATGCTCATGACCGGGCGAGCGAAACGATGACTTTGACACAGATACTTGCTCGTTCATCGAATATTGGTACGTCGCTTGCTGCCAAACAATTGGGATTTAGGCAGCTCTATCATAAGATTCAAGCATATGGCTTAACTGAAGCAACCGGCATTGATTTCCCCGGAGAATCTGCTGGTTATTGCACCGATGTAAGCACGTGGTCGACTATTCAATCCTACAATGTCAGCTTTGGCCAGGGCTTAACAGTAACACCACTGCAGATGGCACGGTTTTATGGTGCCCTTGCTAATGGTGGGGTAGCGTATCAACCGCACTTCCTACTATCAGGGAACACGCCTGATAGTCAAAACGCCTCTTCGTGGGAAGAAGGCCAGATTTTCGAGAATACCGAAGCGCTCGCACCCCTTGAAGGCATGCTTCAGGAAGTCGTGGCAAAAGGAACGGGTAAGAAGGCGCAAATTGAAGGATTTAAGCCAGCGGGTAAGACCGGAACGGCCCAATACACTGACGACTCGGGACGGTATGCATCAGACCGGTATAACATTAGCTTTATCGGGTATATTCCCGCTTCGACCTCGAAACTCGTCTGTTTTGTAGGGGTAACGGAAGTTCCTGGTGACGCTTCGACTGCCTCGGCCTTTAAGGATATAATGTCGTTCGCTATCAATCGTTACAAAATTACTGCACAGTAAAGGACCCTATTCATGGCTATGACCTGCAGGGAACTATTCGAAGGCATCGATTGCACGTTTTTAGGAAACGCCGATGAACCGGTAAGCGGCATTGCTTATCGCAGCGATGCTGTTACAGCAGGCGATGCGTTTTTCTGCATTGTCGGTACCAACGTCGATGGGCACTCATTTGCCCAGGATGCCATTGATCATGGCGCCCGCGTTATCGTGGCACAACGCAAGGTATACCTTGCCGATGCAACTGACGTGGTGGAAATAATCGTTTCCGACACTCGTCGCGCTATGGCCGCCGCCGCTGCTAATTTCTATGGGCATCCGTCGACTGATTTCCATCTTGTTGGTATTACCGGCACGAACGGCAAGACAACTACGACATATCTCGTTGAACACATCGCGGAGGTTGCTGGCCGAACAACCGGTGTTATTGGCACGGTAGGCAACCGTATTGCGGGGCGCTTGGAACATGCCGAGCGCACGACACCTGAATCGGTCGATTTGCAGCACTTATTTGCTCGTATGCGTGATGCCGGTTGCGATACAGTGGCCATGGAAGTAAGTTCACACGCGCTCGACCTTGAACGTACGTGGGGTACGCATTTTGCCGTTACCGCGTTTTCAAACTTAACGCAGGATCATCTGGACTATCACAAGACGTTCGAGGCATATTTTGAAGCGAAAGCACTGCTTTTCTCGTCGGACTATCCTGCGCGTCGTGTTATCTGTATCGATGACAAATGGGGTCAGGAACTGCTGCGTCGTTGTGCGGCAGCGGGCGACCGTATTCTTTCCGTTGGGTTTGATCCAGCGGCTCAGATTCATCCGGTAAGCGTAAAGTACGCTACCACTCACACCGATGTTGTTCTTGATGTACGGGGGCAAGAATATTCGCTGACCTATCCACTGGTCGGGCGTTTCAATGTGTCGAATGTCATGCTTGCTCTTGGCATTGGCTTAGAGTTGGGTATTCCTATTGAAGTGGTCTTGCGAGCTCTGTCTGAATCGCCGCAGGTACCTGGCCGCTTGCAGCGAATCTCTGCTGTTCACGATGGCGGCATTTCAGTATTTGTTGATTATGCTCACACACCTGATGCCTTGCGAAAGGCAATTTCAGCGGTTGCGAACTTGACAGACGGTCGCGTGATCGTTGTATTCGGTTGTGGCGGCGATCGCGATGCTACTAAGCGTCCCTTGATGGGGCAGGCGGCTCTCAGCGGCGATTTCGCCGTGGTAACCTCCGATAATCCACGGAGCGAAGACCCTGATGCCATCATTAGTGACATCCTCGAGGGGATGGAAAGCGCTTCTGAGCGCTTTGAAGTACATCCCGATCGCCGTGAAGCTATTGCCCGTGCTATTGCGCTCGCAAATACGGGGGATGCAATTCTGGTAGCTGGAAAAGGGCACGAGGATTATCAAATACTCGCCACTGAAACCATTCACTTTTCTGATGCCGAAGTGGCTGGCGAAGAGTTGGAAAACGCTTTCGGCAGTCGGTAAGGAGTCTTTCCTATGCGCTTGTCAGCTTCGGATATTGCCCGTTTTACGGGTGGGATGCTTGTTGTGCCGCCTGCTCATGAAGAATCACTTGTTGCTGGTTTCACCTGGGATTCTCGTCAGGTGCAACCGGGGTGTCTCTATGTGGCGCTTCCCGGCGAGCGTCATGATGGGTTCGACTTTTGTATCAATGCGCTTGATGCGGGTGCTGCCTGCCTTCTTGTGATGCGCTCACCTGATGAAGCGCTTACCTTGTGTGCGCAGCGCAGTGGTGCAGCCATCGTGTGTGTTGAGGATACGTTTACTGCATTTACGGACCTGGCAGCTGCTTGGCGAAGCCGCCTGTCGGGTAGTGTTATTGCCATCACGGGGTCAAGCGGCAAGACCACAACAAAGAACCTCGTGCGCGATGTGCTTGCGCGTGCTGGGTCGGTTGTGGCAACGCAGGGAAATCAAAATAACGAATTAGGTGTTCCCGCTACGCTTTTGCGCGCCGAGGAAGACACGCAGTTTGTTGTTGTCGAAATGGGTATGCGCGGTCGCGGGCAGATTGAATCGCTCTGTCGATTCGTGCGGCCTGACATGGCGCTTGTTACTAACGTTGGTGAAAGTCATATCGAACTTTTAGGCAGTCGCGACGGCATTGCACGGGCAAAAGCTGAAATTATTGCCGGTGTTAAAGCCAATACTGGGATCGCCTTTATTAACGCCTCTGACGATTTTGCCAGTATGTTGCCTGCGTATGGATCTGCTGATGAACGCGGCGTTGAGATACTTTTCTTTGACGGATCGGGCAAGGAACCTGCTTCATATGCAGCGCAAGATGGTATTGAGGTACCTTCTACATTTGCTTCAGATATTGAACTTGACGAAGCGGGGTGTGCGCGCTTCACACTGCATACACCAACGGGTACCGCATCAGTCCATTTAGCGCTTGCCGGCCTGCATAACGTGCACAATGCCACCGCCGCTGCTGCAGTGGGATCACAGGTTGGCTTGAGTGCATCGGTTATTGTTGATGCCCTTGAGAAAGCTACTTCTCTTGATGGTCGGGGACGGGTTGTGCGCACAGCCTCTGGCGTGGTGGTTGTTGACGATGCCTACAACGCTAATCCCGATTCAATGAAGGCCTCGCTCGGTTCCTTTGCAGCGATGCACTTTGCTGGCCGTCATATCGCCGTGTTGGGTGATATGGGCGAGCTTGGTGATACGGCTGAGGAAGCTCATGCGCGCATCGGTTCACTCGTTGCTTCACTGCCGATCGATCTGATAATTTGTGTCGGTTCGCTCGCCTGCGGTATTGCCCGCGCGGCTGTTGCGGCAGGCATGCCAGAAGACGCGGCTATCTGTGTGACTGATGCTTCTGCGGCACTTGATCAGGTTGTTTCTCTTGTTAATGCTGGCGACGGCATCTTGGTGAAGGCATCTCATTCGGTTGGCCTTGAAGCTGTTGTGAAAGGCCTGGTGAAATAGTATGTTCCCATTCTTTTCGTCGTATCCAAGTGCCATTTTACTTCTGGCCGTTATCATTGCCGCCGCGGTTGTGATGGTATTAACACCGGCATTCATTCGGCTGTTGCGTCGCGATCATATTGGACAGCAGGTCCGTGACGACGGCCCACAAACGCACCTGGTTAAGCAGGGGACACCTACTATGGGTGGTGTCATTATGCTTGTGGGCTTGGTGGTCGCTGCGCTGATTCTTGGACAAGGGTCACCCGCGCAATGGCTTTTACTTGTGGCGACGTTGGCAACGGGGGCACTTGGTCTTCTTGACGACGCTTCAAAGGTTGTTATGCATCGCTCACTTGGGTTGACCCCTAAGGCAAAACTCATTGGGCAGTTTGCGATAGCCATTGCCTTTTGTCTGGCAGCTGTCAATGTACTTGGCATCGAACCGGTTGTATCAATACCGTTTATTGCTCGTATCGATTTAGGCGTGGTAACGACGGTAGTGCCATTGGCTGGTGGTATTTCGATCCCGTGGCTTTACCTTATCTTTGTGGTCGTGCTTCTTGCTGGAATGAGTAATGCAGTCAACTTGACCGACGGACTCGATGGGCTCGCCGCTGGTACAGTTATGGTTGTCATGATGGTTATGGCTGCCATTGCGTATCGTTCTGACATGCTTGATGTGGCGGTATTCGCT
The DNA here is from genome assembly GCF_000023845.1 of Cryptobacterium curtum DSM 15641. Lineage (NCBI taxonomy): Bacteria > Bacillati > Actinomycetota > Coriobacteriia > Eggerthellales > Eggerthellaceae > Cryptobacterium > Cryptobacterium curtum. Next base: position 1,094,921 of record NC_013170.1, on the reverse strand, counting down.
GGCGCACTTGTTGGTGCCTGCATCGGTTTTCTCTGGTTCAACGCGTATCCTGCCGATATCTTTATGGGCGACACTGGCTCGCTTGCACTGGGAACCGCACTTGGTTGCTTAGCGGTCGTTACGAAGACCGAAGTCGTTTCCTTGATTATTGGTGGGCTGTTTGTTGCTGAGGCAATTTCAGTCATGCTGCAGGTTATTCATTACAAGCGGACAAAGAAGCGCTTGTTCTTGATGGCACCTTTGCACCATCACTTCGAAAAGAAGGGCTGGAGCGAAGTGAAGGTTGTCATTCGCTTTTGGATCATTTCCGGCACACTAGCTGCCATTGGCTTTTTCCTGTACTTCATTGAAACTCTTGTGATGGCGGGATAGTTTATGGCAGCGGATGCGACGATTATTCCTACAACGAAGCAGGCTCCAGCATGCTGGGGTCGCGTGCTTATTTTGGGGCTGGGCAAAAGCGGGCGCATTGCAGCGCATTATTGTCTGTCTCTTCTGGGTAAACGGGTCGATTCCGTGCGTATTGCCGCCGGTGCACGCACAAAAGAAGCACTGGCGTTTGCCCACGATTGCGAGCAACGCGGCGCTCATGTGACCTTTGACGATAGTCGCGTAGAAGGCTCTTTCGACGTGTGCATTGCTTCGCCAGGTATTTCGGAATTTTCCGAGCTCTATGTGAGTGCGCGGGCTGCATCGCGCGAGATTATGAGCGAAGTGGAATTTGCCTGGCGCGAAAGCGATCGTGATTCTCGGTGGATTGCCATTACTGGCACGAATGGGAAGACTACGACAACAGCACTGACGGCGCACATTTTGCAGCAAGCGGGTATGCGCGCTCGTGCGGTTGGCAATATCGGCGACACGTGTCTTGCAGCTGTTATGGCGCACGATACCGATGTGTATGTGGCTGAGGTTTCGTCGTATCAGTTGGCAAGCACCATTCATTTTGCGCCGAATGTGGCCGTTATACTTAACATCACTCCTGATCATCTTACGTGGCATCAAACCCACGAAAACTATGTTGCCGCGAAGTTTCGCATTCTTGCGAATCTCAATCAGACTCCTGGTGCCCTTGCAGTACTCAATGCCGTCGATGAAACAGTGCGTGCACGGGTGCGTACACTTGCGCATGCTACCGAGCAATGCGGCTTCGCATATATACCAGTTGGTACGGCAGCTGGTCTTGCGGGGGATATGCGCACGATCTGTGGAAGTGAAAACGCCGCCTTTATTGAGGGCTCTGATCGATGGCTAACAGTAGCGCTTGCCAAAGAGCAGCATCGCCTTTGTCGGGCTGATGATCTGCTGATTCCCGGTGAACATAACGTGAGTAATGCTTTGGCGGCTGCCACTGCCTGTATTGCAGTTGGTGCTTCTGATGATGCTATTACGCGCGGACTTACTACGTTTACCGCCCTTTCACATCGCCTTGAGGCCTGTGGAACAATACGGGGTGTGACGTGCTACGACGATTCGAAAGCGACCAATGTTGATGCAACTCTGAAGGCGTTAGCGGCATTTTCACCGCGTCGTCCTATCGTGCTGTTGGGTGGCTCTGATAAGTTCACCGATTTAACGGTGCTCGTACAAGAGGCATGCCGTCATTGCAAGACGGTGGTGTGCTTTGGAGCTGCTGGAGAGCGGTTTGCTCGCGCTTTTGCGGATGCCCCTCTTCCTGTTGTGCGTGCTGCTCATTTAGCTGATGCGCTCGATGCGGCGCTTGATATCGCACATGCCGATGACATTGTGCTTCTTTCGCCTGCGTGTGCTTCGTTTGATGAATTTACGTCCTATGAGCATCGCGGCGATGTATTTAAGGCGCTTGTTGCCGAGCGCGCGCAGGCATCAGCCAAGGATCATGTTGCACAGGTATCAGCTGACGCGCCGGCTGTGCATGAATCAGTTGAGAATCAGTCCGCGCATATATCAGCTAAAAATCAGCCAACTCAGGCTTCAGCTGTCAACCGAGTTGCTCAGGAATCCGCTGAGGACACCCTGTAATGAACCGGCAGCAGAAAGACACATCATCCAACCAATCTGGCGGTGGCTTTGCCGCGCGACTGGCAGAGCTGTTCTCTGCACCGTTGTCCGGCCCGCGTGCGGTAGTGATGCCGCGCGTCATTTTGATTGTATCGACAGCTGCCCTGCTTGCTATTGGGCTCGTTATGGTGTTCTCTTCGTCGATGGTGCAGGCTATCGATAATGGCATGCGCCCAACGAGTTATCTCGAGCGTCAAGCGATGTATGCATTCTTTGGCATCGTGATATGCGTTGTTATTGCCGGTGTTATTCCGTATCAGAAATGGTTGGGATCGCTGCTCACCGTTGTCTGGGTACTTTCGATTGTGCTTATTCTTTTAACGGCCATCATTGGTACTGCCGCACTGGGTGCACAGCGCTGGCTTGCGATTGGACCCATTCGCTTTCAACCGTCTGAGCTAGCAAAAGTTGCTTTTATTCTCATGATGGCGCGCATTATGTATCAATGGCGTGCCGGTGAGATATCCGGCGTCACTGCCCTTACTGTGCGGGTTGCCCTTCTGGTTCTTATACCGCTTGCCATTCTATTTAAAGCCCAATCTGACCTCGGTACCACGATGATTTGTCTGGTTGGTATCGTGGCCGTGCTGTGGCTTGCGGGCGTGTCAGTACGCCTTATTCTTGCTGCTATTGGATTGGTGGCTGTATTTGGTGCTATTGCTATCGCGTTTGCTGGATACCGAGCAAGTCGCGTGCTCAATTTTCTCAACCCCTATGCTGACCCCTATGGAACTGGATACCAGCTCATCCATTCCTTCTATGCCTTTGGCGAAGGCGGGCTTTTTGGCGTTGGGCTTGGCAATTCGGTTGAGAAATACCTCTATTTACCCGAAGCCGAAACCGATTTTATTTTTGCCATTATTGGTGAAGAATTAGGGCTTATCGGCGCACTTATTGTCCTCGGGTTGTTTGTGGCTATTGCGTATGCCGGTTTGAAGGTGGCACGCAATGCCCCCGACCTATTTGGTTCGATGATTGCTGGTGGCTGCACGGCAATGCTCGTTTTTCAGGCGTTTCTCAATATTGGATGTGTCATCGGCTTGCTGCCTATTACTGGCAAGCCCTTGCCTTTTGTGTCATCGGGTGGTTCATCGCTTATCGGGTCGTTTTTGCTGCTTGGTATGATTTTGTCAGTGTCGTTTTCATCTGGGGGCGACGCGCGCCTGTATCAGCAGCGGCGCGAAGATCTTCGGCTGGTGCGCAGCAACGAAACATCACGCGCTACACAAAGCGATAGTGTCTCACGTGGTGATAAAGACAACGCAAAAACCAGCGCACGAACAGTACGCACTGCTTCTACACGGGGAAGTAGAAGCCTCCTACGCGGAAATGGCTCTGCGCATACTACGCGCAGTCAGAAGAATGACTCGCGCGACTCACAGAGCAGCAAAAATAGCTCTCGTACCTCGACCTCTCGAGCCTCGCAGGGCAACAAGAATACTTCGCGCAGTCGACGTACCTCTCGTAACTCAAGTGAACAAGGCAGAAACAACCGCGCACGTAGTAATGCCTCACGGCGCGGTAATACCGATAACGATACAACGCGGCGTAGTAACACGGGCAACCGCACGACGCGTCGCAGTAGCACGAACAACACGAGCAACAACACGAAGCGACGCAGCAACACAACTAGCAACACGGCACGTCGTAGTTCTACCCAAAGCACGGCTACGCGTGCAAAGCAAAACACCGCGCGCTCAAAGTCGCGCACAAAGCAGGGGAACAACACGCGCGCGACGCGCAGTACACGCAATGAAGATGGCACAAGGAGGAGCAGATGAATATCGTCGTATCAGGTGGTGGAACGGCTGGGCACATCAATCCTGCTCTTGCGCTTGCTGAAGAACTGATTGCCCGAGGACATACTGTACGTTTTGCGGGAACGCCCGATGGTATTGAAGCACGTCTTGCGCCACAGGCAGGACTCGAGTTTGTACCCTTTGAAGCGGCCGGTTTTAATCGCAATCATCCACAGACAATTTTTCACGCGCTGCGTCTTATCGCACGATCAACCAAGAAAGCACAACAGTGGTTTGCAGATATCAAACCCGATGCGGTCGTGTGCTTTGGGGGCTATGTATGCATTCCTGTTGGTCGGGCAGCAGCAAAAGGTTCTATTCCGCTTGTGGTGCACGAGCAGAACTCGGTTATGGGTCTTGCCAATAAATATCTTGCAAAGAGTGCTGCGCAGGTTGCTCTTACGTATGCGGCGGCTGCATCCGCTCTGCCAGATACCTGTAAACCAGTTATTACGGGCAATCCGGTGCGTCGTTCCATATGTGAGACCACGCGTGCTGAAGGACGTTCTTATACGAATATTCCCAACGATGCCGTTATGCTGACGGTATTCGGGGGAAGTCTTGGTGCACGCCATATCAATACGGCGGTGGTTGCCTGTAAGCAAGCTCTACTCGTTCAGGATAATGTATACGTATATCATATAACGGGCCCCAAAGAAAAAGATACTGTTGAAGAGGCTCTCGCTCTGACGGCTGACGAACGCGCTCGGTGGCGTGTTGTTGGATACGAAGATCGTATGGGAGCGGTGCTTGCTGCAAGTGATTGTGTCCTTTCGCGCGCAGGGGCTACCTCGCTCGCTGAAATATCAGCTCTGCGTCTGCCTGCTTTACTGGTGCCGTTTCCCTATGCAACGGCAGACCATCAGACACAAAACGCACGTGCTTTTGTTGAAGCCGGTGCTGCATTCACTATTGATGACGCATCAGTTGAAACTCCTGCATTTAGTAAACTGTTAATTGAACTTGTCTCTTCCCAGGAAACACGCCGTTCAATGAGCCATGCAGCGGCTCAATTTGAGACACGTGATGCGGCAGCAAAATTGGCAGATGTTGTGATTGACGCGGCCAGCGCGAGGTAGGGCTCTACAATAATCTGCTGGTAAGGCAGAATGGCGGAAGGGTCCATCCATGGCGCAGCAAATTGAACGGGTGCACTTTATTGGTGTTGGTGGCGTTGGCATGAGTGGTATTGCCCGCGTTGCGCACGATCAGGGAATGGTAGTTTCCGGCTCTGACTTGCGTGAAAGCCGCTATACCCAGCAGCTGCGCGAGGTTGGCGTTGAGATTTTTATCGGCCAGGCGGCCGAAAATATTCCTGACAACCCAGCCCCTGATGTGGTTGTTACGTCAACGGCTATTCTTGATAACAATCCTGAACTTATTGCAGCGAAGGCACGTAATCTTCCTATTTGGCATCGGGCTCGAATGCTTGCACAACTTGGTGTTGGTAAGAAGACCATCGCCATAGCTGGCACTCATGGCAAAACGACCACCTCGTCAATGGTTGCTTCAGCACTCGATGGTATCGGTGCCGATCCAACGTTTCTCATTGGTGGCATTGTGCGCGCTTATCACACGAATGCTCATTCGGGCGAGGGTGCCTATTACGTGGTCGAAGCTGATGAATCGGATAAAAGCTTTACCTATCTCGATCCGTATGCGGTGCTTGTGACTAATGTAGAAGCTGATCATCTCGACCATTACAACGATCTCGAAGAGATTCATGCCAAGTTTACTGAGTTTATGTCGCAAGTGCCTGATGATGGATTACTTGTTGTCTGTGCCGATGATGAGGTACTTGTTTCTCTCGCTGCCTCGACGGGTAAGCGTATGGTTACGTACGGTAGTGCCGAGGGCGCTGATGCGCACATTGAATCGTGGGCGCCAGCGGGTGTGGGGAGCACCTTTACGCTTAAACTTCCTGATGGCACGCTTGTTGAAGGATCAGTTAAGCAAAACCCCGGTCGGCATAATGTATTGAATGCTGCCGGCACTCTAACGTTGCTTTGGGGTATTGGCGAAGATGCGCAGGATGTTGCGCGCTCGCTTTCGAATTTTGCCGGCGTGCGTCGTCGGTTTGATTTAGTGGGCGAAGCAGATGGCGTCACGATTGTTGATGATTATGCGCATCATCCGACTGAAATTGCGGCAACCATCGCGGCGGCGAAGAAGCTCGATTTCAAACGGGTACACGTGTTGTTTCAGCCGCATCGCTACTCGCGTGTTGGCTTATTTACCGATGTGCTGCGAAGTGAATTCGCGCACGCATTTGATGAAGCTGATACAGCGGCATTCATGGATGTGTATCCCGCCGGAGAGACTCCTGTTCCTGGTGTTAATGGCAAAACGTTTCTTGACGTTCTCAAAGATTCTTCGTCCCACCCAGCGCTTGTGTACATTCCCCATCGACTCGATACGGTCTCTTCGCTGCTTGATATGGTCGAGGCGGGCGATCTTGTGCTGACCATGGGTGCTGGCGATGTGACAGCAGTGGGTCCGGAGTTACTTGCTGCTCTCAAGGCACGTGCTGGTGGGGCAGTGTAGTGCAGCGCATGATGATTGCAACAATGCGAAACAGTGTGGGTTAAGTCATGGCGTCGGATTCACGTCGGACATCCTCTTCTTCAGGTGCCTCGCGCACGAGCGCGCATCCACATGCGCGGCGATCATCTAGTCGTTCTGCCACATCAACGCCCACGACTCGCGCATCGTCACGTCGGTTGAGTATGCCGCAGACAAATCCACGCCGTCGTTCGAGTTCTACTTCGGCGCAGTCAATGCCACGCTCCGGGCGCGGCGGACAGATAGAAATGTCATCCGTTCGCTTGGGGGATTTAGGCGCAACGACACCGCGTCGCCGCACGACAGCGCAATCATCTTCTCAGGCCGCTCAGGTTGCTGGTCCGTGGGTTCGTCGTCTTGTTATCGCTCTTGTTTTGGTGGCGCTTCTTGCGGTTGGCGGCGTATTTTTATATTCGTCTAGTATTTTCTCAATTGAATCAGTTCATGTGAATGGAGCCGCTCATCTTACCGATAAAGAAGTGAGCGATCTTGCGGCTGTTCCGTCTGGTACGACCTTGCTGCGCGTGGATACTGCGGGTATTGCTGCACGTCTCGAATCGAATGCGTGGGTTGAACATGCGAGCGTGACCCGACAGTTTCCAAGCACGTTGAACTTAAACGTCACCGAACGGACGATTGCTGCCGTGGTGGCGGTTTCTTCTGGTGCGCAGGGGACACAGGACTGGGCAATCGCGTCAGATGGCACCTGGCTGATGATGATTCCCGATAAAGATTCAGCTGAAGCAGCTTCAATAAGTCCGCAAGTTTATACGGATGCAGCCAGCGCGCTGCGCATCACTGATGTGCCGTATGGCGTTAAGCCTGAAGTTGGCGCAAAGTGCAGCGACGAAAGTGTTACGAATGCACTCAAGGTTGTTTCAAGTTTGACAACAGATCTGGTGGGGCAGGTGACGGCCGTTTCAGCTACTGATACTGCTAATACCTTGCTTACGTTGGATAATGGTATTCAAATTGCCTTTGGCACTGCCGATAATGCGCGCGATAAAGAACGTGTTTGCTTGCAGTTAATGGCAGACCACGAAGGTAAAATTTCATATATCAATGTGCGTATTCCCGAACGCCCCACATGGCGCGCTCTTTCATAATACGCCGTGCTATCGAGCTTAATTATCTATATAATAATAGGAAATAAATATGTGCGTCAGCGCCATTTAAGGGGTCAAGCAAGCCCTTTGCGTTTGCAAACATAAACTCATCGTGTACAATCCGATAAGTTACTGTGCTTTAAAAGCCGTCTGATTGCGGCGCGGCACACATCGCATCATGGAGGACACCATGCCGAATACGAAGTCAATCGATAGCAATCTGGCAGTCATCAAGGTCGTCGGCGTTGGCGGTGGCGGTACAAATGCCGTTAACCGTATGGTCGAAGCTGGCATCAGAGGTGTCGAGTTTATTGCGATCAACACCGACCATCAAGCGTTGCTTATGTCGCAGGCCGACAAAACCATTCACATTGGTGAAGAGCTTACGCGCGGTCTTGGTGCTGGCGCCAACCCTGAAGTCGGGGCACAAGCTGCCGAAGAAAGCCGATCAGAAATTCGCGATGTACTCGCTGAAGCCGATATGGTTTTTGTCACCGCTGGCGAAGGTGGTGGCACCGGTACTGGTGCAGCGCCGGTAGTGGCCGAAATCGCTCGCGAGGAAATTGGGGCACTGACCGTTGGCATTGTTACCAAGCCATTTAGCTTTGAGGGTCGCTTGCGTCGCAACCAAGCGGAGCAAGGTATTGATCTGCTTTCTCAAAAAGTGGATACCCTTATCGCTATCCCGAACGATCGTTTGCTTGAGATTGTTGAAAAGAAAACGAGTATGCTCGATGCATTTCGCATCGCTGACGATACCCTGCGTCAGGGTATTCAGGGTGTTACCGACCTTATTACGATTCCGGGTCTTATCAACCTTGACTTTGCCGACATTCGCTCGGTTATGAAAGATGCCGGTAGTGCCATGATGGGTATCGGTATTGCTTCGGGCGAAAATCGTGCCCTTGATGCTGCTCAGCAGGCGACCAATTCCCGTCTGCTCGAAGCTGGTATTTCCGGCGCTTCGCGCGTGCTCTTCTCTATTGCCGGCGCGCCCGATCTTACTTTGTCTGAGGTTTCTGAGGCCGCAGGCATTGTAGAAGCATGTGCCGATGAAAACGCAAGCATTATCTACGGGCAGATTATTGATGATTCCCTGGGCGACCAGGTACGCATCACCGTTATTGCAACGGGTTTTAAGGTTGATCAAGGCCAGCAGTCGCTTAATTATCAGCGCGACCTCTTTGCTCCAACCGCAACGACGAGTGCAGGTACTTCTTCGGCTTCGTCAACTGCTGCAACCTCTGCCTCCAACGGGCGTTTTGCCGACGAGGATTACATTCCCGACTTTCTGAAACGTCAGCATTAGGAAGGCGTTTTTGATGAAGGCGGCCAATGGATTAGTGCATCCGCGCTTGTCCATTGGCCGCTTTTCGTTTTCTGTTTCAGATGCAGAATTTCTTGAGGTCTATACCGATGAGGATCTCTTTCAATCAACAGGGGTGCGTATCGCCTTCACGGGGCGACAAGGTGGTTTCAGTACCGGGGCGTATGCTTCGTTAAACCTCGGCAGTCAGGTGGGTGACACCTACAATACGGTGCTTCGCAATCGTTACCGCCTTGCGGCTGCTCTTGGTTTTGAAGATTATCCCCTTGCTGTTCCACGACAGATCCACGGTGACCATTTAACGGTGCTCACCGAAGCGACTGTGCCTACCGCATGGATCGATGATCTTAATGCAGGTGCTGACGGCATTATTATTGAACAGGTACCGGTGGCTGCACTGCTTTGCTTCGCGGATTGTGCATCGGTCATTATGGTGGCGCCAAGCGGTATTTTTGCGGTAGTGCATGCCGGTTGGCGTGGTGTTATGGCAAGTATTGCACCAGTGGCACTTACCCAACTTGCCGCTCGAACGCAGTGTTTGCCCGCTGATTGCAACGTGTATGTGGGTCCTCATATTAGAAGCGAATGCTTTGAAGTTTCAACTGAACTGGCAGATCGTTTTGTGAATCGGTTCGGGTCAGCAAGTGCACCCGATAGCCGGCATGTAAGCCTGATAGAAGCCTTGCGCACCGATTTGGTTGAACATGGTGCCAATTCGGCACGTATAGCGGATTGTGCGGTTTGTACCGCGTGCCATCCTGACCAATTCTTTTCGTATCGCATGCAGCAGGGTATCTGTGGGCGACATGGCGCGTTTGCGGCACGGCGTGTGCTTCAACCAACAGATACTAACGGGTCGCAAGCAGATACTAGTGGACTATCTGCCTTGTTATCAGACTATGCTTGTTGAACAGGGCGTTATTATAAAGGGATGCTATCGTAAAGCAGGACACTATCGTAGAGTAATAGCATCGCACGTAAGGCATTATCACAGAGGAGTGCATCAGAAGTTGTTTCATCCTGCTGTTACAGATGTATCTCGCTAAACAAGATGTATCTCACTAAACAAGATGTATCTCACTGAGGCAGGCAATCGTAAAGGGAAGGATTGAGAGTAATGACGATAGCAGAACGATATCGCGCCCTCGCCGACGAGGTGGCTCGTGAAGCTATCCGTGCTGGGCGTGACTCACAGGCAGTTAAGCTTATTGCCGTATCAAAAACGGTGGGGCCAGATGCAGTAGCGGAAGCTATTCATGCAGGTGCGCAAGCATTTGGCGAAAACCGTCCCGATCAAATTATGGATAAACAGCCACGCTTTCCCGAAGCCGAATGGCATTTTATTGGCAACATTCAGTCGCGCCGTATTAAAGATATCGTGCCGCATGCAACACTTATCCATTCAGTATTTGAAGAAAGTCATCTAGCGCGTATCGACCATGCGGCTGCAGCAATCGACAAAGTGCAAGACATTCTTATTGAAGTGAATGTTTCAGGCGAAGCAAGTAAGGGAGGCGCTGCACCAGATGATGTTGCCAGTTTAATAGATGCGTGTAGGAATCTATCACATATTCGGGTACGTGGATTGATGACCATGGCACCTCAGGGCGATTTGCAGGTAGCTGAAGAAACATTTGTGCATCTTGCTGCCCTCAAAAATAAACTGGTGGCTTCACTTGATGCGGATATGGCAGCGCATCTCTCTGAGCTTTCTATGGGTATGAGTGAAGACTGGCGCTGTGCTATCAAGCAGGGCGCTACCATGGTCAGAATAGGCCGCGCTATCTTCAGCGATCAGTTCGCCGAGTAGCCTGTATATGGAAAGTGACGACGAGCAACATTCTTAACATGTGTGCATATAGGTAGGAGCAGCCATGGAGATGTCAAATTTTGGACGCCGTTCCGGTGGGGTCATCAGTGGACTCAAAGATAGGTTCGGTATCGGCGCTTCACGTCGAGCGGATACTGACTATCAGGATGAATATGATGACTATGCCGGGTCGTATGACGAGTACGATGAAGGCGCCGAAGAAGAAGTCGAGGCCGATCGCTATGATTCGGTAACGATGCGTACGGCTGGTACAAACCGTCGGCATCATTCATCGTATGTCTCACGTGCTTCTTCGGACTTAAATGGTCGTCGGAGCACTTCAGCCCATCCGCCTCTGGTGAACTACGATGATGTGCGCGCAAGTGCTAAAGCAACGGAAACGTTTACAACACGCCGTCGTTCGAACAGCTTCCGTAATTCAGTTGGTCGTGCCAGTGATTTCACTCCATCGGGTGCGGAAATCGATGAAGTGCCTGCCACATCGACACCTGATATATCTACTCAGTCGGATGCACCATCACGGACGCGGTCTGCGCGCAGCGGTGGATACAATTCGCTGTTCGATTCCTCGCCGACTCGTGCCGCACTGCAACCTGATCTCAAACCACCCGCATCTGCAGTGGGGCAGGGCACCCATTCAGCATATGATCCATATGCAACCTATGAGGGTGCGGGCGCTACTTCCCATCAGCCAACCCGTGAAGTAATGGTGTTGACTCCCGTGGAATATGGCGAAGTCGAAAGCATTGCTCGAAGTTTAAAAGCGGGGGATGCGGTGGTGCTGAGTCTGCGTCATACGCCGAGCCAGCTTTCCAAGCGGGTGCTTGATTTCTCGTTTGGCGTGGCGAGTGCCCTTGATGCGCGGGTTGACTGCATCGCTGATAAGGTGTTTGCCATAACGCGCCCGACACCTTTAACCGAAGATGAAATCAAAAAACTACGCGCTAAAGGCGTCATGTAAGAAGAGATCTATAAGAAGCGATAAAGAAAAGGTTTTTACATGACACTTGGTCGTATCATTATTGAACTTGGGCAGATTTATTCACTGATTATTGTTATTTACTGCGTGCTTACCTGGATACCGGTTTCACGTGATGGCGTGTTCTCAGATGTCAAGTCGTTCTTCTCCAAGATATGTGAACCATACTTGAACCTGTTCAAGCGTTTGATACCTCCTATTGGAGGTGCGGTGGATGTAACACCGATTATTGCTTTGGTTGTATTACAATTAGTAGTAAGTCTTCTAGCGAGATTTGTATAGCGCTGATACGCGCAGTCAGAATGAAGGGATAATCCGATGGCACTTACTTCCGACGAGGTGAACAAGCAGAGCTTCAAGATCGAGCGTAAAGGCTATGACGTCAACGAGGTCGATGCCTTCCTCGAGCATGTAGCAACTGAAGTTGACGGCTTGAACGCCCAGATTGCTCAACTGCAAGAACAGCTTGAGCAAGCACGTCGCGAGCAGCGTCCAAGCGCTCCTGCTGAGCCGGGTGCAACTGCGACCTCAGCCGAACTCGATCAGCGTGATCTACGTATTCGGCAGCTTGAGGCTCAGATTGCTGAACACAAGGCTGAGGATAGCGCTATTGCTCAGGCACTTATTATTGCGCAGCGTTCTGCTGACGAAATCATTGCCAACGCTAATGGTGCAGCTGAAACAACGCGCCAGGATGCAGCTGATGAAGCACAGCGCATTCTCGACAAGGCGAATGCTGAAAAGCAGCGCGTACTTGATCAAATTAAGAAGCTCGAAGACGACCGTGAGGCAGCGCGCGATCGTTTCAGCGATATGCTGAACGATTTTATCGGTAACTCGCAGGATATTCTTTCCGACCTGCAGGCTGGTAAAGCGGGTAGTCGTGGAGGACATACGCTTCCTTCCGTAAGCACGACATCTTCTCCCTCGACAACGGCTGCTAATCCGTATGCGGTTGGCGATTCGGCAACGGCCGCCTATACCACACCGACGGTTTCCTCTTCGGCAGTAATTACACCGGCCACACCAAAGCCTTCGAAGGTAGAAAAAGATTTCAGCGGCTTTGGCGATACTGATGACGGGTTTGAATTCGACGACGTCGACTAGACTATGCACGGGCTAATGGTGTGGTACATAACAGCATGCGTCCGGTAATCCTTAACTGTCGGAAGCGTGTTATTTGTTGCTACCGTGCCAGTGAGTCATGCTTGTTGTTCAGCCGCCAATAAATAAGTGTTCAACTGCCGATGATAAGATTTGATGTTCACCTGTCAGTTAAACAGATGCAAAGAGCAATAAAGGGTCTGCTTCGGCGGACCCTTTTCTTTTCGTTGCCTTTATCATTGCAGTCTTGCGCTTGTAAGTAGGTAAGTAGGAAGATAGTTCATCACAAGTTTTTACTTGTATCAGGTAGTAATTCGATGGAGAATGTCCGGCCCCACTCGGAGAGTATGTTGGTCGCGATTGCAATTTGCCTGCTCTTTTGGCAAGATAGATTCTGCTTAATGTGGTAATAACGTTGTAAGTGGTTTGATGATTCTTGAGCAAAGCGACATAATTTCGCAGGCAGGCAGGCAGGCAGGCAGGCAGGCAGGCAGGCAGGCAGCTACAGCTATCTAGTCAGAATCGAATAGTACATTCGTAAAGGCAGTTCGTATCGATTGTTCGATACGTGCTGCCTTTTTCATGCCTGAAACTTGCTTCTATGAAGAGGAGCAAGGGGGCAAGGATAGATACCAAGTGATATGACGTGCTTCAAGAAGCAGGTGGCAAGAAAGGTTAGGGAAATGCAGAGAAGTTTATTCCAGAGGACAGGAGCAATAGCGCTCTCACTGCTGATAGCAGTGGCGCTACTTCCTATAAGCCCCCAGCAGGCTGCTGCGGTAGATCCTGAAAAGGGTATAGAGGTTGCAGTGGATTCCTCAAGCCTTGATGCTGCGGTTACAGCGGCAAAGGCAGATGGTGTCACGGTCACGCAAGACGCTGATGTCGATAAGGGTTCTGCTACCTCACAGGCAGAACTCGATGCCAAGAAGGCTGAGATCACCGAAGACTACAACAGTCAGATTGAAGCTCTCAAGGCAGCTGCTCAAGAAGCCCGTCAAAAGCTTGCTGAGTATGCAACCAAGAAAGCTGCCTATGATACTGCCTTAGCTCAGTACAACACCGACAAGGCACAGTATGACTCTGACCTTGCTCAGTACAACACCGATCTTGCTGCTTACAATGCGGCTATGGAAGAGCTTGAGCGCAAGAAGAACGAAGACGGGTATATGACTAAGCCGTATCCGCAGCTTCTGACGTTTAAATCTGAACCTAACGCAACGCTGACTGTTTCAGGTAAGAAGTATACGAGAAGTGAGTTCAGTTCGGAGGTTAGGTCTTGGAATCTTGGCACCGAGCCGTGGCGCTATGCTTATTTTGATGCATTGAATAACGGACAGCCGAACAGCGCTGCTCGCGTTATGCTCGAAAAAGACAAGCCATTTGTGGCTACGTATACCAATTTGACCAACTCAAGTTATAACGGCAAGAAGATTTCCAAGGTTGAGTACACCTACACCTACAAAGGTTCTTCAGGCGTTAACGTTCCTGATAAACTTCCCGTTGTTTTACAGCAGGATCCTACCGTTACCATTTGGTACAACGACTTCTTTGGTGATGCTCGCATTAACATGAAGGTCAAATTCTACGATGAGGATGGGAATGTCATCGATCCAACCGGATCGCTCTTGAACTTTTCTTCTCTGAACAGAGGAAACGGTTCTGGTGTTGTTGATAAGGACGCAATTGAAAAAGTTGCGTACTTCAATGGCGAATATGTACCGATCTCTGGTTCTTCCATTTCAGTACATGCAGATGGCAGCGCTTATTCCGATACCAACAACGCTGAAAGAGCGAAGGGTGCAAAGTTCAATACTGATGAATGGGATACGCCGGATTCTCCCAATGCATGGTATGGCGCTATCGTTGGTCGAGTAATCGGGCCAGAAATCAGCCTGGATATGGCTTCCCACAAGAGTGGTGTTGTGTGGTTTGCGCTCAACTCGAGCATTAAAGCCAAAGATGTGCCGATTAAACCAGTTGAGCCGACACCGCCTACTCCCCCAACAGAGCCTGTTAAGCCCGTGATTACGGCAAGCTATCACTATGACGTGCTCTATGTGAAGCCTCAGGTGGAAAAGAAGGTACTTGACCAAGACAACAAGGATATCGATACCAACACGGTTAAGACGGGCTCTATCGTAAAGTTTGAGCTTACGACAACGCCCTTCCCAGCAGGTCACGAGACAATTGATTCAGTCATCTTCCGCGATACGCTTCCTGAAGGCTATGAGCTTGACCTTGAAGCAACAAAGAGCGCAAGCCCTGATTACGATGTGGAATACGACGAAACTTCTCGCAACCTTGTCTTCACTGGTAAAGATGCACTGATCACCCAAATCAATGCTGATAGGACAAAGGAAGCAGCGGTTCCTGCTCCTATGGTTGTGGGTAAGGTAACCAAAGAAGGTACTACTTACGAAAATCAGTTTGATCTTGATATCAACCACACCTATTCGGTGAAGTCCAATACGGTAAAGGTGAGCACGCCTGAAAAGCCGTCGGTTAGCCCGAAGACCGGTGACGATACGGTGCTGATACCGATTACCTTGATGGTGCTGTCAGCAGCTGCTCTTGGAGCACGACGTGTTATCACACGGAAGAACCAGAGCTTCTAAGGTTTATTCCGACTACTTGTGCTTGAATTAAGCTTTTCGTAGAGCACGCTAAACCCCCACTTCTTGCTTTGGCAGGATGTGGGGGTTTCTTTTGA
Source organism: Cryptobacterium curtum DSM 15641 (assembly GCF_000023845.1). Classification (NCBI taxonomy): domain Bacteria; kingdom Bacillati; phylum Actinomycetota; class Coriobacteriia; order Eggerthellales; family Eggerthellaceae; genus Cryptobacterium; species Cryptobacterium curtum. The sequence continues at coordinate 1,079,460 of NC_013170.1, read as the reverse complement.
GGTGCTTGTATGCGGGTGAAATGCGGCCGCCCAAGCTGAAATGGGGTAGTGTCTGTATTGTTGCGACAATCAGCCCACTGCTAAGCACATTGCGACATAGCGGTGAGGTAGACACGGTGGAGTATGGTAAAACTGAGGTAAAAGGGTAAAGGAAGGTAAAGGAGCGGGCCTGTAAGCCGGGTTCTGTCGTTAAAGACAACCATTTATCTACGGTGCCTGTTGCCAGACATCTCAAGCACGCAACCCGAACGCACGGATGGGCGACCGTATGGCGTTCCTATTTACGTTTGCTTCGGATGGGGTTTTCCAAGCTACGTCGTTGCCGACGCACTGGTGCGCTCTTACCGCACCGTTTCAGCTTTTCTCCTGCGGTAGCGACATATTGTCGCATAACAGGGGAGTTTTCTTTTCTGTGGCACTATCCGTCGAGTCGCCTCGCCCAGCCGTTAGCTGGCATCCTGCCCATTGAAGCCCGGACTTTCCTCATGCGGATACATCCGCCCGCGGTTGTCCAACCCGCTCCGGAACGGTATTCTAGCAAAAGGAAATCATATCGCAGGCGCATTTGCGTTGTAATCTCGAAAGAGGCATCATGACCCGATTTGCCCTAGTGGGTGCTGTCGACTTTAATGAAAAAGTTTTTAGAGTAGAACACTATGATGTGCTTATCGCTGTTGATGCAGGCTATGCCACATTAAAAAGCCGGGGATTGACCCCTGATCTGGTCGTTGGCGATTTTGATTCTTTAGGGTATGTGCCTGAGACAGAAAACATACTGCGTTTTCCGCATGAAAAAGACGAAAGCGACATGGAGCTTGCTATTGCCCATGCATGCAAGGCAGATGCTGACGAGATTGTGCTGTATGGATGTCTGTCGCGTCGACTCGATCATACTCTTGCGAACATACAGGTGATGCGCTCGTGCGCACAATCAGGTGTGCGTATTTTCGGCGTTGGATGTGGGTTTGTGCTTACGCTTCTTGCTGGACCCTGCCGTATAGCCTGGGAGGCTTTTGACCCTGCCATGCTTGATGCGGAGGAGTATGGACGTTATCTTTCGGTGTTTGCACTTGGTGGCCCAGCGCAGGGGGTAACCGAGCGGGGACTTCTGTATTCCTTAGAAAATGCGGTGCTTTCCGATACTGCGTCGCTTGGCCTTTCGAATGAATTTACTGGTGCGCCAGCGGAAGTATCAGTGCAGCAGGGCGATGTCGTGGTGATTTTCTCAGAGGATGCATGGCCTACCGTGTGCTTACCATAGAGCTAAGAGCCGTTCACCCGCTTACATAATCTTATTTTTTCTTACGGTGCGCGAGTTGGTTTATACTCCCTCTGTTGCAACATTTATGACAACAGCACCGGGGAGCTCGCAGAAAGCGGGCTGAGAGGAAGCGTAGCATCGCTTCGACCCGTACACCTGATGTGGGTAATGCCAACGAAGGGAGCAGTATGGCGGACAAGCCGCATTCCAACCTTGCGCCAACGCGCATATTTTCAAACGTACAGATTGGCCTCATCTGGTTTGGGGCAGCTGTTTCATTAGCTGAAATTTTGACCGGCACCTTTTTCGCTTCGCTCGGATGGCAGCAAGGGCTTGCAGCTATTGTTATCGGGCACCTTATTGGTTGTGTGCTGTTCTGGGGAATGTCGTATGCGAGTGCTCGGTCGGGTCGTAGTGCCATGGAGATGGCAGCAGCTTCGTTTGGGGTAAAAGGATCGCTGGTCTTCTCGGTGGCCAATGTTGTGCAACTTATTGGGTGGACAGCTATCATGATCACCTCAGGCGCTGCGGCGGCAATGGTGCTTGTTCCTGCCTTTGGCCTGGCAGGCTGGGCTCTTTGTTTGGGTGCACTTATTGTCGTATGGGTTGCACTTGGACCGGCAGTAATGGGCCGCGTGCAATCAATTGCTGCAGCTGGTTTGTTCATCCTAACGATTTTGGTGAGCTTTGAGATATTCACAACCTCATCCACAGAGATGGTTGTTGTATCTGCAGGTGACCCTATAACCTTTGGGGCAGCGGTGGAATTAGCCGCTGCTATGCCGCTTTCGTGGCTTCCGGTTGCTGGGGATTATTTGCGCCAAGCCCGCCGCCCTCGTTCGGCAGCTTTAACGGCAACGATCACGTATGGTGCAGGAAGCTGCTGGATGTTTGCCATAGGTCTTGGGTTGGCTCTTTTTGCAGGAAGCAGCGATATAACAGCGGTTCTTTCTCAGATCGGTTGGGGTGTAGTAGGCTTGCTGGTAGTGGTGTTTTCAACCGTTACTACCACGTTTCTCGATGCTGAATCAGCTGGTATATCAGCCGCAGCGATTTATCAGCGTATTCCTGCTCGAACAGCTGGCATTGTGGCGGCGCTTATTGGCATGCTGCTTGCTATCGCAGCGCCGGTAGCTACGTTTGAGCCGTTTCTTTATCTGATTGGATCGATCTTTGCTCCTATGGCGGCAATTGTTTGTGTTGACCGGCTAATCATTCACCGAACGAGCGACAGGGATGTGCTTGAACCCAAGTCAGCGCGCTCTGGATTTAATATCCTCAACATGGTGCTGTGGTTAGCTGGTTTTGTACTGTATCGCATTTCACTGTCGTGGGATATTCCAGTGGGTAATACCTTGCCAGTGATGATTATCATCGCGTTTGCAACCTGGCTTGCACATCGGATCTACCAGTCAATGCAACGATCTACCGATGCGTAAAGTGCTCGGATCCGCTGCCATGTGCGATTGATGCATACAACGGGTAGGGCACTCTGCGAGCGCAGCTAGTGGGGAAGAGTTACCAGTTTACTAATTCAACGAACAGGATTGTTCCTATACAACGGATTGTTTCTATACATAAGGTCGTACCTATACACAAAATTGTTCCTACAGACAAGATTGTCCCTACACAAGAAGGAGTTTTTCGTGGCTGAACAGGGAAAAGAAATTGCAGCTTCCGCACTCGATGCAGTACGTTCACAGCATCCGCTTGTCCATTGCATTACCAATTATGTCACGGTAAACGATTGTGCGAATGCACTGTTAGCGTTGGATGCAAGTCCTATTATGAGCGATGAAGCAGCAGACGTTGATGACATTACTTCAATCTGCAACGCTTTAGTACTTAATATCGGTACGCTTAATGAAGCGACGATTGCCGGTATGCGTGCTGCCGCCGATCGGGCGAGCACGCTTGATCACCCCATTGTGCTTGACCCGGTGGGTGCTGGTGCATCAAAGCTACGCACCAAGACAGCTTCTCAACTACTCGATCGATACGGGGTTACTATCCTGCGGGGCAATATGAGCGAGATTAAAGCACTTGCAGGCACTGCTGCTTCAACACGTGGTGTCGATGTCAATCCTGCCGATGTTACTACCGACGACAATCTGGCAGAGTCTGCGGCCTTTGCGCGCGCTCGTGCTCGTCAAGCACAGGTTGTGGTGGCTATTACCGGAGCCATAGACGTGGTGGCTGATGCCAATCATGCCTTTGCGGTGCGTAATGGGTCTGCCTTACAGGGTCGCATTACCGGTGCAGGATGCATGCTTTCGGCTCTTACCGGCGCGTTTGCTGCGTCAGCAGATACGCCGCTTCAAGCCGCTCTTGGTGCGGTGGTATCAATGGGTGTTGCTGGAGAACTGGCAGCATCCCGTATGCAAGAGGGCGATGGCAATGGCAGCTTTCGCACCTATTTGCTGGATGCTTTATTCAACCTTTCGAATGCACAGCTGCATAGTTTTGCTCGTGTCGAGGAAGTGCTCTAGCGTGCCTGACAAAGAACTCCGCGCTGTCATATCCGCTACACCCCGTCAGCGTTTTTCTTCTGACGATGTGCTGCTATACGCTGTTACTGACCGTTCGTGGCTGCGTGGGCGCACACTCGAGTCGTGCGTTGCTGCTGCTATCGCTGGAGGCGCAACGATTATTCAGTTGCGTGAAAAGCAGGCATCTTTCGATGAACTGGTTGCGCTCGCGTATTCCATTAAGCAGATTTGTCACGATGCAGGTGTCTTGTTTGTCATTGATGACAATGTGCAGGCTGCGGTAGCAGTTGATGCCGATGGTGTGCATGTGGGGCAGGATGATAGTTCATGTGTGCAGGCGCGCAAGATGCTCGGGCCAGATAAGATCGTAGGTGTTTCGGCACAGACTATTGCTCAAGCTCGTGCGGCGGAAGCTGCCAGTGCCGATTATCTGGGGGTTGGCGCTCTTATGCCAACAGCAACGAAACCAGATGCAGTAGAGGTAACCAGGGAGGAACTTTACGACATTTGCCACGCCGTTTCGATTCCTGTTGTTGGCATAGGTGGCTTAAATGAACAAACAATTCCCCGTTTGGCGGGAAGTGGAGCCTGTGGTGCGGCCGTTGTATCGGCAATTTTTGCTGCGCATGATTGCAAAGCCGCTGCGCGCCAATTGCGTACTACCTGCAACCAGGTATTTCACGCACAACAGCGCTAAGATTTGTGTGGTGTAACACGCAACGCTTGCGATTGTTCCGCAGCAGGGCGAAATTATGTCTCTGGTATCGGTTGAGCGCGTTACACTAAAACTGACCAACATAACAGTGGCACCTAGACGGTAAGGAGTATGCCATGATACCTGCAGTACTGAGCATTGCTGGATCTGATTCGAGCGGTGGCGCTGGAATCCAGGCTGATATCAAAACCATAACGGCACAGCGACTGTATGCTGAAACGGTTATTACCGCACTTACCGCTCAAAATACTCTTGGTGTTACTGCTGTGCAGAATGCAACACCTGAATTTGTATTGCAGCAGATCGATACCGTATTTGATGATATTCGGCCTGATGCTGTGAAAATCGGCATGGTGTCTTCAGCTGAAATTGCTCATGCTATTGCAAGCGGTCTTACGCGCGTGAAGGCGAGCAATATCGTTCTTGATCCGGTTATGGTTGCTACGAGTGGTGCAGCTCTTTTGGCTGATGATGCTGTACAGGTGCTTATCGACGAGCTTCTTCCTCTTGCCGATATTGTGACGCCCAACATTCCTGAAGCGCAGGTGCTTTCAGGAATCGAGATCACCAGTGCGGCTGATATGCTTGCCGCTGCACAAGCCATTCAACGCAAGATGAATCAGGGCAAGTGGGTTTTAGTTAAAGGTGGACATCTCGACGATGGCGCCAACGACCTTCTTTTAACCGAGCATGGTCGCGAAGTGTGGCTGCATCATCGTCGTATTGATACGCCAAACACTCACGGTACCGGGTGCACGCTTTCATCCGCTATCGCATGTGGGCTTGCGCAGGGCTTTGATATGCAAGCGGCAGTATCCAAGGCGAAGCAGTACCTTTCGGGTGCTTTGGAGAACAATCCCAATATGGGCAAGGGCACTGGTCCACTTGATCATATGTGGGAATATCGCTAAAGGTAATCTGCTGATTGCAGAACAAAAACCGTCAGACGGGCAACTTGTCTCTAAAGACTGATAGCCGCTTGTTGCTGCTAAATACAACTTTACAGTGATGTCGTAGACGCCCCGTAAAGGGGAAGAGGTAGCGACTACCATAAAGTTTCTTGTGACAACCTCACAAAGAAGGGGTGTAGCGGTCGTCGCGATGGTTTCCGTGAAGACCTTGTAAAGGAGAGGGTGTAGCAGCTATCGCGAAGCGCTTGCCGCGAAATCCTCTCCTTTACAAGGATCTTTAGCTATAACACACAAGGGCTACAATGCCATTGCGTAGATCCTTTTGTAGGAGCTGCGATATCATCGAGCGACAAGCATGCCGAACGTGGTGTTTAATGCGCAGCTCCATACACTTGTTTTCCACCGACATACGTAGCCTGCACCTGCGCCTTTAAGATGTCTTCATCAGCGCAGGAAGTAATGTCGGTGTCAAGAATAACGAAGTCAGCAAGCTTGCCTACTTCGAGCGTTCCCAGTTCAGATGCGCGCCCACACGCATGTGCCGATCCAGCTGTGTAAGCTCTGAGAGCCGCTGGAGCGCTAATGCGTTCAGTGGGTAACCAGCCACCAGCAGGTTGTCCATCGGGGATAGTTTTGCGCGTGATAGCCGTATAGATACCGGGCAGTGGATCGATATCGCACACGGGGCTATCAGTGCCAAACGCAAGCGTGGCACCACTCTTAAGCATTGAAGCAAAAGGCCACATGTAAGGAACGCGTTCTGGTCCAAGGTCGACTTCGGGTGCTCCCGGGTCAAGCGTGATGTGCATTGGCTGTACGGCAGCGACAACGTCGAGCTGTGCCACGCGTTTAATATCTGCAGGAAGAAAGCCTTCCAAATGCTCGATGCAGTGATGAAGTCCGTGCGGAAGCGGTCCAAAGGTTGCACGTGCTTCTTCATAAATGTCGAGAATCGTATGAATAGCTTCGTCGCCAATAGCATGAACACGTACTGCTTGGCCCTTTTCGTGGGCGGCCAATACGAGCGTGCGTAGGTGATCGGGGTCTATCGTGGGCCGACCATGATCGCCCGCAAAGCGTGCGTTGGCATAGTCGCGCTCAAGCCAGGCGGTGTGCTGACTTGATACACCATCGAAGAATTGTTTAAACCCGCAGGCTCGCAACATGTTGCCGCGATACGTTTTCTGCATGGTAAACAGGCGACTCATATCATCAAGCAGAGTGGGAAACATATGTATCCGACAGGTGAGTTTGTTCTGTGCGAGCAGCGAGGCAAATACATCGTCGCGCACAAAGTCGAGTCCTGGTGCTGCCATAAGAGACATGTCACAAATAGCCGTAATACCCTTTGAAGCGAGTCGCGCAAGAAAACCTTCATAGGCTGACTCAATTTCTTCGACGGTGAAGGAAGCGACGATTTTGGGCATCAGCAACATAGCCGCCGCCTCGCGTACGATGCCGGTCAGTCGGCCGTTTTTGTCTCGATCGTAGGTGCCGCCTTCCGGATCAGGTGCATCTTCAGCAATCCCCAGCTGTTCGAGTGCGCGACTATTTAACCAGAGGGTATGCGCGTCACCCGAGTACATAGCAACAGGACGGTCGGGGTAGACCGCGTCGAGAGAAGCTCTGCTGGGAGTGTTAGCGGGGGACCAGTGCGCTTGTCGCCAACCTTGTGTCAAAAGCCACGATCCCGCTGGTCGTTGTGCGGCGAGGGGAGCAAGTGCTGCCACGCAATCCTGTTCGCTTGTGCCACAGTAGCGCAGTGCAAGAGGCGATCCATAGAGTGCCGAATGGAAGAAATGCAGATGTGAATCGTGAAATCCGGCACAGACCAATGCGTCGCCTGCATCAATGATATCGGTTTGTGCATTGCGTAAGGAAAGAATGTCATCTCGGCTGCCAACAGCGCTTATTTTGCCGTTCTCTACGGCAAACGCGCCACTGCGGGTGCAGTCCTCCGTTCCACAGAACAGTTTTTGAGACAGGACAATGGCATCAGCAGACATAGCCTTCCTTCCTCGCGTTGGACTTTTTGTTCTACGAGTGCGATTGTAGCAAGTTAGCTGTGGTTGAAAAGAATAAAATCGCAGCCGTATCATGCGTTTATTAAACGTGTCGTAAGAAAACGCCTTGCACAGACGGAAGGTTTTGCGTAGTATTGCTTTGGTCAACCCCGATTCAGAGGGGTTTTGTCCACTATCCCATCTGACATGCGCACGTCCTATCTTTCATTCTGTCTTGTTGCGCATCAAACCTTTCCTTTTTAAGGAGGATCCCACGTGAAGTTCTTCTTGGACACGGCCGATTTGGCTGAGATCGAGGAGGCAGCCAGCTGGGGCGCCATTGCCGGCGTCACAACCAATCCGACGCTCTATGCGCGGACGGGTGGCAAGCTGTCTGATTTCCACAACCACATCAAGCGCATCTGCGAGATCGTTGATGGCCCTGTTTCGGCCGAAAGTGTTGCGATGCAGCGTGACGAAATCGTGCGTGATGGGCTTGAGCTTGCGGATATTGCCGATAACGTTGTGGTAAAGGTTCCCACGATGGTTGAAGGTCTTGCCGCTACGCATGAGCTTGCGCGCCGTGGGGTTCCGGTAAATATGACGCTGTGCTTCAGCGTGCCGCAGGCCTTGCTTGCCGCTCGTGCTGGTGCACGCTATGTGAGTCCCTTTATCGGTCGGTTTGATGACATCTCCGAAGATGGGCTTGATCAGGTCAGTAATATCGTCGGGGCACTTTCTCAGTACGATTTTTCGGACGCAACCGTGCACGGGGAGCGCATTGAAGTTATCGCCGCATCAGTAAGAAGCGCACATCATGTCACTCAGTGTGCGCTGATGGGGGCTGATATTGCTACGGTGCCGTTTGGCGTACTGAAAAAGATGGTTCAGCATCCGCTGACTGATCGTGGCCTTGAATCCTTCATGAAGGACTGGGAGAAAGTGCAGGGAGCATGAGCGATTCTGAAACTACCGATTCTGTGCCGGAAAAACCTGCTACTCCAACACGTCGCAAGCGAACAACAGCTTCAAAGTCAAAGGATGAGTCACCGTCCACCCAGACTCGACGCCGTCGCACAGGCACAGAAGATCTGTCTGACGCAGCACCTTCTCCTTCTCGACGTCGCCGCAGTAGTGCTGCTGATGAAAATGCCTCTGCTGATGCGGCATCGGCGCGTTCTACCCGTCGTGCTGCTAGTAAAGACGCTGATCAATCTGCTCCAAATAAAGTCGATGAAGGCACTTCACCGTCACAACCAGCGCAGCAGCATCGTCGCCGTACGCGCCGTATCGAAACAGGAACTGATGCGCCAGCAGCTCATGAGTCAGCAATACCAGCTTCAGAGCGTCAGGATTCGTCTTCTACAGGAGAAAGACGTCCAAAAGGCCGCGTGAAGCGGCATCAAAGCCAAAACCGTTTTGAACGGGGCGATAATCGTAGTGATAACCGTACGGGTAATGCAGCTCGTTCCGGTACTAATTCTTCTCGTTCCAACGGCAATGGTAATCGCCAACAAGGTAATGGGAATGGACAGAACCGTCGGCAGCAGCGTTATAACCGTCCCGATAATGCGTCTGCTTCTCCCAAGCTTTCGATAGAAGACCTTTCAAAGCTTAAGGTTGCCGAGTTGCGTGAGAAGGCTGATGCGCTCGATATTGACTGGAAAGGCCTGCTTAAAGCCGATCTTGTCAAAGCGGTCTACGACGCAACGCTCAAAAAGGATGGGTTCGTCGAAGCAGAAGGCGTTCTCGATGTGCTGGCTGATGGATATGGCTTCCTGCGCACTGAAGGGTATTTGCCAAGCGAGCATGACGTCTATGTTGGCACTTCGCTCATTCGTCGACAGCATCTTCGTAAGGGCGATCGCATCACGGGTCAAATTCGTCCCGCTCGTTCGGGCGAAAAGTATGGCGCCCTGCAGCGTCTTTACACGGTCAATGGCATTCCCGCTGATGAAGTGGGCGAACGGCCGCGATTCAAAGACCTGACACCGGTATATCCTGATGAGCGACTTGTGATGGAGCATGGTCGCACGTCTATCACTTCGCGTGTTATCGATTTAGCGGCGCCCATTGGCAAGGGTCAGCGCGGACTGATTGTCTCGCCGCCCAAGGCTGGCAAAACAACCGTTTTGAAACAGATCGCTGCATCTATTGCGCAGAACAATCCTGAATGTCACCTGATGTGTCTGCTTGTTGATGAACGCCCCGAAGAAGTGACCGATATGCAGCGTTCGGTACATGGTGAAGTAATTTCTTCAACCTTTGATATGCCTGCTGAAAACCACATTGCGGTGGCAGAAATGGTTATTGAACGGGCAAAGCGTCTGGTTGAGATGGGCAAAGATGTTGTTATCCTGCTCGACAGCATCACGCGTCTTGCGCGCGCCTACAACCTTGCGCAGCCAGCGAGTGGTCGTATTCTGTCAGGTGGTGTTGATTCAACCGCACTGTATCCTCCCAAGCGCTTCCTTGGCGCGGCGCGCAATATCGAGTTCGGCGGCAGCTTAACCATTCTTGCTTCAGCTCTTATCGATACCGGTTCGAAGATGGACGAAGTTATCTTCGAAGAGTTCAAGGGCACAGGCAATATGGAGCTCAAACTCGACCGCAATCTCGCCGACCGTCGTATTTACCCAGCTATCGATCCGGTGGCTTCCGGTACGCGTAAGGAAGACTTGCTGCTTGACCAGCAAGAGGCACCTCTTATTTGGGCGGTGCGTCGTATTCTGGCGAATATGAACAATACCGAGCGTTCGATGGATATGCTGATTAAATCGCTTAAGCAGACGGAAACCAATCAGGAATTCCTCTTGCGCACCGCGAAGAAGGCACAGGGGCGCCGTCTGGAAGATAATCTCGAACTGTAAGGATTTGAACCACCATGGAACCGCAGGGCACCCCAGAACGTCCCGTTGAATCGGGCTTTACCGCAAGTGGTAGGGCAGATGCCAGCAGTGTCACCACAGGCGCTGGTACGAGCAGCGCATATGCTGCTCCTGTTCCACCGCAGAGTTCGCATCAGCAAGCCTCTGCGCCTGCCCAGCCAGCAACCGCATCGAGTCAGCAAGCCGCGGTACAGCCAAAAAAGCATACAGGGCGTATTATTGCGCTTAGTATTGTGGCCCTGCTTGCCCTGACGGTGTTCCTGATGGGTTCGTGCGTTAACACGCTCATCGGTGCTGCTCGTGAGGGTGCGGAGCATGCACAGCCCAATTCAGTTGCGGTTATCACTATGAGTGGCACCATTGGTTATAACGGTACGTCGTGTAGCCCCGAAGGGCTGAAAGAACTGCTTGACGAAGCGCAAGCCGATCCGAATATTAAGGCAGTCGTACTGCGTGTTAATTCCGGTGGAGGAACAGCGACAGCGGGCGAAGAGATGGCTTCCTATGTGCGTGATTTTAAAGCGTCAAAGCCTATTGTTGTTTCTAGCGCTGCTATTAATTGCAGCGCAGCATATGAAATATCTTCCCAGGCAGATCGCATCTTTGTGGCAAAGAGCACCGAGATTGGCTCCATCGGCACGGTCATGCAATCGATTGATTATTCGGGTCTTATGAAGCTGCTGGGTGTAAATATCGACAATATTGCCAGTGCTGAAAGCAAGGATTCTTCCTATGGTTCGCGTCCCTTAACCGATGAAGAGCGCGCTTACTATCAAGATTTGGTTGACCAGATTAATGCGGTCTTTACTGACAACGTAGCGCAGGGACGTCATTTATCTGCCGAAGAAGTGTCGCAACTTGCGACGGGGCTTCCGTTTACCGGGGTGACAGCAGTTAACAATGGTCTCGCTGATGAAATCGGCACGCTTGAGGATGCGCTTGATGCTGCCGCCTCTTTGGCTGGTCTTGATTCCTATTCTAAGACGACACTTGAGCTGCCGACTTCTCCCTTATCTTCTCTGTTTGGATCCTTGTCGGGTTCTTCTCAGGCGAATCGGGGTCTTTCTGCATCCGATCTTGAACAGCTGATAAAGGAGCTGAATACATATGACGGAAACGTCGAATAGCACAAGCTGGCCGGCGCGTGCTGTCGTGACGGCCGGTATGCCGTATGGGAATAAGGCCCTGCATTTTGGACATGTCGGTGGCGTATTTGTCCCCGCCGACTGTTTTGCGCGCTTCTTGCGTGACCGTATTGGTGCTGAAAATGTACGTTTTGTATCGGGAACCGACTGCTATGGGTCGCCCATCAACGAGGGGTATCGCAAGCTTGTGGAAGCGGGCGACTTCACTGGCACTATTTCCGATTATGTGCAGATGAATCATGATCGCCAGAAAGCGACGCTTGATGCGTATGACGTGAGCCTTGATATCTACGAGGGAAGCGGTATCGGTCACGCGGGTGAAGTGCATCAAGAGATAACTGACCTATTCGTGCGTGCGCTTTACGATAACGGTTACCTTCATCGTCAAGAGACGCTGCAGTTCTATGACGCACAAGCCCAGACGTTTTTAAACGGTCGTCAGGTGCAGGGGCATTGTCCTGTACAGGGGTGCAAGAGTGAAAAAGCGTACGCGGATGAATGCGACCTTGGTCACCAATACGCGCCGGTTGATCTTATCAATCCGATATCAACCATTACCGGCACTGTTCCCGAAATGCGTCCGGTGCATAATTGGTATTTTGACCTACCCGAATTTATCGACTACCTGCGTCGGTGGGTTGCTAGTGAAGAAGCAGATCCGACGGTGCGCCGGGTGGTTACCGACACCGTACGTGAGTTTCTTGCTCCACCGATTATCTTCGTGAAGCAGGAAGCGTGGGATGATTATCTTGCTGTAAAAGACGATCTACCTGAGCATTCTTTTCGTCCAGCAGGGAAGGGTAAGCAGAGCTTCGAAATAGAGTTTGCTGATATCGCCGCCCGCGACGAAGCGCGCAGTGTGCTCGCCCGTGCTGGCATCCGTTTTCGCACCGGGAAAACCCTGGTGCCGTTTCGCATTACCGGCAATATCGAGTGGGGAGTGGCTGCTGTCGACCTAGAAGGTTCTGAAAACCTTACCGTGTGGTGTTGGCCGGAAAGCCTCTGGGCACCCATTTCATTTACGATTGCCGTCAATGACGCGCTCGGTCTTCCGCGCGACGAATGGCATCGGTGGTGGTGCGATGACGATGCCGAGGTGTATCAATTTATCGGCCAGGACAATATCTATTTCTATGGGGTAGCACAACCAGCTATTTGGGCAGCAGTACAGCCCGATAACGAACGTCACCTTCCGCCCGTTGGACATGATTTGCGTTCGACACAACTTGTTGCGAATCATCATTTGCTCTTTGGCAATAAGAAGGCATCTTCATCTGGTTCGGTAAAGCCACCTTCAGCTGATGAACTGCTCAATTACTACACAGTCGAGCAGTTACGCGCTCACTGGTTGGCGCTTGGCCTCGATCAAAAGCCAGCTGGCTTCAAACCCAAGCCCTTCGATCCCGATCCGAATGTGCGCACTGATTCGCGCGTAGCGGATCCGGTATTGAAGGAAGGTGCACTGCTTACCAAGGTGTTCAATCGTTTGGCGCGCAGTTGTCTTTACGAGGCAAAAAACCACTTTGACGGATGTATACCGTTGGGTGAGGTAACTCCCAGTGTGCGGGATCAGGGAATAGCGACACTGTCTCGTTATGACGAACTCATGCACCAGGTGGAACTTCATTCGATTATGTCGCTTATGGATGAATTTATTCGCTTTGCCAATAAATACTGGAGCGATGGTATCCGTCGTGCTGAAAACGAAGAGGACGCAGGTCTGCGGCGGCAGGTGTTGCTTGATTCAACCTATCTGCTGCGTATTGCTACCTTGCTCATGCATCCGGTGGTGCCGCAGGGGTGCGAGAAAATCTGCGACTATCTCGATTTCGATGCCCATGAGTTCTTCAGCTGGAATTACGATTTTGAAAGTCTTGATGAGCTCTGCAGTGCTGGTGAAATCGAGCAGGGGAGTCACCCAGTGCGCCCGCTGCCGCCGCGTACTGATTTCTTCGCCGCGCATCCGTCTCAGTTCAAGCGATAATAATACCGTGGTTGCGGCTCAGTCAGTAGTCGGGCTGTTGTTGATGCGTTCGTTGTATTTAGAGGGTTGATGCTCAAGTTCAGCAAACGCCGGTAGGGGCGAAGCTAACCGTGCTAAGGCTAATCGCGCGAAGCGAATAAAGCAGCTTGAGGCGCGAAATTAAGCCGCAGTATGAGAATAAAAGCTTAGTATTCGAACAAATTTGAGCATTAAGTCGATGCTCAAGGTTTGTGAAGGAAGCATTATCTTTTCATTCTTTGCCACGACGATGGTATGATAGGGCAGTTCGTCTTCACCCTGTATGGAAACCAGGGTACTAAGGAGCATCCATGAAAGCAGGAATTCATCCCGAATATGTTGACTGTACGGTCATTTGCAGCTGCGGGAACACGTTTAAGACGCGTTCCACCAAGCCTGAACTGCGTATTGACTTGTGCAATGAATGCCACCCGTTCTTCACGGGTCAGCAGAAGCTGATCGATACCGGTGGTCGTGTACAGCGCTTTACCGACCGCTTTGGTTCGGCGCGTGAAACTGTTGCGGCTCGCGAAGCTGCTAAGAAGGCCGAGCGTGCTGAAGCTACTGCTCAGGCAGAAGCTGCTAAGAAGGCCGAGCGCGAAGCTAAGGCTGCTAAGAAGGCCGAGCGTGCTGCTGAGTATGCCAAGAAAGCTGCTGAGGCTGAGGCTAAGGCCGCTGCTAAAGCGAAAGCTGCGGATCAGGCTGCTGAAGCTAACAAAGAGGCTGCTGAAGAAGCCGCTGCATCAGCTGAAAGTGAAGCAGCACCAGCTGCAGAAGAAACTGCTGCGCCCGCCGCTGAAGAGGCAGCACCCGAGCAGACTGAGGCTGCTGCTGAATAGTGCTTCTGCGTAGTAAGGCTTGAAGTTCAGGCCTTAGGCATTCAAGCACATTTTTCGAGTGCTTCTAGTGCGACTCTTCTCCTTTTCAAAACGAAAGAGGGAAGGGTCGTTTTTGATTGATGCGTATTCACTATTTATTCCAGGCGATAAATGCCCAAGTGATAATGCGTGCCTTGCGCAAGCGGAGTTGTCCTTCGATGTTGCCTTTATGGTCAGGCATACCAGCTGTTTCATTTTCAATCAGATTATGATCCAGCCAGGTACGTAGCTGTTTTTTTGCAGCGCGTGCGTCTTGCGTGCTATTTGCTGTCGCTTCGTCAATCATGCGACTGAAGTCATCAAAAGCTTCCGTATCGGTATTGAATGTGTCTTTGCGCGTGCTGCGAATATAATCAACCGTTGCAAGGCGTCCTTTGTTGAAAAGGATGTTCCAGACATACTGAGCGTCGCTGCCCTGTTCGTTGTGTATGCCGCAAGCAGCGAGCACTCGCTCATCCATGCGGGGGCTGCAACCGCAGGCAACGGTAACACAGCAGCGCCGACGGGCAACGTGATGTAGTTTGTCGAGTGCACTGCCAAGGTCATAGCACGATATGGAACGTGAGGCGATGGCAACATCGACTGATTCTTCTGTAAGACCAAGCGCATCCCAGTTATCATCCCAGCGCATGAGCTTAAAGTCGATACCACACACCCCAGCGGTCTTTTGTCGCTCTTGTGCCTGATCAAGCATACCGTGGCTAAAATCTCCCGCGATCACGTGATGACCGGCGCGTGCAAGAGGGACTGCAAGGCTACCGGTGCCACATCCCATATCAAAAACTACGTCGCCTTCTTTTATATCAGCTTTTTCGAGAAACGCTTTTACATAGGGGCTGGGAGCATCTTTTGAACCGAAGCTCTTCGAGCGCTTATTCCAGTACTGTGCGTCATCGAAGCGCCTACGTACGCGCTGCATGAGCTTCCATTCTGTATTCCAGTCGGTGGTTGAAAGGGTGCTAGCGTGTAGTATCTCGCTCTTGTGCGACAGAAGCTCATCGGGTTGCAAGCTCGGCATGCTATCAACCGTATTCACTCGTGAGCTCTCGTGTAGCAGAGAATTGTCGGGTTGCAAATTGTTGGTATCTGGTGTCTTTATAGAGGCGGCACGGTGCGATGTGTTGTTTTCGGTGTACTGCTCGTGTGCCATACATGCTCCTTCGTGGTGTCACCGTTTTGGTGTGGTAGATTGACGAGGTTATTGTATACGCAACCCATGCGCATTCGATACGGTTAAAGCTTTCCGTGTTCAAGCCGTATCGGTTTCGATGATTTCAGCAGACGGAGGTCGTCTCATGCATGTTGAGCTTTTGTACCATACGCCCGACCCCGAGCGTGCTATCGCGGTAGCAGCGCGCCTTTGTTATGCGCCGGTTGGGGCAGCTGAACTCGCCGAATCCCTGACTGAGGAACGCATTCAGAGTGTGCTGCGTACCATCATGACGAGCCGCCATTTCAGCACGCTTGAGCATGCAAGTTTTACTTTTGCCGTTGATGGTGTTTCGCGTGCGCTGACCCATCAACTCGTGCGACATCGCCTTGCGAGCTACAACCAGCAGTCGCAGCGCTATGTCAAGTTTAAGAACGGCATTGAAACGGTAAAACCGGCAACAATCGAGCAGATTCCCGAAGCCTCAGAGCGTTTCGATCGCCTGATGCAGGAAATACAAGCGGCCTATGCCGATCTGGTTGAAATGGGTGTGCCAGCCGAAGATGCGCGCTATCTGCTTCCGAATGCGGCGGAGTCGAAGATTGTTATTACAATGAATGCGCGCGAACTCTATCATTTCTTTGAGCTGCGTTGTTGCAATCGCGCACAGTGGGAAATTCGTGCTCTTGCGTGGGACATGCTCGATTTGGTGCGTCCGAAGGCGCCGTATATCTTTATGGATGCTGGTCCGTCATGTGTGCGGGAAGGCTGCCACGAAGGTAAGATGACCTGTCATCACCCGTATCCTCGCGTGAAGCGTGATTAAGGTGAAAAACGGCACTTCCGATCTTCGTCGTGCTTTTTCAGAAGATGGCGCACATAAGACGCATGTCGGTGGACAGGCGCTTATTGAAGGCGTTATGATGCGCGGTCGCCTTAACTGGGCGGTTGCTGTGCGCCAGCCAAATGGATCGATCTATACCGAGGAACATGACCTCGCAAGTGGGCGAGCTTCTCGTCGCTGGATGCACTGGCCGATCGTGCGGGGATGTACCGCTTTTGTTGAATCCCTTGTACTGGGTATGAAGGCGCTTGAAATTGCGGCGGCGCATGCCTTTGCTGGCGACAATGACCCGACTGATCAGGCGGGCGGTAACGAATCTTCTGTGACTGCTTTAACGGCGGATGAGGCCACGTTATCGAATACAAGTGCCCCTTCATCTTTTGCAGGTGATATTTCAGCACGGCATGACGCAGTTGAATCAACTGAAGACGGACTGCCGCATGTCTCAACTGGATCTGAGCCATCGCATACTTCAGCTGGTGACGAGATGCCACATACCGCCTTTGCCGCGAGTATGGTGGTCGGTCTTGTAGGGGGCATCGTGTTGTTTATCGTGCTTCCTGCGTTTTTAACCAATTTGCTCGTCGGCGAATATGATCAGGCGACAATTGCGTGGAATCTTGTTGACGGAATTCTGCGCGTGGCCGTGTTTGTGTTCTACATCTGGCTTATTGGGCGGATGAAGGATGTCAAGCGCATGTTTGGTTATCACGGCGCTGAACATAAGGCCATTCACTGCTTTGAGCATGGACTGTTGATGACGCCAGAGAATGCGCGGAGCTTTCCGCGTTTGCATGTGCGCTGTGGAACGGCATTTTTGATCATGGTTATGATTATCGCAATCTTCGTCTATACCATAACGCCCCTGGGAGCTCTTATTACGGCTTGGGGCGTAGCGGATGGTCTACCGAAGCTTACCCTGGTTATCGTCTCGCGTATTATTCTCATGCCGATAATTGCGGGGCTTAGTTATGAGATCACTGTTAAGTGGGCCGGCACACATCCTGAAAACCCCCTGGTAAAGGTAATTCTTTGGCCTGGTATGCAAATGCAATATTTAACAACCCGCGAACCTGATGACGGGCAGATTGAATGCGCTATCCGTGCGATGGAGGCTGTTCTCGCACGTGAGAAACAGAGTGCTGCACAAGGGGAGTAGAACGTCGGATGAGAGTCTGAGTTTTCATGGTATCCGCGCTCGTGTAAGAGTTCGGCGCACACTCGTTCATTAATGATAGTTCTGAGCTACTTTTGTTTCTTTTGGAAGAAACAATGTGCGTTGAGCGTGCTGGTATTGTTGGGGAAGTGTGCTGACGTTAGGGGAGAGTACTGACGATCTGGCTGGCCGGTTCCTCGTCAATACCACTATCAGTTGAGGGCGTACACGAGAGGGTAACGTATAAGTTAACTGCGACAATAAGACAAAGAATGAGCGCGCCTGTGACAGCGACAATCTTTTTCATGCTCATATGCATCCTTTCGCAGTCCCTCCATTCATCTGTTTTGTTTACACGTCGTCAAGAAGTGCAAGAGCGCAGAAACCCGATAAACTAAGAGGTCAAACCAGCAATTACTCCACGATGCAGCCACGAAGACAGCTCATGCGGAAGAAAATGCCTCACGCGGGAATGCACATAAGGATAGCCTACCTGCGCGCGATTGTGCTTGTCTTTAAGCGGATGCACGTAACGTTCGCGTGAAAAGCAAACAGCTTGGATAAGATTTCTATCGAAACATCGTTTAATCATGTATCCTAACTAGCTGTTTACCTCTGTCGTATCTGAAAACCAACAGGTGCCGACAGCCGACAGGGGGTATCCCCACGCACGTAAAATCAAGAGAGGGGCATCGTGTGAAACTGATCGTAACTGAAAAAAATGATGCGGCTGAAAAGATATCAGAGCTCTTGGGAGCCGGCCGTCCAAAGAAAGACAAAGTGTATTCCACGCCGGTATACCGCTTTACTCACCAGGGTGAAGAATGGGTAACCATTGGTTTGCGTGGTCATATTCTTGAAGTTGATTTCGCTCAGCGGCTTGTTTGGTCCAAGCGCGCTGGCTGGCGGGGTGTTGGTGCTACTGGTGAAGCGTTGGATGCTGAGGTTCCTGCCGATTTGCCGACACCACCCTTTAAAAAGAAAAAACCTTTTTCAGAAGATGGTGTTGATCTTAAAGCATGGAAAATGGAAGCGCTGCCATATTTGACGTATGCGCCCATCGAAAAGCTGCCGAAAGAAAAAGACATCATTCGCTCGCTCAAGAACCTTGCTAAGAAAGCCGATAGTGTCGTTATCGCCACTGACTTCGACCGCGAAGGTGAACTGATTGGCTCTGATGCGCTTTCTCAGATTCACGAGGCGAATCCGCTTTTACCGGTTTCACGTGCTCGTTATTCGGCGTTTACGAAGCAAGAGATCACCACAGCCTTCGATAATCTTGTTCAGCTCGATGGTAATTTGGCGCAGGCAGGTGCTTCTCGCCAGGACATCGACCTTATATGGGGCGCGGTTTTAACGCGGTATTTGACGACGGTCAAATTTGCTGGGTATGGCAATGTGCGCAGTTCAGGCCGCGTTCAGACCCCAACTTTGGCGCTCATTGTCGAAAAAGAGCGCGAGCGTCTTGCGTTTGTTCCTGAAGATTACTGGCAAATTCGTGGTGCATTTGCTGTGGGTGATGAATCTTTTACCGCTCCGCATGCAACTGCACGTTTTAAGGTAGAGGCTGAAGCGCGCTCCGCCATGGATCGGGTGCAAAACGCGCATAGTGCCACTGTTTCTGCTATCGAGAAGAAGACTCGCCGCGTCGCAGCACCGGCTCCTTTTAATACGACATCTCTTATGGCTGCAGCAGCGGCTGAAGGCATTAGACCTGCTCGTTGCATGCGTATGGCTGAAAGTCTCTACATGGATGGCTTTATCAGCTATCCGCGTGTCGATAATACGGTCTATCCAGCTTCCCTTGACCTTGCTGAAGTGGTTCATATGCTTGAGGGTAATCCGGCGTATCGCCCGTATTGCGCTCAGTTACTTTCCCAAGGTCCGCTGCATGCCACGCGTGGCAAAAAGGAAGAAACCGACCATCCGCCCATCTATCCTACAAACGTAGCAACACCCGATACGTTACCGGCGGCAGAATTCAAACTGTACAACCTCATCGCTCGCCGTTTTCTGGCGACGCTTTCCGATGCTGCTCTTATCGAAGGGACGAAGGTTTCACTTGATGTGGCGGGCGAGCCATTTACTGCAAAGGGCGACGTCCTTAAAGAAGCAGGGTTTCGTGCCATCTATCCGTATGGTTTGAAAAAAGACGAACAACTGCCCACTCTTAATCAGGGCGAACAGATTTCCTTTGAAGGGGCGACACTCGAACAAAAGCAGACCGAGCCACCTGCTCGGTATTCTCAGGGGCGCCTTATTCAGGAAATGGAAAAGCGTGGACTGGGAACCAAATCGACGCGCCATAGTATTATCGAGCGTCTTTATACGGTGAAGTATATTCAAAACGATCCGATTGAACCGTCGGCGCTCGGAATGGCAGTCTGTGATGCGCTCGGGCAGTGGGCACCGCATATTACCACGGCAGACATGACAGCCGAACTCGACCGAGAAATGGACGCGATAGCGGCAGGGCGCAAAACGCGCGAAGACGTGGTAACGCATAGCCGCGACTTGCTTTCCGAACAGCTTTCTGAATTGATTCCCCATTCTGAACAGGTGAAAGATGCGCTTGCTGACGCCGTAGCGGCGGACGCCTATGTGGGTAAATGCCCACGCTGTGGTAAAGATTTGCAGCTGCGTGTATCGCAAAAGACGCGCTCGATGTTTATTGGGTGCGCCGGCTGGCCCGATTGCGAAGTAACGTATCCGCTGCCAAAAGGCCGTATTGAAGCCACCGATACTCCATGCCCGGTTTGTGGCATGCCGCAGGTTAAGGTGTCGCCGTTTCGTGCGAAGCCCTATTTGCACTGCATCGACCCGCAATGCGCAAGCAATCAAGAGCCGGAACTTGTTGTGGGTAAATGTCCTACCTGTAAGGCAAATGGTATTGATGCAAACCTGGTGGCACGAAAGAATCCGCGTACGCTGAAACGGTCGATTACCTGCGAAAATTTTGACGAATGCGAGACGCGTTATCCGCTTCCTCAGTATGGCACGCTTGAAGCGACTGACGAGGTATGTGAACACTGCGGCGCGCCGATGGTTACCGTAGTTACCAATCGTGGCCCCTGGAAACTTTGCCCGAACTTCAATTGTCCCGGTAAAGTGGAAGCTGAAACGGCTCAAAAAGCTGCGTCATCTCAGTCACGCCGATCGGGATCACGTCGCTCGCGTGCGAAGGCAACGAAGGGGAAATAGGCGTGCCACAGGAGATCGGAAAACAAGGCGAGAACCCTGAGAGTGAACAACTCCAAAGCGAGCAATCTCAGCTTGAGGGGCCTCAAAGTGGATGTTCTCAAGGTAAACAGCCTCAAGATGGACGCTCTCAAAGTGAGAGCTCTCAGGGTGAAAGTCTCCAAAGTACTGGATCGCGGGGTGCTTTCATTACCTTTGAGGGGGGTGATGGCGCTGGTAAGTCAACGCATATCAAGTTTCTTGCCCGTGCTCTTGAGCAGTGTGGCTACTCAGTTGTGCGCCTGCGCGAACCAGGTGGTACGCAAGCGGGCGAGGCTCTCCGTCAGGTAGTGCTTGACCCGTCTTACGAAGGGCTTTCTGCCGAATCTGAACTGCTCATCTACGAGGCTGCCCGTGCTCAACTAGTAAAAGAAGTAATTGCGCCGGCTCTTGCGGCAGGTAAGATCGTGCTTTGCGATCGCTTTTGCGATTCGACCATTGCCTATCAGGCCTATGGTCGTGGTTTGTCACGCGACTTTGTGCAGGAGGCTAACTTGTTTGCCTGTCAAGGTATCAAACCCGATCGTACCGTTCTTATTAAAGCTCCAACTTCTGCGCGCAAACAATTAGAACGTGCGACGCGTGCTCAAGGACCTGATCGCATCGAATTAGCAGGTGTTGAATTCCATACGCGGGTGCGCGAGGCATTTGATGCTATTGCTGCATCCGACCCCGATCGTGTGCGCGTTGTGGTGTCAGCGTCGCGTAAAAGCGAAACGGCACGTCTTGTGTTTGCCGCGGTTGCCGATTGCGTGGGATGGGATGCCAACAAGCTGCCCTTTGACGAGCATTTTTTTGAACAGGCGAATAAAATTCATGGGGCAAGCCGACGTAAGCGGGGGCGTCAATCATGAGTGCTCCCGACGTGTTTGATCGCATTCTTGGACAGCCGCAGGTGCGGCGCTTTTTGCGGGCGCAGGTAGCAGCACAATGTATTGGACAGTCATATCTGTTCTGCGGTCCAGCTGGGTCAAACAAGACAGCGGCCGCGTATGCCTTAGCGCAAGCGGCACTCTGTGAAAAGGGAGGCTGTGGTATCTGTTCAACCTGCGAAAAGATACGGCGTCGTAATCACCCTGACGTGCGCTATATTGCCCCTGAAGGGGCGGCGGGGTATCTTGTGGGACAGATACGCGATATCACGTCCGATGTCGATCGAGCTCCCATTCAAGCGCAGCGTAAGGCATACATTATTGATCGCGTTGACCTCATGAATGCGAGTGCTGCGAACGCGTTTTTGAAAACACTTGAGGAACCACCTCAGCACGTGGTGCTTATCTTATTGGGACGTACACGTGAAGCGGTGCTTCCTACGATTGTTTCGCGTTGCCAGGTTGTGCCATTTCGTCATATTCCCGCTCATGAAGCATGCGGCATTATCAGCCAAAATACAGGAGTTCCACCTATGCGAGCTGCCGTTGCACTGGCAGCTTGTGATGGGTCAATCTCGCGCGCAATTGAGTTTGCCAAAAGTACCGAGCGCTTTGCGTTTCGTCAGCGCGTGCTCGACGTAATGGAATCGCTGCCACTTGCCGACGATCTCGATATTATTCAGTATGCTTCAGAATTACTTGATGCTGCAAAGGCGCCACTTGATCTAGTACGGGCCTCGCAGGAGCGCGACCTGGCTGCCTCGTCTGAATTTTTGGCAAAGTCAGCTATTCGTCAGATAGAAGCGCGTAATAAACGAGCACTCACTGCGCGTACTACCGAATCACTGCACCAGACGACAGCTATCATGCGTTCGTGGCTACGTGATGTACTTGCCGCAACAGCGGGTGCCGGCGTCACGATTGTCAACGAAGATAGGCGGGCAGGAATAGAAGCCGCGGCACTCCGTGTAAAGCCCGCGGCGCTCGTGCGTGCGTTACGTGCGCATGCGCGATGCGATGAGGCCATTCGTTATAATGTTTCTCCTGAGACCTGTATTGACGTGCTGCTCTTGCAGATAAGAGAGGAACTGTATGGTTCGCATAGCGCCGGTGGCGTTGCAATATAATCCCCGCACACTCTGGTTTGATCCAGGAGATCTGGATCTTTCCGAGGGTGATGCTGTTGTTGTTAAAACCGAGAAGGGAACCGAGTTTGGTCATTCTTCTCGCATTGTCGATGTGTCCGAAGAAGCGATCGAAAACTTAGCAAGTCCTCTTCAGCCTGTTTTACGGCGTGCAACCGAAGAAGACCTTCGTAAGGTTGATGACTTACGCCTCCAAAGCGATCAGGCTCTTCCCGTGTTTAAGCGTCTTGCAGCCGAAGCGGACTTGGCTATGCGTCCAATTATGGTGGAATTTACCTTTGAGGGCGATCGGGCTGTTTTCTTTTTTGAAGCCGAACAGCGTGTTGATTTCCGCGATCTGGTGCGCAAGCTTGCTTCTGAATTCCATGTGCGTATTGACATGCGTCAGATTGGCGTGCGCGATGAAGCGCGCATTGTTGGCGGCCTGGGTCATTGTGGCCAAGAATTATGCTGCCGTCGCCTGGGCGGCGAGTTTTGTCCAGTTTCTATTCGCATGGCCAAAGAACAAGATCTCTCGCTTAATCCACAGAAGATATCGGGCGCCTGTGGTCGTCTGATGTGCTGTTTGCGCTACGAATTTGATGCGTATAAAGAATTTCATAGTCGGTGTCCCAAGCAGAACGCAAAGATAAGCACGCCCTGCGGAATGGCGAAGGTTACCTCGCTGAATGTTCCACGTGAACGGGTGACCGTTCGGCTGGAAGACGACGGCAAGCAGGTCACATTCCCCTTAAGTGCAATGGATGATCCGGCTCCTGATGCGCCGTCAAAGCGTCCTACTAGCATTGGTGAAGCGTTTGAAGAGTTTGTTGACCCTGATCCCTTTGAGCATCTTGCTGGCGCACCTGCTTCGTTTAATACGGCTGCGTTTACACGTGAAGATAAGCCAGCTCCTGCGCAGGTGCACCATAATCCACATACGCAGACAAGCGAGCAGAGCTCGTCTTCCCAGTTGTCATCTGTTGGATCGTCGCATCGAACGCGCCGCCGTCGCACGCGTTCGCAGGCTTCTTCGACGTCGTCTGAGCATTCTTCGTCTTCCACGTCGACGGTACGTTCATCTCAGGTGACGGCTCCGCGACCAGGACAAAAGTCGAGCGGTATTCGTCGCAAGAGCACGGCACATAATGCGTCCGCTGCAAAAACGCACGATACAAAAATGCACGACGCAAAGCAGTCCCGTCGAAAAGAGGGTGCTTCATCTGCTACAGCTCCTGCACCGCGAT
Source organism: Cryptobacterium curtum DSM 15641 (assembly GCF_000023845.1). Taxonomy (NCBI): domain Bacteria; kingdom Bacillati; phylum Actinomycetota; class Coriobacteriia; order Eggerthellales; family Eggerthellaceae; genus Cryptobacterium; species Cryptobacterium curtum. The sequence continues at coordinate 1,055,538 of NC_013170.1, read as the reverse complement.
CACATCGCACACCTCGCCGTCGACGGAGTGAGAAGGGTCGCTTAGATGAGTAATGATCTAACGCAGCATATTGATTACGAGTTGCTGACCGACCTGTACGAACTTACCATGGCTCAGGGGTTCTGGCAGTGTGGCAAGCAGAATGAACAAGCCTGCTTCACCATGTATTTCCGCGAGAATCCGTTTTCGGGTGGGTATACCGTGGCCTGTGGTATGGCACAGCTGGCCGATGTCATCGAATCGTTTCGCTTTACGCCAGACGATATCGAGTATCTATCGAGCTTGCCAGCTCCAGCGGGCGGCGCTCTCTTTGATGCGGGATTTCTTGAGTATCTCGCCGATATGCGTCTTACGGTTGATGTTGATGCGGTGGCAGAAGGAACAATTGTCTTTCCGAACGAACCGCTCGTGCGCGTTACCGGTTCCATTATGGAATGTCAGATTCTTGAAACAGCATTGCTGAATTGCGTAAACTTCCAGTCACTTATTGCCACCAAGGCGGCACGTGTCTGCGTGGCGGCGGGTAGTCCCGTTGCTGAATTTGGCTTGCGCCGCGCTCAGGGTACGGGTGGTGTCTGGGCGTCGCGCGCAGCGGTGGTCGGCGGATGTGCTAGTACCAGTAACTTACTTGCGGGGAAACTGTTCCACATTCCCGTTTCGGGCACACATGCTCATTCGTGGGTCATGTCATTCCCTAGTGAACTCGAGGCATTTCGAGCTTGGGCAGCCCATTTTCCGCACAACTGCGTATTACTTATTGATACTTATGATGTTGCTCAAGGTCTTGAAAATGCCATCACTGTCGGTCTTGAAATGCGTGAACGTGGTGAAGCGCTGTTGGGTGTACGCATCGATTCGGGCGACTTGGCCTGGCTTGCTAAACGGTGCCGTGCGCGTCTTGACGAAGTTGGTTTGAACGATTGCGGCATCATCCTTTCAAATGACCTCGATGAGCATACGATCGCTTCCATTCGCGCGCAGGGTGCCATTGTGTCGGGGTGGGGTGTTGGTACGAAGCTCGCCACCGCGTTTGACCAGCCGACACTTGGTGGCGTCTATAAACTTTCTGCGACACGTGAAGCGCCTGATATGCCCTGGGTTGATCACCTGAAGGTAAGTGAGAGTGTCACCAAACTTACCTTCCCCGGTGTTCTTGATGTGCGTCGATATTACCACGACGATGGCAAACTGGCTGGTGACATGGTTTTTGAAGAAAATCAGCCCGTTAACGATGAAGAGCGCATTATTGATCCAGCTGATGAACTTCGTCAGAAGAAGCTTGCCGGTAAGCGTTTTGAGACACTGTTGCGCCCACTTTCTCGCGCGGGAAACGTTGTGTTAGCAGACACACTGCGTGACGCGCTGGCTGCTCAGACGCGGGCGCGCGAGGGGCTGGCTCAACTCGATGAGTCTCAAAAGCGCATGCTCAACCCACATTCATATCCAGTGGGTTTGGAATCAGGGCTGTTTTATCGCCGGCGCGATTTGGCAGTGCATCTTCGTGGTCTTGATTAGGGAGAATCCATGATCCGGCTTGTCACCGATTCAACCATTACCGTACCTGAATCTATCCGCGTATCTGGGAAGGTACAGGTCATAAGTCTTTATGTACGCTGGGCTGGCCAAGAGTACGAAGATGCCACGATGGATGTCGATGACTTCTACGGGCACCTTGATGCAACAAGTGGAGAGCTTCCCACATCAAGCCAACCGTCTGCTGCCACGTTCGAATCGTGCTTTGAAGAAGCAGCCTGCGCCGAAGATGAAGTACTCGGTATCTTTATTTCTTCGGCACTGTCTGGAACCTATGAGGGGGCTCTTCGTGCTGCTCGTGCAGTTGCAGCGTGTCATCCCCAATTTAAGTTTGCACTTATCGATTCGTCGTCATGTGGAGGTGACGCAACACCAGCAGTACTCGAAGCACTTGATGCTATCGAATCGGGGGCTTCCCTTGATCATGCGGCTCAGCGCGCTCTGTTTGGTGTTCAGTCGTCGCGGTTTCTTTTTTCGCCGGTTTCACTCGACTTTTTACGTGCAGGTGGGCGCATTGGACGAGCTTCTGCACTCATTGGTGGCCTGATGCAGATACGTCCCGTTTTAACGGTGACCGACGGCTCGGTGCGCGTGCTTGCGAAGGCGCGCTCGCATAAAAAAGCACTTGCTGCCATTGTCAATCAGATTGATGCCGACATTGCCGGTCGCGGTGGCTTCAAACGCCTGATTGTTCACTACATTGGCAATCGTCAAAGCGCACTTGATTGGGTGCGCGATGTCGTGACACCGCATTTTGATCGTGCCGTTGACATCGCGCCTGTCAGTCCGGTAATCGGCGCACATGTGGGTCCGGCGCTGGGCATTGCCTACCAGTGCAATTTGCCGCTTCAGGACAAGATTACCGGTAACGTACAACAGCTTTTGTGCACCTGCTAACAGAGTGGCATCTGCCAAACAAGAAAGGAGCGACGCGATGGATGCGCGTTGCAATCTCATAGTTGATTCGTGTTGCGATTTGCCGTTTGACGTGGTTGATCGTCCAGGCATTGATGTGATTGAGTTTCCGTATGTTATGGATGGTTGCGATTACGTTGACGACCTATATCGTTCTCTTTCACCCCATGATTTTTACGAGGCCATGCGCGATAAAAAACGTCCTGCGCCGACGACTGCGCAGATTCCTGTTGCTACCCTGCGTGAAACGTTTGAGCGGGCTATCCAGACGGGTGTTCCCACGGTATACCTTTCGTTTTCAAGTGGATTGTCGGGTAGTTATGATGCGGCAGTGCTCGTGCGTGACGCATTGGCGGTTGAATATCCGGCATCAAAGCTGTACGTCGTTGATACCAAGCTTGCGTCGATTGCAGAAGGATTGCTGGTATTAGGCGCCATCGAGCAGCGTGAAGCGGGTCTGTCAGCTGAAGAAATGGTTGAATGGGTTCGCGAAGCGCGGTATTACGTGGGATCTCTGTTTATGGTTGACGATCTTGATTCACTGCGTCGTGGTGGCCGTATCCCTGCGTCTGTGGCCCTTGCTGGTGCGAAACTTGACGTCAAAGCGCTTCTTTCCTTCGACTTAGAAGGACATCTGTCTTTGTCTGGGGTAGCGCGCGGTCGCAAAAAAGGTATTCGTCAGCTTGCGGAATATGCTCTTGCGCGGGCAAACGATACGGCCGCTGGCGTGCATATGGTCGTGGCCGATGCCGATGCACCAAAGGACACACAGCGTCTTCGCGAAACAATCGACAAACAGCGTAACGGGGTAGTATTTTTATCGTCCCAGGTCGGGCCAGTTATCGGCAGTCATGTGGGGCCCGGTATGGTTGCAGTGGTGTTTTGGGGCCCCGATCGTCGCGAAGATCTTTCAGTGGCTGAACGTATTGCACGTCGAGTAAAAGATAGGGGATAGCGATGGCTGTCGCATGTAATCTTATTTTTGATTCTTGCTGTGATTTGCCGCGTACCATCTGGGATGTACCTGGGGTTACCATGCTGCCCTTTACCTACACTGATGGCGAGAAAAGCTATACCGATGATTCGTATGAAAGCCGCACGCCGCATGATTTTTACGAGTGGCTGCGAGCGGGAGCAACTCCGAGCACCTCACAACCGTCTCAACTAGAGTTTGAAACGGCATTCAGAAAGGCCGTGACATCGGGTATTCCCACAGTGTACTTTTCGTTTACGCGGGGCGCATCAGGAGCGTATGAGGGTGCGCTGGCCGCGCTTGATCGCATGCATGCTGAATTTGGAGACGACATTGAGCTGTATGTTGTCGACACCAAGTTAGGAAGTGCGCCGCAGGGTCTTCTGATGGTTGAAGCGCTGCGCCTGCGTGAACGGGGTATGACAGCACCTGAGATTGTCAATTGGGCACAGGAAGCACTCTATTTTGTGCAGACTATCTTTATGGTTGAAGATCTCACGACACTGCATCGTGGTGGGCGTATTCCTGCGAGTGTTGCTATCGCCGGGTCAAAGCTTGATTTGAAGCCGCTTTTATCGTGGGATCTCGACGGAAAGCTGGCAGTAGTAGGTGCTGCACGCGGACGTAAAAAGGGTATCAAACGCATGGTTGAGCTTTATCAGAAGGCTCACGATGATGGTCAGGGTGGCCAAATGGTGGCGGTAGGACAGGCCGACGCTCCTAAAGATGCCGATCGTCTCGTAGAACTTTTGGAAAAAGAAAATCCCGCGGCAGTATTTTTGCGTCTCAATATTGGTCCTACCGTTGGTAGTCACGTTGGACCGGGCATGCTTGCCTTAAGTTTCTGGGGTCCCGATCGGCGCGAGAGTATTTCTATTTCCGATCGTATTGCCAATAAGGTACGAAATTCATAAGAGAGGAACCAGATGCTTCATTCATTTGCATATACCGGAGATGCTGCCGTTGGCGCTGTATTGTGCCAGAATCTTCTTGCTGCTGGATTTGAGCAGCAGGATGATATCGCTGCTGCTGATGTGGTTATTGCGTATTGTGCTTCTCAGGAAAGCCATGAGGAAACGTATTTTGGTCAGGATGGTCTGCTTTCCCACCTGCGAGAAGGTCTCTTTATTATCGGTCTGGAAGCATGTACTCCTACTACCGCGCGTGAGATATCTTCACTTGCTCAGATATCTGATGCCCATTTTGTTGAAGCGCCTCTACATGCAGCCGATATAACAGTGCCTGACCCTTTTGCCGACCGAGATAATCTAACTGCCCTTCTTGCTGGCCAGCCCGATGAGCTCGCTCAAGTAACCGGTATCATCGAAGCTGTTGCGGCGCATTGGGAAGAATGCGGCCAAAGCGGTGCCGCTCAGGCAGTGAAGTGTGCCCTCACCGCCAAGCGTGCTCTCGAAATCGCTTCAATGGTTGAATCAGAGGCGCTGCTGCGTCTTGCTGTTGATGAGTCGGGAGAGCTGCAGGCACGCGCTTTTCTGGAAAGTCAGCAGGGTACTCAAGAGAATATTTCTGCCTGGTATCAGGGTATTCGCGCCGATAACTATGCATCGACGTATACCATAGAAATAGTGGCGAGTGAATTAACCTGTGCGCTTGCATGGGCAGAGGAACAGGGGCTTGTACTTCCGCAAACCGAAACAGCGGCATATTTAGTTCGTCTTCTAGCAACAGTTGGTGGCATTGAACTGTCTCCGCTTGCTTTAACGCTTGCCTATCGTGACGAAGCGTCAGGCGAGCGCTTTGGGCTTGATTGGCATCGGGCTGAGGGTATGCAGACACTTTCTGATACCGATGACAATGATGACGATGAAATGGATGATCGTGAAGGCTGGGGCTGGACAAGTGATGAAGAGCTTGGAATCGAGGAAGATTCTCCCCTCGGCCGATAGGTGTTATCTCTGTCCACGGCGATGCGGCGCACGCAGATCCGCAGGACAGCGCGGTGTTTGTGGAGCAGCAGGTGAGTTACGGGTGGCTCGTGCGGCTCTTCACGAATGGGAAGAGCCACCGATCAGCGTTGGTGCGGGCAGTGGGACGGTGTTTTTTAGCAATTGTCCGCTTCGCTGTGTGTACTGTCAGAATGCTGCCATTGCGTGCGGACAGGCGGGATACGATATTTCTGTTGAACGCCTCGCTGACATATTCTTTGAATTACGCGCACAGGGTGCAGCCAATATCAATCTGGTAACCCCCTCGCACTATTTTCCATCCATAGAGCAGGCGTGTCGCAGTGCGCATGCACAAGGGTTTGATCTGCCGTTTATTATGAATACCTCAGGGTATGAATTAGCCAGTACCATCAGGCGATACGCTGACTGTATCGATGTGTATCTGGCCGATTTCAAATATGCGCCAGCGTGGGTAGGAACCACAGCGCAGCGTTACTCGCAAGCTTCCAATTACTTCGACTATGCAGTAAGTGCTCTTGATGCGATGGTTGCCTGTGCGGGGGTGCCTGCCTATGACTGTTTTGCAGGAGATCAGCGCCTTGTGCACGGTGTAGTCGTGCGGCATCTATTGTTGCCTGATCACCTTGATGAATCGAAGTCGATCCTTTCATTTCTCTGGCATCGTTACGGTAATGCGGTGCTCTATAGCCTGATGAGCCAATATACTCCACCCGATTCCTTGGAAGATTCTCTGGACGGTTCTTTGAAAGGATTCCCGGAATTACAGCGGCGTATTACTGCGGATGAATATGAACAGCTTCTTGACTATGCCGATCATATTGGAATGGTCGATTATTTTTGGCAATCGGGCGATGCAGCGCGCGAAAGCTTTATTCCTTCCTTTGATGGGACGGGCGTTCTTCCACATTCTCGTGCAGTTCGGTGATGTGTTTCCAAAGACGCATCGGCATAAAGTGTCGACGCAGTTCAGGATGGTAGCGTGCTTCGATGGTCGCGCTGCGATAGAAACGCTTCCAAGCATCCTGCATAAGGGCTTCATGTTCGTTTGGCGCTGGTACGTTTAATTGGTTGATACGCACTAGTTCCCAGCTTCCATCTTCTGATATGCCAGCAAGATGATGTACTTCGTCGTAGATGATAAAGCGCTGTGTATTGAACCGTGCAGCGAAAAAGTTCATGACAAGGGGCACCACCGAGGCATTTGGATTGCAGACGGCATACCACAGACCATCATCAGCCTGACTGAAGCGCATGAATTGCCGCATATGTTCGGTTTCAATTTCCACGTGACGGGCGAGCTTCAAAAGGGCTGCGATGGTTGGATCAGCCGCTTCGTTGAGTGCTTGTGCGCCGTTCTTGCCCATTAGGCGGCGTATTGCTTGGTAGACGATGGTACCCACATCGGCACCATCTGCACAGGCGGCCTGTGCAATTGTGCGCCAAGTTTTTACTCCACAACGCCGCTGTAATCCGGCTTTCACGCGTTGTGCCTTTTCAAAGTCGGTCTCAATCACGACAACCTGTTGGCCTAAGCGTATCTGTCCGTATTCTTGTGAGAGTACATCTTCAACCTGATGGTGCAACTCCCAGGCAGCAAACACCGCGCTCATTAAACCTTCTATTGTGCCGTCATAGATAAGAGCTACGGGATCGGGGCAATCGATGGTTGTGTGCGCCGTCGCAAGCGTGGCATTGCTTGTCGGTGGTAGAGCGGCATTATTGTGCGGTATATTCATGAGGTTCATCTTGTTGTTGCTATAAAGCGTGGCAAACGAATGCATCGCTGCTGAAGAATACCTCTGTTCGTGGGATGCATTTTGCTATCACGCGCTATTCCAAATCTGGCGCGTGAATACTCAGTAGCTAAAAGAGAATCATTCATGACGCACACTTCGTTTCCGCCTCAAAGCTGCCAAGCAACTGGTTGGGATGCTGAGTGCGTGTCACCGGAGCCATTGTCTGTTTGCTCGAAATTGGATCAACCACCTGGCCGGGTATTTCTGCGGGTGCAATAAGATCGTCAAAGGACAGCTGTCCGGCTATTACACCTCCAGAACGCCGTCCGTGTTCACCTCCGTTGATGGCGGCAACAAGCTGGGCTCTGATAGAGTCGCGGTCGAAAGGAATACCGGTGGCACCCCAACTATTATTGCAAGTAATAAAGAACCGTGCTCGCTTATAGACTATGCCGAGCCGACGCAATTCTCTTTCAGTAAGCGTGTGCGTCTTACGCGCTCGCATAATGCTCTGGGCACCGCGCACCCCAATGCCTGGCACGCGCAGTAATTCGCAATAGGGTGCCGTGTTCACTTCTAAGGGGAATCGATCGAGGTGATTGATTGCCCAGTTTGCTTTTGGGTCAAGAGCGAGGTCAAGAAAGGGGTGCGCCTCGTCGATAATTTCAGCGACATCAAAGTGATAAAAGCGCATGAGCCAGTCAGCCTGATACAAGCGATGCTCTCGGTCGAGCTGGATACGAGGGCTTTCGGGGAGCCGTGTATCGTGGTTTACCGGTAGATAAGCGCTAAAGAAAACGCGTTTCATCTGAATGGTTTTATAGAGAGCAGCTGATAAATTGAGAATGTGAAAATCGCTTTCGGGAGTCGCTCCAATAATCATCTGCGTGCTTTGACCGGCGGGCGCAAAGGCACGTGGGCGCGTGAGGGTAGGGGCTTGTTTGCGCCACGCAAGCGCGCGACTCTGCTTTGAGGAAAGAGCGCGCTTATCGGTATCTTCAGTGATGGTGTGCTGGATATATCGCATTGGCCTGATAAGGTTTTGTTTCTGTTTATCAGGTGCAAGCAGGGCAAGGCTTTCTCTACTCGGTAGTTCCATATTCACACTCAAGCGATCGGCCAAGCGTCCCAGTTGATCGATGGCTTCCGAGCTAGAACCAGGGATAGCCTTTGCGTGGATATAGCCCCAAAAGCCATATTCGTCACGCAGGATGCGCAAAGTACGAATCATCAGCTCGCTTGTGTAATCAGGGCTTTTTACGATACCGCTTGAAAGAAAGAGGCCCTCGATGTAATTACGTCGATAGAAGTCAATCGTCAGATCGGCGAGTTCGCGTGGGGAAAACGTGGCGCGCCGATGATCGTTTGAGCACCGATTGACGCAATAGGCGCAGTCGTAGATGCAGGAATTTGACATGAGCACCTTAAGCAAGCAGATACAGCGCCCATCGGGGGTAAAGCTGTGGCAACATCCGGCCGAGTGGGCAGTGCCAAGCTGTCCGCGTCGCGCGTTGCGCTCGACACCGGAAGAGGTGCAGGCAACATCGTACTTTGCGGCATCCGCAAGTATTTCCAGTTTGTCGGCAAGTTCCACGTAAGTCCCCTCGTATTCCAAGACCGTGGTGTTGTAAACTCTGATGCCTTGAATCTCAGCAGTTCAAAACTCAACGCTTTGAAATCCTGCTATCGCACATCTTGATGTTTCAAATCCCAGCAGTCCAAACCTCGATGCTTCAAAGCTCTGTCATTCAAAACCCCTAGTACACCAAGAATTTCAAACCTAACCACACCAGGAAATCCCAGCTGTTAAGATGCAAAAAGCGAATAGATGTTCGTGTTTCATCATTGCAAACAAATGTTCGATTGTCAATGTCCCATGAACCCTTCATGCGATTGAAGTTTGGGCAAGATAGCCCTATTAAGAAGCAGGCGAAGTGTGGTACACTACTTTGCTGTATCTTTACGCCCTGTCTCCGATTTACAGGGTCTGCAGGCTCCTTTGAAAGGAAGTCACGTGGCAGCAGCTTCTCGCACTTCTACGACAGAAAAAGTACCTGGCAAAGACGGCAGCAGCCAGCCGGATGAAGAAATACAAAATCAAGCAGCTTCCGACTCTGAAGATTCAGTCGATCTGGAAGATTTAGAAGCGCCGGATACCGTTGGTGTTCCGGATATTTCTGACGATGCAATCGCGGGGGATAAACCCGAAGCCGAAAGCGAAGAAGATCTTCTTGAGGGAATTCCTGAAGAAGAACTCAAGGCTTCAAGTTCGGTGAGTCTTCCAAAGGTAACCGCTTCGAAATCACGCATTCGCCAGAGTTCGCGCTCTCGTGCTGCTGATACTTCTATTACGATGCTCACCGGCGATCCAGTGCGTATGTACTTGAAAGAAATCGGCAAGGTTCCGCTGCTTACGGCAGCTGAAGAAATCGACCTTGCCATGAAGATTGAAGCAGGTGTCGAAGCAGGCGAGCAGCTCGAAGCTGCAGAGGCCGATAACGCCGAAGAGCTTTCCCGTCGCGAGCACAGGCGCTTGACGCGCATTGAAGCGGTCGGTCTTGATGCAAAGCAGCAGCTTATTGAAGCAAATCTCCGCCTGGTAGTGTCGATTGCAAAGCGGTATGTCGGACGTGGCATGCTGTTCCTCGACCTTATTCAAGAGGGGAATTTAGGTCTTATTCGTGCCGTTGAGAAATTCGACTACACGAAGGGCTTCAAGTTTTCGACGTATGCAACCTGGTGGATTAGGCAAGCTATTACCCGTGCTATTGCCGATCAGGCCCGTACTATCCGTATTCCGGTACACATGGTCGAAACAATCAATAAGCTCGTGCGTATTCAGCGTCAGCTTCTTCAAGAATTGGGACGTGAACCAACCCCGGAAGAAATTGCTGAAGAAATGGATTTGACGCCCGATAGAGTGCGTGAAATCCAGAAGATCAGCCAAGAACCTGTTTCGTTGGAAACACCGATTGGTGAAGAAGAAGACAGCCAGCTGGGCGACTTTATTGAAGATGACGCCGCGGTGGTACCACCGGATGCAGCAAGCTTCAGCATGCTGCAAGAACAGCTGACGAAGGTACTTGATGGCCTGGCCGAACGTGAGCGCAAGGTAATTAGTTTGCGCTTCGGTCTTGAAGATGGTCATCCGCGCACCCTTGAAGAAGTCGGCCGTGAATTCGGTGTGACACGTGAACGTATTCGTCAAATCGAAAGCAAGACACTGGCGAAGCTGCGTCATCCCAGTCGTTCAAGCAAACTGAAGGACTATCTCGAGGATTAGTGAGCACTCCTTTGGACCGTGCGCTTGAGGGCAAGCGGTATCCAAGTTGGGAAGGGGAGTTCAGTGATTGATGGATGGACTATCCGTATAGCAACGGGCGATGATGCCGGTGCGGTGGCGGATATCTACGGTGAGTACGTGCGTACTTCAACGGCGACCTTTGAAGAGGATGCTCCTTCAGCTAATGAATGTCGTCTGCGTATTGAAAATACTCTTGCGCAGTATCCTTTTCTTGTTGTGTGCGACCAGTCTCTTGCGGTTGTGGGATTTTGCTACGCGCATGCGCTGCGTGAACGATCTGCGTACCTTCATTCAGCTGAAACAACCATCTATTTGAGTTCACGTGCTCAACACACAGGTGTTGCGGCGGCGCTTTATACCGAGCTTGAGCGCATACTCGCTCGTCAAGGAGTTACGAACCTGTATGCCTGTATTACCGGTGAAAATGAAGCGAGTCTCCGTTTTCATAGCACGTGCGGTTACGCGCGGTGCGCGCAGTTTAATTCCTGCGGGTATAAGTTCAATCGATGGCTTGATATTATCTGGATGGAAAAACTCATTGCCGATCATGGTGCACCAGCACCCTTTATTCCCTTTTCTCAACTATCGCACGTTCAATAATGGGGACGTTCGTACGGGCATGGAAAAGCCCCGAAGCGATCGACTGTTCTTAGGGTTTGCGGTCTAATGTGTCCAAGAGGTCGTCCGAAGATCCATCTTGCTGATTCGCTGGCTTTCTCATTCAAGACACTGGTAGCTATTTACCTCTAAAAACGAGTACTAACTTAAAATGGGGTGCTGACTTGCATCAACACCCCATTACCGCCTGTTTTCTTTTACTCTCAGGCGCTTTCCAGCTTGGTTTAACCCTCGATGGCAATGCTCTTTTTCGGCTCGGGAGCTGGTGCAGTGCGCTTTGGCACCATAATTTTCAGGGTGCCATTATCAAACTGGGCGCTGATGCCATCTTCATCCACTTCATCGCCGACATAGAACTTACGGCTGCATTTGCCCTCGAAGCGTTCCTTGCGCAGGAACGATCCATTCTTGTCATCCTCTTCAGTCTCATGCTTCGTTTCAGCAGAAACCTCCAGATAGCCGTCAGCAATATTAGCGGTGATATTTTCTTTCTTCATGCCGGGCAAATCGATGGTAAGTTCAAAATCGGTATCGGTTTCTTTGATGTCGGTCTTCATTAATCCAAAAGATGTTTTTCCCGTTGCTTGCGGGGTATCAAAGAAGGCATCAAAAGGGCTAACCATAAAGTCGTTAAAGAAGTTCCGTTTCGCAGGTACTAGCATAATTCTCATCTCCGTCTGGGGCATGTTACCCCGTCGCTTACTGTGTAGTCTTGTTATAGCCTGACTTGTTAGCACTTTCAATGTGAGAGTGCTAACGGTTGCTGTTACGTCATACACCGTTACCGAGCGGGAACTTTTGCTTGGTTTTAAAGTCAGTCTAGAACTTTGAGGTCTTTTGCGAGCGCCACAGAGCCCAAGGCTTTTACAAGACGGGGATATAGTCGGCAACTTTTGCGAGGTAGGTATATGTTGGTGGCTTTTGCAAGTGCCATAGAGTCCAAGACTTTTGCGAGGCGGGCATGGAGACCGGGGCTTTTGCAGAGCCATACGATGTCGCTTGTTCTTGTCTCGTACTTGCGATACAGTCAATCGAGCTCATATACATGTTCAGACGCACTGAGTAGGTGCCGACATACAAACATACCGATATACAGACAAAGAGCGGTTGCTCGCATATACGTCATGCTGATTGGTATATATAAGCTCGTGCTGGTTAGCACACAGAGCTCATGATGACCAGTGCGTACGTTGAGATGGAATTGAGGCAGATGAAGACCTATCGCGCACATTACAAATCTCCGGTGGGGGAGCATCCAACCAGCGGTATTTTCGAATTTGAGAGTTCAGCACAAGCTGGCTCGAAAAAGAATATGACTGATGCGCGTATTAAGATGTTGGAAGTATTCGGCAACGAAGCAGTGACGTGGATCATTGATCAGATTGAACTGGTACGGCAAGATGAAACGCTTGACTACGTGCAACCTCAGCTCGATTTTCGCGAACCAAAGCGGGTCCGCCGACATCATACGTTCGAGCGCGGCAAAATAAAGTAACTCCCACATTGTGTGCGTGATCTAGATTAGTATTGCCGTACTGTGCAGTAGTCCCAGCGCGCTTATGGCGGCTTATTGTATCGAAACCGAGGATTTCCCCGCCGGCATTGTTGCTGTTCGAGCGAATGTGCGGTGTGCTGCCCTACAATACGGCAGCATACGAGCACGTCGCCATGATATTCATTTACCGTGAGGTTCATGGTGCAAGCGGGGAGGAGTCGCATGTCCGACGAAAACAGGCTGGGTCACAAGATTGTAACGTTGCGCGAGGCGCATCATCTATCCCAGCAAGATCTTGCTGATCGATGCGGATGTGATGTATCCGCTATTGCTGAACTCGAAGCGGGCGAGGTGCCACCGTCACTTGCGCCGCTTATCAAAATTACGCGGGCACTGGGTGTGCGTTTGGGCACGCTCATGGACGACGATGAATCGCTCGGTCCTCTCTATATCGGCACAAGCCAGATGGAAGAAGTCACTCGTCTGAAGAGCCTTCAGACTGCAAGTGATGCCGGCGACTTGGCGTATTTTAGCCTTGCAGCGGGGCGCCCCTCGCGGCATATGGATCCATTTATTATCACCATCGATCCGTCGGGTGAAACTGAACATGAACTCGTGGGTCACGAAGGTGAAGAATGGCTCTACGGCCTTGAAGGCGAGATAGAGATCGAATATGGCAAAGAGCTCTATGTGCTCCATCCGGGTGAATCGATCTACTACGATTCAATCGTGCCTCACCAGGTGCGTGCTCACGAAGGACAAAGCGCACGGTTTCTTGCTGTTGTCTATACGCCCCTCTAGGATTTCAAGCTTAATGGGCTTGCTCAAGTTCACCAAGTTCATTGTGAATCATATGAGAGACAAGAAAGCTCACCGTCGCGCTTGAGTTCAAGCGATCATCTCGACTCATCTCACGTCCACCGCTATTGCAGGAAAAGGTCCCTTTTATGACCGTGTCATCAGATAATTTTTCAGAGATACCAACTGATACTCGGGGCTGGACCCCCCTCGAGGTGCGTAAACGCGAAGAAGCTGCCCAGGCACGCGAGGCATATCGCCGAGCAGATGGGAGTCGTCCGCAACCAGGAGATAGCGACTGGCCTCTGCACACCGAAAAGACCATTGGCAGTTATTTTCGGGCGCAGGTAGAAATTGATCCATCGCATGAATTCATTGTGTATCCCGACCGCGATCTGCGCTGGACCTATGCTCAGTTCGACAAACGCACCGACAATCTTGCGCGTGGTCTTTTGTCTATTGGCATGCGGCCCGGCGATCATCTGGGAATTTGGGCACGTAATGTTCCCGACTGGCTTACGTTTATGTTTGCTACTGCCAAGATCGGCGTCGTGTCTGTCACGATGAACCCGGTGTTTAAAAGCCACGAACTCGATTACGTGCTCAAGCAATCCGACATGAAGGCATTGGTCATCATCGACCGATTCCGCGATGTCGACTACGTGGACGTGGTGCGCGGACTGATACCCGAATCGCTTACCCAGGCACGCGGTTATCTCAACACTGAAGAGTATCCTTTCTTAAAGAATCTCATCTATATGGGACCAGAAAAGCACCGCGGCTTTTATAGCGTTCCGGAACTGCTCTTGCTGGGTGAACATGTGCAGGAAGAAGAGCTTTGGGAAGTCGAGCGATCCTTTGACCAAAACGACTGCGTGATGATGCAGTACACAAGTGGGACAACGGGTTTCCCGAAGGGCGTTATGCTCACGCACCGTAATATCTTAAATAATGGCTTCTATATCGGAGAAGGGCAGCGTCTGTCGCCGGCTGACCGTATTTGCCTGCCGGTGCCGTATTTCCACTGCTTTGGCTGTGTGCTGGGGGCTATGGCAGCACTCACACATCGGTCGACCCTTGTTGGCATTGAAAGCTTTGAGGCTGAAGCGGTTCTTTCTGCCATAGACCGTGAAAAGGCAACAGCGGTCTATGGCGTGCCGACCATGTTTATCGCGGAACTCAATCATCCGAATTTTAGCAACTATGACATGTCAAGTTTACGCACGGGCATCATGGCTGGCAGTCCCTGTCCACCTGCCACGATGGGTGAGGTCATCGAAAAGATGAATATGCGCGATATCACCATTTGCTATGGGCTTACCGAAACGAGTCCCGTGTTTACGCAAACGAGTGTGACTGACGACATCGAGCATAAGTGCACAACGGTCGGTCGCAAACATCCGCCGGTTGATGTGAAGGTGCTCTCGGTGGACGACGGGCATGAGTGTGCTCCGGGTGAGCCGGGCGAACTGTGTTGTAAGGGTTACAACGTCATGAAGGGCTACTACAAGATGCCCGACGCTACGGCTGCGGCTATTGATGCGGATGGATACCTGCATTCAGGCGACTTGGGTACCGTCGATGAAGATGGCTATTATCGTGTGACGGGGCGTATCAAAGACATGATCATCCGTGGTGGCGAAAATATTTATCCGCTTGAAGTGGAGAACTTCTTGCTGACAATGGAAGGCGTGCTTGATGCGCAGGTAATTGGTATACCTGATGAAAAGCTGGGCGAGATTGTTGGTGCCTTTATCCGCGTGAAGCCAGGTTTTGAAAGCATGACTGAAGACGAGGTACGCGCTTTTGCTATTCCTCGTATTGCCCGCTACAAAGTCCCCAAGCGCGTATTCTTCGTGGACGATTTTCCGATGAATCCTGCCAAAAAAGTGCAAAAGTACAAGTTACGTGAGTTGGCTTGCGAACTTATTGCTCAACAGGAACAGGCGTTTTCCAGTAAGGAAGAAGCAGCTCGTGCCCAAGCCGCGAGTGACGATGACGATGCCCGAGGCGGCATGTTCCGCGAACGATAAACACCACGGTAATCGCGCTCGACGAGGGAAGATAATATCGTCGTTTGCCGCGGGGTGTACAGCGTGCGGTGGTGCACCGTTTTCGTGGTATATCCCCGCGGTTTTTGGTAATATGTCGTTTTGCATGCGCGCAGGCGGTCATTCGCCGCGCGTCGTTTGACGACTGGCGGGCGTGGCGGAATTGGCAGACGCGCCAGATTTAGGTTCTGGTGGGGTAACCCGTGAAGGTTCAAGTCCTTTCGCCCGCACCATAGTGGTTCGTCAAACGTACTGTTTGGCGACTTCGCAATCGCCAAAGACTGCATAACGCAATAGATGGAGGAACTGAGTGGAAACCAAAGTCGAGGCTCTGAAGGATAACCGGAAGAAGCTGACGGTAAGCGTTGATGCCACAGAGGTGGACAATCGCATTAAGAAAACCTATCGGGATTTTGCCGGCAAGTATAATTTCCCGGGGTTCCGCAAGGGCAAAGCCCCTCGTCCTGTTATCGACAGCATGCTGGGGCCGAATGCGGTTACTGCTACGGTTACCGAAGACATTATCAATAGTCTGTATCCACGTGCTATGGACGAAGCAGATCTTATTGCCATTGGCCAGCCGTCGTTTGAGCAAGAAAGCGACCTAGTTGAGGCAGGCAAGAGTTTTTCCTTCTCTGCCACCGTTGAAGTGCGTCCTGAGTTTTCTCTTTCCTCGTACGATGCCATCGAAATCAAGCTGCCGAGCGTTGAGGCAACCGAAGAGGAAATTGACTCGCAGGTTGATGAACTGCGCAACTACTACTACACGTTCGAAGATGCTCCTGCTTCTAAAAAGCTTGCGGCAGGTGATTTTGCCGAGATTTCTCTTGAAGCGGTTGACGCAAATGGCAATCACGTTGAGTCACTTGAAACCGAATCGCGTCTCTATGAGCTGTCGAGTGGATTGTTCCCTCCAGCTTTTGATGAAGCGCTCATCGGTCTTTCTAAAGGCAAGAAAGCAACGGTTGAAGTTGATATGTCTGAGCCGTCCCTTATGGGACAGGGGATGGATAACCCCGGCAAGGTCACACTGACTGTCGAGGTTAAACAGGTTAAGAAGAAGGTTCTGCCTGCTCTCGATGATGAATGGGCCAAAGAAACCGCTGGTTTTGAGGGTGGCGTGGCTGAGCTGCGCGAGCGAGTAGCTGACTCCATCAAGCAGCAGAAAGAGCAGATGATGCCCCGTCTGCGCGAAAACGAAGCACTCTATGCACTGCAGGAGCGACTCGAAGGCGAAGCACCGAAGGCAATGTGCGACGTCGAAGAACAAAGCTTGCTGCAGAACTTCTTTATGCAGATCCAGCAACAGGGCGTGACCTTTGATGCCTATCTGGCTCAGATGGGATTGACTGCCGAGCAGTTCCGCGACGACTTAAAGAAGCAGGCGCGCGATGTGACCGAGCAGGATCTCGCGCTTGATGCGTGGGCACGCCATGCCAAAATCGATGTCACCGACGAAGAGATCAGCGCTGAATTTGCTAAGGCGGACGCCGCTCATGCAGCTTCGCTTGAAAAGGAATGGCGCGATGCTGGCCGTATTGCAACATTGCGCGCTGGTATGCGTCGTACTGCTGCACTGTCTGCCATTATGGATAACATGAAAGTGAGCGAGCTTGCTCCTGGTGAAAAGCTCAACAGCGTTAAAGATGACGCGGACAATTTGAATGCTAAGACGGGCTCAAGCGCTAAAAAAGCCAAGAGCACCAAGGCGACCAAGGAAACAAAGAAGTCATCTACTGGCAAAGCGAAGACTGCAGCGGGTGCATCCAAGGCAACCACACAGGCTGCCAAGGCAAGCGCCTCTGCTAATGATTCCGCTGCTGCAAAGCCGACAAAGACCGAACTGGGCAAACTGAAAGTAGCCGAACTGCGCGAGCAGGCTGCTGCTATGGGTATTGATGCTGACGGCATGAAGAAGGCTGATCTCATCGAAGCATTGCTGAAAGCTGAATGAAATACGCACTTCGGTAACGTAACGCTCACGTTTCTATGAATATGGACGGGTTGATGGCTTGGTTGTCGTCAACCCGTTTCGCTCTCCGTATAATGGATGATGCATCAAAGACATCTCGAGACGTAAAGAGGATCTATGAACGAATTTACTCACCCTTCATCGGCTCTTATTCCCTATGTGATTGAGCAGTCACCGCGCGGTGAACGCAGCTTCGATATCTATTCACGCTTGCTGAATGAGCGCATTGTATTTCTGGGCGAAGCGATTGATGACAATGTGGCTAATTCGGTTGTTGCTCAGCTTCTGCATCTTGAATCAACCGATCCTGAAAAGGATATTTCACTCTACATCAATAGCCCTGGTGGCAGTGTGACAGCTGGTCTGGCTATTCTTGACACCATGGATTACATCAGCTGTGATGTTTCGACCATCTGCATTGGTCAGTGCGCTTCGATGGCGGCGGTGCTTCTATCGAATGGCACAAAGGGCAAGCGGTACGCACTTCCTAATGGGCGTGTGATGATTCATCAGCCTTCAGGTGGCGCGCAAGGTCAGCAGACCGAAATCGCGATTGTGGCAAAAGAAATCTTATATATCCGCGATCGTTTGAACGGTATTCTGGCCAAGAATACGGGTCAATCACTTGAAACCATTCAACAGGATACCGAGCGCGATAACTTTATGAGCGCTGAGGCGGCACGCGAATATGGCCTAGTTGACCAGGTTGTAACAAGCCGTGCTGCTCAAAAAGAAGACTAGTGGTTTAACAACGCAACAAATCAGTAAAGGCGAAGGGCATTATGGCAAAAACCCCTCATGAGAAACATGACACGCCTGACGAGGATATCCACTGCGCGTTTTGCGGAAAAACGCCGCAACAGGTTAATTCAATGATCAGCGGTCCGAACGGTATCTGTATCTGCGACGAATGCATTTCGGTATGCGCAGAGGCTATGATGCATGATATGGGCTTGCGTGGTATCGACACGAGTTCTTTAAGCCGACAGGACCCATTTGCATCCGATGCTTCCATCGCGCTGAACGAAGAAGCTGATCCCAATCCTGCTGAGGTTCTCGACAACCTGCCAACTCCTCATGAACTCTACGATCGTTTAAGTGCGTTTGTCGTGGGTCAAGAAGAAGCGAAACGGGCCTTGTCAGTAGCGGTGTACAACCATTACAAGCGTATTAGTTTGGGAGCTGATGCGAGTGACGATGATGTCGAGCTTGCTAAAAGCAATATATTGCTTTTAGGACCAACCGGTAGCGGCAAGACCTTGCTTGCTCAGACATTGGCGCGCACGCTGCGTGTTCCCTTCGCTATTGCTGACGCCACCACGCTGACCGAGGCTGGCTACGTTGGTGAGGATGTCGAAAACATTCTGCTGAAGCTTATTACTGCTGCTGATTTCGATGTGCCGCGTGCAGAAATTGGCATTGTCTATATCGACGAGATCGACAAGATTGCACGCAAAGCCGAAAATCTTTCAATCACCCGCGATGTATCGGGTGAAGGCGTGCAGCAGTCGTTGCTCAAGATTGTTGAAGGGTGTGAAGCGAGCGTGCCTCCTCAGGGTGGTCGCAAGCATCCTCAGCAGGAACTTATTCATATCGATACCACAAACATCCTGTTCATCTTGGGCGGAGCGTTTGTTGGTCTCACTGACATTATCGCCGAGCGAGTTGGCAAAAGTGGTCTGGGCTTCAATGCGCGCTTGCCGCAGAGCAAAAAGCACGAAGATGCCGAACTGCTGCGTCAGGTTTTACCCGAAGACCTCAATAAGTTTGGTATGATTCCCGAATTTGTCGGTCGTATTCCGGTGATTACGCGTCTAAAAGAGCTCACCGAAGAAGACCTGGTTCGTATTCTAACGGAACCGCGCAATGCTCTGGTGAAGCAGTACACGCGTATGTTCGAATTTGAAGAGAGCGAACTGGTTGTCGAGCCAGATGCCTTGCGTGCTATTGCTCATAAGGCTATTGAACATAATACTGGCGCACGTGGTCTGCGTTCTATCTGCGAAAATGTGCTCATGGATGTTATGTACGAGCTTCCTGACCATACCGAGCCGACACGGGTTGTTCTGCGTGCGAGCGATATAGAAGGCACAACCTCTCCCGAGATTGTCGCTCGTGAAGCTGCTTCGATACCCTCAGCAAGCTAACGTTTGCTATTCATACGATTCAGGTAAGGGCGCCTTGGGTGCGGGGAGAAACCGTGCAAAGGCGCCCTTCGTATCGTTCGGCCAGTGTCATACGGTATAATTTCTACGTTTGAGTATTCATAATTAACAGAAGGAACAAGGGCATGCCCGAAAAGAAGAGAGTCGATTTTGATTTCGCCGCCCATGAGGCGCCCCTGTTTAAAGTATGGGAAGAGACGGGGTATTTCAAGCGTACTCCTGGTTTTGGAGAGCATGCCAACGACTGCTATACCATTACGATTCCGCCTCCCAATATTACCGGCGTGCTTCATATGGGTCATGCACTTGATGACACCATTCAAGATGCGTGCATTCGACGCGCGCGCATGCAGGGATATCAGGCGCGCTGGGTGTTGGGCACCGATCATGCGGGCATTGCGACACAGACAAAGGTTGATAAAAAGCTTGCCGAAGAGGGTATAAGCCGCTTTGATATCGGCCGCGAAAAGTTTATCGAGGCGTGCTATGAATGGCGCGCCGAGTATGGTGCAACCATTGTCAATCAAATCAAAGGCATGGGCTGCAGCTGCGATTATTCCGACGAGCACTTTACGCTCGACCCTGATTATATTCAGGCGGTGCGTCATCTGTTTGTCGACTGGTATCACGATGGGCTTATCTACCGCGGCAAGCGTATTGTCAATTGGTGCCCGCACTGCACAACCGCTATCGCCGATGACGAAGTCGAGTACGTCGAAGAAGATGGGCATCTGTGGTATCTGCGCTATCCTCTGGTTGAACCAGTCGATGGGCAGGATTACATTGTGGTAGCCACCACGCGCCCTGAAACAATGCTAGGTGACACTGGTGTCGCGGTGTCTCCTCAAGATGATGCCGCACAGCGCTTTGTAGGAGCGAAGGTAAAGCTGCCGCTTGTTGATCGTGAGATCCCTATTTTTAGTGACTATTATGTTGATGCGGGTTTTGGCACCGGATTTGTCAAAGTGACGCCAGCTCATGACCCTAACGACTGGGCGATGGGGGAACGTCACGACCTTGAGAAGATCAATATTTTTGACGAAACAGCTCATGTTATTGAGGGGTATGGGGAATTCTCAGGGCTCGATCGCGACGAAGCGCGTACGGCTATCGTCGAGGCATTCGATAGGCTGGGGCTTCTTGACCACGTTGAGGATCACACCCATTCGGTTATGACGTGTTATCGCTGTCACAACAAGCTCGAGCCGTGGCTTTCTGAACAGTGGTTTGTCGCGGTTGATGGCCTCAAAAAAGACGCCGCTCGCGTGGTGGAAGATGGTTCCATTACATTTCATCCTGCCCGATGGAAGCAGGTATATCTCGATTGGCTCGCTAATCTCAAAGACTGGTGCATTTCGCGCCAGCTGTGGTGGGGGCATCGTATTCCGATGTTCTATTGCGATGCGTGCGGATGGCAGGATGCCTGTGTTGAGGATATTAGCACATGCCCCGAATGCGGGAGCGTCGTGCGGCAAGACGAAGATGTTCTTGATACCTGGTTTTCTAGTCAGTTATGGCCCTTTGCGACGCTTGGCTGGACGGGGAAGGGTTCCCAGACCGAAGAACTCGAACGCGCCTATCCAACACAGGTACTTGCAACAGCCCGCGACATCATGGGCTTGTGGGTGGCTCGCATGGTTATGGCCGGCGAGTACTGCATGAAAGAGATTCCTTTCCAAGATGTCATCATCTATCCAACCGTGATGGGATCCGATGGCAAGCCCATGAGCAAGAGCAGGGGCAACGGGGTTGATCCGCTCAAGCTTATGCAGGACTATGGTGCCGATGGCATGCGTTTTGGTTTGCTTATGCAGGTGACTGGTGCACAGGATCTGCGGTTTAACGAAGACAAGCTCGAGAACAGCCGTAACTTTGCAAACAAGATTCGCAACGCCGCGCGCTTTGTCCTTATGAATATGGAAGGGTATACCCCCGGAGCCCCCGAAGCGAAGCTGCCGGTTGATCGGTGGATACTAAGCCGTCTTGCTGGCCTAGTTGAACGGGTTGATAAGGCGTTTGATGCTTATGAGTTTGCAGAGGTTACTCGCGAGCTGTACGCGTTTTTCTGGAACGAGTTTTGTGACTGGTACATTGAGTTTTCTAAGAGTCGCTTAGCCGGCGATGATGCGGCTGGTCGTCTTGCGTGTCAACGTAATCTTATTTTCCTGTTGGATACGTCGCTGCGCTTGCTCCATCCGATTATGCCGTTTGTCACTGAAGAAATTTATCAGCAGCTGCCTGGGGAAAAAGACGCACCCTATTTAATTGGCGCTGCCTGGCCCAAGGCACGTGCTCTCAGTGATTACCGCGATATCGACGCTGAGCGCGCCATTATGATGGTCTGCGAAGTGGTATCTGCTGTTCGTGCGACGCGTTCTCGATATGG
Source organism: Cryptobacterium curtum DSM 15641 (assembly GCF_000023845.1). Taxonomy (NCBI): domain Bacteria; kingdom Bacillati; phylum Actinomycetota; class Coriobacteriia; order Eggerthellales; family Eggerthellaceae; genus Cryptobacterium; species Cryptobacterium curtum. Next base: position 1,033,664 of record NC_013170.1, on the reverse strand, counting down.
TATTTCTCCCCATCAGGAACTCGATGTGCGCGTAAAAGTTACCGATAGTCGTGACGAGGCATTGCTGTGCGCGCAGTCGTCACTAATAAGTGGCATGGGTCGTATCAGTTCGCTTATTATTGCCACCGACGTCGACAAGCTAGCGGGATCAAGTGTATCGTTGGCAGCAGGGCTTGAGGTGTACACCGCGCTTTCGGGTCTTGTCGACTTCGATGCCGAGCGTGTCCGTTTGCGCAAGCAGCTCGATCGACTTTCATCTGACAACGAGCGACTTACGAAGAAACTTGCAAATCCTGGCTTCTTAGCAAAGGCCGCGCCTGAGGTAATCGAAAAGGATCGCGCCAAGCAAGCTGAAACACTTGAGCAGATAGAGCGTGTACAAGCCCAATTGGATGAACTCGCCTAGGGTAACCTAAGGAAAGGAATCAATATGTCCGATCTGATGTCACAATTCATGACCCCGCAGGTACAGAGTGCACTATTTGTATTCATTATGCTGCTCGTGATTCTCTACGTTTTGGTTGTCGTGTGGGTTGCCCGCGATGCGTATCAGCGCGGTGCTGTCTGGTGGGCATGGTCCATTGTCGCCCTTGTTCCACTGGTGGGTGTGATTGCTTACTTGCTGTTGCGTCCCTCGCTGCTTGAAATGGATCGCTCCGAACAAGAGCTTGAGATTGCCTTGAAGCAGCGCGAGCTTATGAAATATGGTGAATGCGCAAATTGTGGCTATCCGGTACAAGCTGATTACATCATCTGCCCCAATTGCCATGCTCATCTGAAGGACTTATGTTCCAATTGCCATCATGCGCTTGATCCGGCTTGGACGGTTTGTCCGTATTGCGGTCAGCCGCAACGATAAGACGAGCAGTTAAGCGAAGCAGGCGGCTAAGCGAAGAGCGAAGATACCGCGCTTATAACCAATACGAGCCGGTATTGGGTACTCGATTCAGGTTAAATGCGGTATGGAATGATCGCGCATTACAGCAACTGTAGTTCAATAGCGGTAATCGAAATCGCGAGAAACTGCGCGTTATCCTCGAAATATTAAACAGTAGAGGAGTAGGTATATGTCGCCTTATATCATCGGATTGGCTATTATCGTGGCAGCCGAGCATTTGTACATTATGTATCTTGAAACATTTGCGACCACCTCCGAACGTACGG